>JAZOAS010000001.1:0-8366 GCA_045595605.1 Eubacteriales bacterium
AGCATATAGTCCTGAGGAATTCCTTTCTCAGCCTCCAACTGTGCGATGGCGGCAAAAAATTCTGCGTTCATTTTTCAATCGTCCCCTTTTCTTATATTTGATGTATTATTTAAAATTCAACACGCAATCTTACAGATGCGATTTCTTTCTTGTCAAAAGAGAGTTCCTCTCCGTCGAGGGAGAGAGTAACGCCTCCGTTTTCGTAGGAAGCGAGATTTCCGAGAAATTCCTTTTTTCCGTTCTTCGGAGAGAAGGTTTTGAGAGTAACGGGGCTTCCCATATACTTCTCAAAATCGCTCGGGCGGTAGAGGCGCCTTTCAAGCCCTGCGCTTGATACCTCGAAGATGTATGACGCGTCAATCGGGTCAGCCTCGTCGAGAATTTTGTCAAATGCGCGGGAGAAGCTTTCACAATCGTCAATCGTGACGCCGCCTTCGCGGTCAATATAAACGCGGAGGTAATACTCGCCGCCTTCTTTTACGAATTCGACATCCCATATTTCAAGGCCGAGCTTTTCGGCAACGGGAAGGGCGAGAGCTGTAACGGTTTCGGTAATCTTGTTCAAAAAAACACCCCTTACAAGTAATACGAGAGTGGACGACATCGCCCACTCTCGAACCTACTTTCTTACTATATGTTGAAGTATAACATATATATACATATTTTGCAAGTGTTTTTGCTGAAAAAATTTTAATCTCTTCTGAAATCGATTAAATCCAGGTCAATACACTCGGCTTTTTTGTCACTTTTTGAATATTCCTCGGCAAGCTTTATCGCGCGTTCAAGCTGAGTGTCTTCGACGATAAATTTCTGCTCAAGGGCTTTTGTTTTTTCGTCAATCTTCTCAAGAAGCTCCCAGCTGCAGAAGGAGGTGACCTTCGGAAGATTTTCATCACGGCAGAACATATTGAGTGCAAATACGGTCTTTTCGTCCCAGTTGTCATCAACCTCGCCGTAGAAGTATCCGAGAATTGCAAGTCTCTCTTCAAGCGCCTTTACATTTGCAGTCTTTATCTTGCTTACCATTGTCTTCGGCTGGATTCTTGTCATATACGGAAGCTTGTAGGGGGTAAGCTTCAAGTCAACTTCGAAGTTCGGCTTGATGCCTATTCCGTCGTAGCTGCCGCTTATTGGGAGCTTGAGGTCAACAACCGTGACAACTGCCTCGTCGCCTGAGCTTGTCTGGATGTGTCTTTGGCCCATACCTTTTCCTACTGAGGTCTTGCCGACAACAACGCCGTACCCGAGGTCCTGAAGGCTTCCTGCGAGGAGCTCTGCGGCAGATGCGGTATATTCGTTTATGAGGATGACGAATTTATTGATTTCAAAGCCGTATCCTTCAGTCTGATATACCTCGAGCTTTAACGGGTTTGCCTGCCAGGTCATAAGATAGGGGACGTCCTTTTTCGGGACGATGTTATCCATAATATTAATGAAGCAGCCCATATCACCGCCGCGGTTATTGCGGAGGTCGAGGATGATAGTGTTTACTTCCTTTTCTCTGAACTCTTTGTAAGCTTCGATGAAGTTTATGAAGGTTTTAAGGCCGTCAAACTGCTTGAGCTCGAGATAGCCTATTTTTTCATTGATGATTGTGTGATTTACATCGGAAAGCTCAAGAACGGTGCGTTTTACCTTGAAGGAGAGCTTTTCCTCACCGCGAAGAACATTGATATCGACGAAGGTTCCTTCCTCACCGCGGATTACCATTCCCGCCTCTGCAGGAACAAAACCGCGAAGGGAGACTCCGTCGGCAGAAACGAGCTTGTCTCCGGGCTTGAGTCCGGCAACGGCGGCAGGGCTCTTTGATGTTACGCTCTGGATTGTGAGGTAGTCCGAATCTTCCGAAAGGGCGATGGTAACGCCGATTCCCACCATTGTGTTTTTGTTTCCGTATGACGCCTCATAGCTCTGCGGAGCCATGTAGTGAGAATAGCGGTCGTTTTTCTCGTAGATTTTGCTCATGAACTCGTAGAAAAAGTCGGGGTCTTCCTCAAAACATTCAATGAGCGCATCGCGTATGTAGTCGGAATCCGGTGTTGCAAAAAGGCTCAGCGAAGAATATATGCCGAGAGCCTCGTCAAACTTCTTGCCAAAGTCAATTTCATCTGCGGCAAAAGCAAAAACCGAGAGAGCAGAGCAAAGGGCAAGAACAAGGGCAACAATTCTGAGAAGCGATTTTTTCATTTTCTTTATCCTCCGTTTTTAATTTGACACGCCGACCGTACGGATATCCATACAGAGCGCGCTTTCGCCCGCCACGGCGTTGTTGATTTCCATGGCGTAGTCTATTTTCATTTTTCCTCCGAGTTCGGAGAAGGATTTATCTATGCTTTTGGTGCTGATTCCGACGGTGAGCGAGCCAAAGCCCATATCATAATATGAAATGTGCTTTTGTCCTTCCTCGAAAATCATATGAGTTTCAAGGTCACCGAATCTTATAACAGTAACCTTGTTTTTTTCTATCTTAACGGTAGTTGTTGTATTGCCGAGCCCGGTGAGCTCGCTTTCCTTATATGAAATATAGTAGTTTCCGTTTTTTTCGTAAAAGCGCCCGCTTGTAACAAGCTCGATGCTGTCGTTATCCGCGTCCTCAAAGTTCTGAAGACCGCGTATTGTTATTATGACATCCTTTTTCATTTTTTGCTCCTTATTTGCCAATCTGAATCTTTCGTACCTCGCCGCGCATCTCTCCACCGAGGAAGAGCGAGCCGAGCTCGTGGAAGCCCTCGGCATCGTCCGAGACGAAGAATTTATAGTCGCCGCCACTCTTGTTTTTTCTGATGTTCTCATCCTGGGCGAGAAGCTTTGCAGCCTCGCGTCCGGGGTTTATGAGAGTGACGCCGTCCCCCATGAAGCGGGAAATCGCCTCTTCGATAATGGGGTAGTGGGTACAACCCATTATAAGCGTGTCGACGCCTTTTTCCTTAAGCGGAGAAAGGTATTCTTTGACCATTGTGGTAACAACGATATCCTCGGGAGAGGTCCTTCCGTTTTCGACGAGCGGAACAAAAAGCGGGCAGGGGTTTGAGAAAATCTCCGCCTTTGGAAGATGCTTTAAAATCTCGCGCTCATATGAACGGCTTTTTACCGTTGCGGCAGTTCCGATAATTCCGATTTTACCGTTTTTCGTAGCGGAAACGCACGCCTCTGCCGCGGGTTTAACAACCCCGAAAAGCGGGATATCGTAGTCATTTTCGATTTTGGGAAGAGCAACCGAGCTGACCGTTCCGCACGCCATGACAATCGCCTTTATGTCAAACGAGCGGAGAAAGTCAACATCCTCTTTCGCATAGCGGAGGATAGTGTCCTCGGAACGCGTGCCGTAAGGGACGCGCGCAGTATCGCCGAAATATACAAGGTTTTCGCCCGGAAGCAGACGCATTATTTCGGAAACTGCCGTAAGACCGCCAAGCCCCGAATCAAAAACGCCGATAGGTCGTTTGTCCATAATCAAGGTGTTTCCTTTCTTTAAGCTTCGAGTGCGCAGACAATAATCTTGTCGAGAAGGTCTGAGAAAGCGATTCCCGATGCCTCGAAGAGCTTTGCATACATGCTGATGCTCGTAAAGCCGGGGATAGTGTTGATTTCGTTGAAGATGACCTTTCCTGTTTCCTTGTGAACGAAGAAGTCAACTCTTGAAAGTCCGCGGCAGGAAAGCGCGCGGTAAATCTTTTCTGCATATGCCCTGATTTCGTCAGAAAGCTCGGGCGAAATGTCTGCAGGGATGACGGTTTTTGATGCGCTGTTCAAATACTTTGATTCGTAGGAATATACCTCCGTTGCGGAGAGAACCTCACCGCACACAGAAATTGAAACATCCTCGTTTCCGAGAGCCGCCGTCTCAATCTCGCGGGCGGGGATAAACTCCTCAACAAGAGCCTTGCCACCGTAACGGAGAGCTTCTGCAAGCGCGCTTTTAAGCTCCTCGCGGTTTTCCGCCTTTGAAGCGCCGACAGAAGAGCCTGTTCCTGCAGGCTTTACGAAAACGGGATATGAGAACTTTTCTTCGATGACGGAAATGATGTCGGCTTTAAAGTCTGAGCTTGTAACGGTTACCCAGTCCGCCTGAGCGACGCCTGTTGTCGCCGCGACAAGCTTTGTGAGCGATTTGTCCATAGAAACGGCACTTGCTGCACAGCCCGGACCGACACACGGAATTCCCGCAAGCTCACACGCGCCCTGGAGTCTTCCGTCCTCGGCGTTTTCACCGTGCATAACAGGGAAGATTACATCACAGGGTATAGTTTCTCCGCTATCGAGGAGATAAATACCGCGGTTTTTACGGCTCACGCAGAGCGAGCAGTCTCTTTTCGGTCTGTTCTGCCAGGTGTTCTTCTCAATTTCCTCTGTTGTTACCTCGGGAAGGTAGTACCAGTCGCCCTCGCGGGAGATACCGACAATCGAAATGTCGTATTTCGACTTATCAAGCCCCGATATAACGCTTGCGGCAGAACGCAGTGAAATTTCATATTCGCTTGAAGCGCCGCCAAAGAGGACGGCAAGGTTAATTTTGTTCATAAAAGCAACTCCGTTTTATTTAATACTGTAATTTATATGTATCGCAAATGCGGGCTATGTCATAAAATGACATAGGCAAAAATCGAAATAAAGTGCAAAATGCTTCCGCCGAGCGCGAGAAAGTGAAAGACGGAATGCATATACTTTTTCTTTTTGCCAAGTCCGTAAAGCACAGCTCCGACCGTGTAGAGAACACCGCCGAGGACAAGAAGCCATACCCCGACAGGGGAAACGGACGCGATAAGCGTTTTTACCGAAAAGATGATTGCCCAACCCATCGAAATGTAGAGTATCATCGAAAGCTTGCTGAACCTTTTGAGGCTTATCGCGTTAAAGACGATTCCGCAGACTGCCGCCGCCCATACAACGCCGAAAACCGTAAACCCGACGGGACCCCGCATTGCGACGAGGGTGTAGGGCGTGTATGTTCCTGCAATCAGAAAGTATATACTGCAGTGGTCGAGTATCTGGAAAACGCGCTTTGCACGGTTTATGCCGAGCGCGTGGTAAATCGTCGAAATTGAGTAGAGTATAATCATCGACGCGCCGTAAACCGAACTGCTTACGACTTTCCACGCATCGCCGGCTTTTGCCGAAAAAACAACGCAGAGAACGAGCGCAACAATGCCGAAAACAGCGCCAAGCCCGTGAGAAATCGCGTTGACAAGCTCCTCACCGAGCGTATATCTCGGAAGCCCGAGTTTTTCTCTTTTATCCATAAGTCATATCTCCATATATTATCCATTATATCATACCACTTTTTAAGACAAATTACAATGTGTTTTATTTGCAATTTAAAAAATACTTGACACGATTTTTGGGTAGTGATATAATGTTTCCAAACCGTTGAGGAAGAGTAAGTAGAAGTTGATTTCTTTCCCAAAGAGAGCCGCAGGTGCTGTGATTGCGGTGGAGAGAGCAGGTTCGAATGGGCTTCCGAGGGCGATCAGAAAGATTTATTCGAGTATGTGAGACGGAGTGTGGCTCTCCGTGAACAAAGGTCTGCATATGTCGGTATGCGTAAGTGGGTGTGTTTACACCAAGCCGGGTGGCACCGCAGGATATGTTTTCTTATCCTGTCCCAGCAAAAGTACTGGGACAGGTTTTTTTGTCCCTTTTTGAAAGGAGTAGATACTATGTCACAGAGCAAAATTCCCTACAAAATTTATCTTGAAGAATCGGAAATGCCGAAATATTGGTACAACCTCCGCGCAGAGATGCAGAAGAAGCCCGCGCCTCTTCTCAACCCCGTGACACATAAGCCCTCGACAGCAGAGGAGCTTGAAGCGGTTTTCTGCAAGGAGCTTGTAAAGCAGGAGCTTGACGATACAAATGTAAATATCGAGATTCCGCAGAAGATTCGCGATTTCTATAAGATGTACCGTCCGTCGCCGCTTATCCGTGCATACTGCCTTGAGGAAAAGCTTCAGACTCCGGCGAAGATTTACTACAAGTTTGAAGGCAACAACACAAGCGGAAGCCATAAGCTCCACCCCGCTATCGCTCAGGCGTATTATGCAAAGGAGCAGGGTCTGCGCGGTGTTACAACCGAGACAGGCGCAGGTCAGTGGGGTACCGCGCTCTCAATGGCGTGCTCGTACTTTGACCTTGACTGCAAGGTATATATGGTAAAGTGCTCATATGAGCAGAAGCCCTTCCGACGAGAGGTAATGAGAACCTACGGCGCGTCGGTAACCCCGTCGCCGTCTATGGAGACTGAGGTCGGAAAGAAAATTCTTGCCGAGCATCCCGGAACTACGGGAAGCCTTGGCTGTGCAATAAGCGAGGCTGTTGAGGCGGCGTCAAACCTCGAGGGTTACAGATATGTCCTCGGAAGCGTTCTCAATCAGGTTATGCTTCATCAGTCGGTCATCGGTCTTGAAGCAAAGGCAGCACTTGATAAATACAACGAAAAGGCAGATATAATCATCGGCTGTGCAGGCGGTGGCTCTAACCTCGGCGGCCTTATCGCACCGTTTATGGGCGAGAAGCTCCGCGGCGAGCGCGACTATCAGTTCATTGCTGTTGAGCCGCAGTCATGCCCGAGCCTTTCAAGAGGTTCGTATGTCTATGACTACTGCGATACGGGTAAGGTCTGCCCGCTTTCAAAGATGTACACACTCGGAAGTGGCTTCATCCCGGCGGCGACCCATGCAGGGGGACTCCGTTACCACGGTATGAACTCAACACTCTCTGAGCTTTACGACCAGGGACTTATGGAAACCCGCACCGCTTCTCAGACCGAGATTTTCGAGGCGGCAGAGACCTTTGCAAGAGTTGAGGGTATTCTCCCCGCACCTGAGAGCTCACACGCTATTAAGGTAGCGATTGACGAAGCTATGAAGTGCAAGGAGACAGGTGAGGAGAAGACAATCGTCTTCGGTCTCACAGGTACCGGCTATTTTGATATGTACGCTTATGAGAAATTCCATAACGGCGAGCTCGGAACATATATCCCGACTGACGAGGAGATTGCAAAGAGCCTTAAAAACCTTCCTGTTATAGACTAACATCACGAAAGGAGACTCGGCAAATGAAAACAGAAAAGCTTAAAACCTGCGCGGTTATAAATGACTTGTCGGGTTTCGGCAGGTGCGCGCTTAATGTGACGATTCCGGTCATGAGCGCGATAGGCATAAGGGTTCTCTCTGTGCCGACGGCGGTTCTCTCAAACCACACCGGCTTTTCGGAGTATTATTTCTCCGACCTCACGGACGGTATGAGTGAGTACTTTGAGGCGTGGGAGAGGCTCGGTCTTTCCTATGACGGAATATACTCGGGCTTTCTCGGCAGCGAGCATCAGGCAGATATAATCGCCGACTTCATAAAGAAAAACAGAAAAGAGAATACTTTTCTCTTTGTTGACCCCGCAATGGGGGATGACGGCAAGCTGTATCCGACCTGTACCGACGGTATAGTCCGGAAAATGCGCGAGCTCGTTTCGGAGGCGGATATAATAACCCCGAACCTGACGGAAGCGTGCTTCCTTGCAGGGGTTGACTATGAGGAGATGAAGAACGCAGACTTCGACCGCGTTTCAGACCTCGCCTTCCGTCTTACCCGTATGGGCGCATCGCGCGTTGTAATAACGGGTGTTTACAAGGATGATACGGTTTCAAATGTAATTTGCGATAGCATTTTTGATGAGATTTTCTCAACCTCGTCAAAATGTGTTGCGGGTGAGTTCTGCGGAACGGGCGACCTTTTCGCATCAATCCTTTTCGGATATGTAATGAAGGGGAAAAGCCTTGCAAACGCGGTAAAAGGCGCGTCAGACATTATCCTCCGCGCGGCGGAATATTCCGAAGCGCTCGGCGTTTCGAAAACCGACGGAATTGCCTTCGAGCCGTTCCTCAAAAAGCTGTAAAATCAAAAGCTACCGAAAATTTCGGTAGCTTTTTAAAATTTTTCTCCGAAAAAAAGGGAAAGCTAAGTTTTTGGCGTATATAAAATATGTGAGGTGATATGTAATGAATATGCGACAGAGCGAAGAGGCAAGAGAAAAGCGCGACCTTTCTCCGTACGCGTGCCTTTCGTCAGAAAGTCTCGGAAGAGCGAGAGAAGAGGCGGAATGTGAAGTCCGCACCTGCTTCATGCGCGACCGCGACAGGATTATTCATTCAAAATCATTCCGCCGTCTTAAAGATAAAACTCAGGTTTTTATTTCTCCCGAGGGCGACCATTACCGCACCCGTCTCACTCATACCCTTGAGGTCTCGGGAATCGCGAGGACGATTGCCCGCGCGCTTTCGTTAAACGAAGGGCTTTGCGAGGCGATTGCCATGGGTCATGACCTTGGTCATACCCCGTTCGGTCACGGTGGTGAGCGCGAGCTTTCGGCGCTT
>JAZOAS010000002.1:0-3215 GCA_045595605.1 Eubacteriales bacterium
ACAATCGGGCCCGCAATAAGCTGTGGGAACATCGTTATATACGCGGCAAGGGAAATGGGGTTTCTCTGTGCCGAAACATCACCGCGGTAAACATCAATCGTATAGCTTAAAATCTGGAAGGTGTAGAAGCTGATTCCTATCGGAAGCGCGATGCCGAGCGTTTTAACTGAAATTCCAGTTGCGCGGGAGAAGTTTTCTATAAAGAAGTCGGCATATTTAAAAACGCCGAGCGCGCCGAGAAACAGCACGGCTGAAAGTATCACAAAGAATTTTGACCACGCGGTGTTTCTAAATTTCTCGATGAGAAGACCGATAAAATAACCTGCGATAATGGTCCCAATCATGAGAAAAACATACTTCGGCTCACCCCAGCCGTAGAAGAAGAGCGAGGAGAGAAGAAGGGTTAAGTTTTTAAGCTTCTTCGGGGTTATTAAGTAGAGAAGTAAAACGCAGGGTAGGAAATAGTATAAAAAGGGGATGCTTGAAAAAAGCAAATCGAGTCACTGCCTTTCGTAAATAAAGCCCTCTCGCGTGAGAGGGCTTTATAGGTTTTTCAATTATTCGCCGAGAGTCTTCGGGCACATGAGGAAGAATACGCGGTTGCCGTAAACTTCGCAAACTGTCTGGTCTGCTTCAACACAGATGTTCCAGCGCGGATTTGCGCGGGATTTAAGGTCTTTTGCAAAAGCTTCAGCATCGCCTGATACCTCAAAAATCATACCTGAGAAAGCGATAGAGCCCATAGCGGGACCAAACTTAACGCACTTTGAAAAACCCTTGACATCGCCGTCAAACTCAGCGAAGAAGCCCTCTTCTACCGGAGCGGTCATACCGAAGAACTGGATTGACTTGTCGGAAATGCAAGCGTTTGCGATATCGTCAAGGCTCTTATCGCGGTTTGCACGGAAGATAGAGAGCATGATGTCGCCTGTTGTTTCTCCTGCGCTCGGAGCCTCGGGAGCTTCGGGCTCGACCGGTGCTTCCGGTTCGGGCTTTGCTTCGGGAGCAGGGTCTGCGGGTTTCTCCTCCGGCTTTACTTCGGGTTTAGCTTCAGGCTTTGCCGCAGGCTTCTTATCCTCAGCGGGCTTCTCAGCCGGCTTCTTGTCTTCTGCGGGCTTCTCGCCCGGTTTCACCTCGGGAGTCGGGTCGGGAGTTTCCTCCGGAGCTTCGTCTTCAGCAGGAACTTCGATTGGGTCATCCGTAACATCCGGGTTTTCGACATCAATGAGTTCGTCTTCGATTTCGACTTCGTCCTTCTGACAAGCTACGAGAGCTGTGAGCATAAGTGCTGCGAGAATGAGCGCTAAAATTCTTTTCATATTAAGTATCTCCTTTTGCTTTTGTTTTATGTTTCTGTATGTTAGATAAATAAACATACAAAAAAGTTTTACAATATAAAAATATTTTGTTAGAAATAAAACCTCGCGGATGCGCGAGGTTTTATGTTTTCTGGCACCCCCGACCGGAGTCGAACCGATGACTAACCCTTAGGAGGGGTTTGTTATATCCACTTAACTACGGAGGCGTATATTACCATATAATTTTAATATATTGTTCGGTTTCTGTCAAGGAGAGAAAATTCGCAAATTTCATATTATAATTTATTGACAGAGGGGGATAGCGGTGGTATAATATATAAAAATAAAATCTTTAAGAACGATCCCGTGAGGTCGGCAAGATTTGTCATATTGAAATTATGCAGGGCAACCTGCGTCTGTTTTCGTATATGCGTCTTGCCGTGTTGGCAAGATTTTTTTGTATATAAGGAGAAAATATGTTTAACTTTTTTAAGAAAAAAAGCGTACAGAGCTATATAGCAAATGAGTTTATCGCCTCTTGTCTCAAGACAGCAAAGGCGAATATTTCTGCTTTTTCTTCTGAATATGTTGTTTTGCCCGGCTTTTGTGATGTGCATGTGCATTTTCGCGAGCCGGGGTTTTCGTATAAAGAGACGATTTCTTCGGGATGTGCTTCTGCCGCGCGCGGTGGATACACCGCGGTGTGCACGATGCCGAATCTCGACCCTGTACCCGACAGCGTTGAAAATATAGAACGCCAGCTCGATTTAATCCGCCGCGATGCGACGATTGATGTTTACCCCTACGGCTCGATTACGGTAGGTGAAAAGGGTGAGGAGCTTGCAGACCTTCGCGGTATGGCTCCGCTCACAATCGGGTTTTCCGATGACGGTCGCGGTGTTCAGAACGACGATATGATGAAAGATGCCATGATGCAGGCACGCGAGCTTGACCGCGTAATCGTTGCCCACTGCGAAGTAAACTCGCTTCTGATCGGCGGATATATCCACGACGGCGAGTATGCAAAGCGAAACGGTCACCGCGGAATATGCTCCGCGAGTGAATACGAGCAGATAGCGCGCGATATAGAGCTTATCCGAGAGATAGGATGTAAATACCATGTCTGCCATATCTCGACTGCCGAATCGGTTGAGCTTATTAGACGGGCAAAGGCGGAAGGGCTTGACATCACCTGTGAAACCGCACCGCATTACCTCATTATGACGGACGAGGATTTACAGGAAGACGGACGCTTCGGGAGACCGGGGCTTTTTTGTTAGAAAGAGATATACACAATTGCAACTGCCGAGTGCAGACATGCGCCTGATAAGTTGTGGCATCTATATGGCTTGTGTGATAGAATACAGTAGAATTACAAAGGAGCCATATATGACACATACAGAATTATTCATAAAATATCCGCCTTCAAAAGGATGCTCCTGCAGTATATGCAGGAATTTTTGCAGGAGGCCGGGATGGTGGAGTGTTGAACAGGCACGGATAGCCATGGAAAAAGGATATGGTAGCCGTATGATGATGGAGATATCCCCAGAATTCACTTTTGCGGTTTTATCTCCTGCGTTTTTCGGTAATGAGGGAAGAATTGCGCGAAACGAGAATGCGGGGCATTCATGCAATTTTTTTGCATCGGGATTATGCGAATTGCATAATTCCGATCTTTTACCCCTCGAATGTGCTTTTTGTCATCATGAAAGGATCGGGCTTGGGCAGAAATGTCACAATGATATTGAGTCTAACTGGAATACACAGAGGGGGCAGGCTTTGGTATTACGGTGGTGCGAAAAAATGACGTATACAGAAGGAATGATATGGGCGAGGTATTTCTATGAAATGCAGAATCGGCGATAAGATCCGTTATTTTCGGGGACAGTATGGGATGACGCAGGAACAATTGGC
>JAZOAS010000003.1:0-5361 GCA_045595605.1 Eubacteriales bacterium
CATCCTTCTTGCTCGTCAGGTTGGCGTTCCGTACATTGTTGTATTCATGAACAAGTGCGACCAGGTTGACGACGAAGAGCTCCTCGAGCTCGTTGAGATGGAAATCCGCGAACTCCTTTCTGACTACGAGTTCCCGGGTGATGACACTCCGATCATCAAGGGTTCTGCTCTTGCTGCTCTTGAAGCAAGCGATGACCAGAGCGATGCTGCATATGCTCCGATCCTTGAGCTCATGGATGCTGTTGACAGCTACATCCCGACTCCGGAGCGTAAGGCTGACCTCCCGTTCCTCATGCCGGTTGAAGACGTTATGACAATTACAGGCCGTGGTACTGTTGCTACAGGTCGTGTTGAGCGTGGCCAGATTAAGCTTAACGAAGAAGTTGAGCTCGTTGGTCTCACAGACGAGAGCCGCAAGACTGTTGTTACAGGTATCGAAATGTTCCGTAAGCTCCTCGACTATGCAGAAGCTGGTGACAACATCGGTGCTCTTCTCCGTGGTATTGCTCGTGACGAGATTAAGCGTGGTCAGGTTCTTGCAAAGCCGGGTTCAATCAATCCGCACACAAAGTTCAAGGGCCAGGTTTACGTTCTTAAGAAGGAAGAGGGTGGCCGTCATAAGCCGTTCTTCTCAAACTACCGTCCGCAGTTCTACTTCCGTACAACTGACGTTACAGGTGTTATCACACTTGAAGACGGCGTAGAAATGTGCATGCCGGGCGATAACGTTGTTATGAACGTTGAGCTCATCACTCCGATCGCTATCGAAGAAGGTCTCCGCTTCGCTATCCGTGAAGGCGGCAGAACTGTTGGTTCAGGCGTTGTTGTCGGCGTTGAGGCATAATTAACCTAAAATTTTTAAAGAGGTATCGTTTTTCGATACCTCTTTTTTTATTTGGAAAAACTTTTTTCAAAAAAATATGTTAATTTTGAATTATTACTATTGACCTTTCCGAACTTCTATTATAAAATATATATGTTATATTATAAGTAACAAAAGAAGTCTCAAGGAGGAGTTTATATATGCCTTTCGAGTTAGATGCAGGCACAGAAGTAATCGTTCCCATTAAAGTTATCGGTACAGGTGGTGGCGGCGGCAATGCCGTTAACCAGATGATCAATTCAGGCGTCCGCGGTGTTGAGTTTATCGTTATGAACACAGACCGCCAGGCTCTTCACAAGTCATCTGCTACATACAGAATTCAGCTTGGCGAGAAGCTTACAAAGGGCCTCGGCGCTGGTTCTGACCCCGAAGTTGGCAAAAAAGCTGCTGAGGAGAGCCGTGAAAGCATCAAGAAAATGCTCGAGGGCACAGATATGGTATTTATCACTGCCGGTATGGGTGGCGGTACAGGGACCGGTGCAGCTCCGATAGTTGCGGAAATCGCTCGCGAGATGGAAATTCTCACAATCGGCGTTGTTACAAAGCCGTTTGCTTTCGAGGGTAAGACCCGTATGCTTCAGGCTGAAGCGGGAATCGAAACCTTGAGAGAAAAGGTTGACTCTCTCGTAGTTATCCCGAATGAGCGCTTAAAGTGCGTTTCTGAGCAGAAGATTACTTTCCTCAACGCTTTTGAGGTTGCTGACGATGTTCTTCGTCAGGCTATCCAGAGTATTTCAGAGCTTATTTCAGGTGGCGGTCTTGTTAACCTCGACTTTGCCGACGTTAAGAAGATTATGAAGGATGCAGGCTACGCTCACATGGGTGTCGGTCGCGCATCAGGTAAGGATAAGGCTGCTGAGGCTGCTCGTATGGCTATCCAGAGCCCGCTTCTCGAAACATCAATCAACGGTGCTCACGGCGTAATCATCAACATCACAGGCTCTCTCGATATCGGTCTTGACGAAGTTGAGACGGCAGCTGAGATGGTTCGCGAGGCAGCTCACGAAGATGCTAATATCATCTTCGGTGCGGCGTTTGACCCGGACCTTGAAGACGAAATCAGAGTTACTGTTATTGCAACAGGCTTTGAGGGTAAGTCAAACCCGATGCCTGTACAGGCAAAAACAGCTCCGGAAGCAAAGCCTGTTGAGGCAACTCCCGTTGCGGCAGAAGAGCCTGCTTTCCCAAGATTCCGTTCTTCTCTCTTTGAGGAAGACCCCGAAGTTACAAAGATTCTCGAAGATGTAAAGGAAGAAGCTCCTGCAGAAACAGTGGCTGAAAATGATGACGATGATGATCCATATGAACTCATTGTCAAAATGTTTCAGAACAGAAACTAAATAATAAAAAAGCCTCGGTGAAACCGAGGCTTTTTCTGTTTATAAGACTTACAAAAAATTATAGAAAAAACTATTGTAATGTAAAGTTTGATATGCTAAACTGTCAAGGAAAGCAAAAGCTTTATAAAAGGAGAAGAGAGATATGGTTTTTCTTGAAAAAAGTGTGAATAACTGTAAGATAGTCATTCCGGAAAACGCTCATATTGTTGAAAAGACAGCTGCAGAGGAGCTTGTGAACTATATTGAAAAAGCTCTTTCGGTGAAACTTTCGGTAGTTACTGAAAGTAAGGCAGAGGGTAAGTGCATCTATGTAGGACATACCGAGTATGCAAAAAACAAGAATATCATAGGAACCAGCAACGAAAACTGGATAATCAAGATGATCGAGGATAACCTCGTTATTACGGGTGGCGTAAAGAAAAGCGACCGTGGTATTATGTATGCAGTTTACCATTTTCTTGAGGATGTCGTAGGTGTAAGATGGTGGACTCCTAAGGAAGAGGATGTTCTGTCTCTGGAAACTCTCGAAATTGCAGATGGTTTCTGCAAAGAGGGAACACCGTATTTCCCGCACCGCAAACCGCTTATGAATTTCAATACGGGAGTCGAGGGTTTTTCTTTCTTCCCGAAGACAAGAACAAATGTTATTTCTCAGTTTGATGATAATATTCCTGATGGTGCTTATGCTCCCGAAGTTCGCAAATATGGTGAAATTCTTACATATGGAAGACCGCACCACTGCCATGTTATGGGAAAATACTTCCCGGCAGACCAGTATTATGATGAACATCCCGATTGGTGGGCATGGAACGAGGAAAAAGGCGAGCATATCAAAAAAGGCCATTATTGCTTCTCAAATGAAGAATTCTTCAATGCTCTTCTCAATAGAATTCTCGGTTATATAAAGGAAGATGTCGAGCTTGCAGAGAAGACGGGCGTTGAGCTTCCGTATTACTACTCGCTTTCTCTTGATGACCTTGATGCTGACTACTTCTTCTGCCAGTGTCCGAAATGTAAGAAGATTCTTGAGGAGTCGGGACACAGCGGATATGTCATTCGTTTTATAAATCGCATTGCGCGCGAGGTAAAGAAGGTATATCCGTGGGCAAAGTTTGAAACTCTTGCTTATGTTATATTTGCAATTCCGCCGAAGGACGATACAGTTCCTGATGATAATGTAGTTATCCGTCTTGCTTGCGACCGTTCAGATATGACTCACGGCTATGTAGAGCCTGCAAACCGTCCGTATCTTGATAAGCTCAAAACTTGGTCAGAGCTTTGCAGTAAAAAAGGTGCAGAACTGCAGATATGGCAGTATATGTTCAATCTTCAGATGAACTATCCTCTGCCTCTTGTTTACGGACTTCCGAGCTTTATGAAAGCTTACCGCGATTATGGTGTAAAGGGATTCTTTATTGAAATTGAAAAAGAGCCGTCAGACTTCCATGAACTCAATGTATATGTGCTTACTCATCTTATGGAAGATCCCGACTGTGATGTGGAGTGGCTCATTACTGACTTCTGTGATCGCTATTACGGCAAGGCAGGCCCTTATGTAAAACAGTACCTTGAAGTTCTTAGAGATGCTATGAATCGCAACGTAGTGCATGCATATTGTTGCTGTGAGGATAGCCCGTTCAATTACATTGATGCCCGTGCCGCAATCGACGGAACAGCAGCTCTTGACCGCGCAACTGAAGCAGTAGGTGATGAAATGCCGTACCGTGCGCGTCTCAACTGGGCAAGAAAGACATTTGACGGAGTAATGCTCAACCGCTATTTTGACCTTAAGCGTCAGGCAGAAGGACAGGGCGAGAAGTTTGAGTATGACCGAGCACTTATCAAGGCGAGAATAGTTGCGGCGATAGAAGAACGCGATACGGATGCCTGCAAAGAGGCGGGAGCTACAGGCGCAAGAAACACACTGTCACAGGATGAGATAAATTACTATACAAATCTTCCTGATGAGGAAGTTATTCTCGATATTCCGTCAGAACTTAAAGATATTGATCCGAAGAACATTTATCAGTTCCCGATGGCGGATATTACGAAAATGGCTGATACAAGACTTCGTCCTGTATTTGGTTTCTGGCCCGTTGAGGATGAAGAGACAAAAGTGCCGACAGTTCTCAAGATTTCTTACGACAACTGTCGCGGAAGTCAGCGCGATTATATCATGGTTGCAACTTCAAAGTCTGCCGAGAAGCCTAAAGCAATAAACTTCAGCCTCTATCAGGATGATGTGGCAGTCCAGCAGATTAACCTTTACCGTGAAGACTTTATCCAGGGTGGATATAATCTTTATAAGATAGGAAGCCTGAAGGATATAAAGAATTATCCCGATTCTTCACTCATAGCCTATGACTACGGCTTCCTCTCAATCAAGATAAGCGGTATCGCCGCAATCTGGCCGATGGAAGATTGTGATGTATATATTTCAATCAAGCCGTCAGGAGAGATGTACGGTGGTAAGTCGGGAGACGAAAATGCTCTCTTTGTTGACCGCCTGATAATTGTAAAAACAAAATAAATTTTCAAAAAAGCCGTTCAGAGCTTGCAAAAAGTGTTATAGGAGAGAAAGATATGGAAAAGGTATTTCTCACAAGAGGGGTTGCAGATTGCAAAATCGTCATCCCTGAAAATGCTCATATTATTGAAAAAACAGCATCGGAAGAGCTTTGTAACTACATTGAAAAGTCACTTTCGATAAAGCTTTCGGTTGTCTCGGAGAGTGAAGCTGACGGCAAGTGCATCTATGTCGGTCATACAGAATATGCAAAGAAAAGAGGCATCCTCGGAAAGAGTAAGGAAAATTGGATAATTGCGATGTCTGACGGTAACCTCGTTCTCACAGGTGGTGTAGAGAAGGGCGACCGCGGTATTATCTATGCTGCATATCACTTCCTCGAGGAAAACGTTGGCGTTCGCTGGTGGAATGCATACGAAGAAGATGTTCTCGCTCTTGATTCACTCTCGATTGCAGACGATTTTTATAAGGAGGGAACTCCTTTCTTCCCATACCGTAAGCCGTATCTCGATTCGAAGTGCGGAATTGAGCGCTATGCACAGATGCCGAGAGTGCGCATAAATGCAATTTCTCCGATTGACGATAATATTCTTGACGGTGCCTATGACCCT
>JAZOAS010000004.1:0-10035 GCA_045595605.1 Eubacteriales bacterium
CGTCGTCCTTCGGCGGGATGTCGAAGCCTCCGCCGCCACCGCCGCCTCCGCCACCGGTGGAACCGAATACCTGAATCTCAAAGTAAACCGTTGAAACGCGGCCCTCTGAGTCGATAGCGTCGATTGCGACAAGGTTCTTACCAATCTGAGCTGATGTCGGCTTCCAAGAGAGTGTTGCAGTTTCTGCATCAAAGCTTGCACCACGCGGGAGGGTTCTTGCCTTGTAGGTTACTGTAAGGTCCTCATCTATCGGTGTTGCATTTACTGTTGCCTTGATTGAGCTTCCTGCTGATACCTGCTTGTCGGAAACTGCGTCGAATACCGGAGCGCCGTTATCTTCGTAGCTCATCGGAATCTCGAACTTCTGATTGTCTTTAAGGATATAGATATAACCCTTTGACTCATCGTTTACATCGACATAATCATCAACAGTTGAAGTAGAATTGAGGTTGATTCGGGCAGTTCTGTCACCTGTCTTCTCAATTCCTTCGATGAGGTAATTTGAGGTACCGTCTTCATCCTTTTCAGGAACAATCATGCGGTCAACGAGCTCTGCAATTTCTGTATCGCCCATATCGCGGCTAAACTCAACATCAATCCAGTTGTCAAGTGAGAATTCCTTCTGGAAATCAACAATCTTACCTGTTATTGCAGGTTCTGCTGTTTCAAGCTTTCTCTCACCTTCGCCGAGGAGTGTACCGTCGTGGAGGTACTTGTATGTGCACTCGCCTTCAGCGTTAATTGTCCATACACCAACAAAGCCTGAGAACTCGAAGCTGTAATCGCCGTCTGTGATTGTGTAGATAACATCGCGGTTTGTAGCGTAAACTACATAGTCCGTTCTGTCTTCACCGAGGACAACCTTTACAGCCTTAGCCTCGTCATCCTTGCTCTCCTCAGCACCACCTGTGCGCTCGATTGTAAGCTGCTGGAGGTCGGTTACATAACGGTTACCGTCCTTGTACGGCTCGTAAACCGTTGTGAAGAGTGAGTCGAGCTTCTTGCCCTTGCGACGGACAAAGACCTTTTCGAAGTGGTCGATGTCGTCATTTGCGCTGATTCGCTGCGGGAGGAGGCTTGAAAGGGTTACTTCCTGAACATCAAAGTCGTTGAGCATTGTCATACGAAGTCTGAGCTTGAGGCCCGGATTCTTTGAATGCTTCTTGAAGTCCTTGATTGCCCAGTCGAGCCAGAACTCGCCTGTTCCCGGGTTATCACAGCGCTCAATGTCGTAGTGCCATGTGTAACCGTGCGGGTACTTGAGGTTACCGTAGCCGCCCGGATCTTCACCGAACTGGACGGTCGGTCCTGCATAAGAGGATGTCGGATAGTAGTTCTTATGGTCGTAACGCCATGTATCGAGCGGTTCGTCAACCTGCTTTACGAATGTGAGGTTGTCGGAATGCTCAGGTCTTGTATTAGCTGACGGTGAGAATGCGTAGAGGTGGTCTTCGCCGCCGTCAACACGGAAGAAGTCAACACCGTAGGAAATTTCGTCGTCATAGTCAACCATAACGATTGTTCTGCGGTATTCGTCTGTCGATGTCGGGTATGCGCTCGGTGTGCGAGCATCCACAACCTTAACGCTTGTATCCTTAGCATCAAAGTGAAGCGGCTTCTGCGGAACACCGCTCGAATCTGTTGCAGAGGATTTCTCATTAACCACAATGGTATTATGACCTATTGTCTGAGCTGTGAGCTGGTTAGAGTGCGGGTCACCTGTTACCATGAATTCAGCATAACCGAAGTCGTAGGTAAGCGGGATACCGTAAGCACCAATCTGGAGGTCAAGCATATCAGCGTGGTTATGCTTCGGATGGCCTGAGAAGTTGAGCATAAATTCGCGCTGTGTATCCTTAACGCCGGATACGCCGACCGTGTCGTAGAGTGAGCCGCCACGGAGGAATGCGTAACCGTAACCGGTCATGATTGAGCTCTTATCCCAATCGTACTCACCGTACTTGTCGATGATTTCCTTTACATCATTATAGAGATTTTCGGGGTTCTTTGTCCAGATGTCGTAATGCTCTGTCTTAAGCTCTTCGCCCTTGTAGAGGTAGAGAGCCTGTGCCATCTTGATTGTTTCTTCATAGATGGACGGGTCGGGTCTGTCCTTAGTAGCAAGGATAGCCTTCTTAAGAGCCTCGTTATCCGGAAGCTTACTATACCAGAGCGGGTTTGCGCTGTCAGCAAGAGCCGGAACACCGCGGCGCAAAGATACGAGCGGGATGAACGAAGTGAATGACTTCAAGTACTTCGGATGCTCGTAGAGAGACTGGCAAGTAAGCTCGCCGCCGTTTGCAATGTATCTCTCGAGTATTCCTGCAGAGTCGATAAGGTCAGCGAATGCAAGACCGTTGTAGTACGGAGATTCTTCAACCATACCGTCACGGTAAACTGTACCGAGAAGCTTACGGTTAACGTCACCGCCTGTAGCGTATGAATGAGCATCTGTCTGGTCTACATGGAAGAGATACTCGATCATCTCAGCTGTATCCTTTCTGTCGTCAAGAGCGACAGCAGCCTTAACGAGAGCTTCCTGGTGGAGACCGAAGTTACCGTGGATTGAAGATGTCTTACATGCTTCATAGATTCCGCGGCAGATACCGTCTTCAATATTCTTGCGAATCTTGATAGAGGTTGATTTATCGTTCTCCATGTTGTAGTATGTTGCCTTTTCGTTGAGGAACTTTACAACCTGCGGATCTGCGAACATCGGATAGAGCATATCGTATGCATCAGCATAAACTTCTGCTGTGTAGCAACCCCAGATTCGTCCGAGGTCCTTACCTGCAGGTGAACCACCTGTTGAGTTCGGATATCTTCTGCCATAAGCTGATGACCAATACTTGATTGACATATCCGGGTATACGTCTGCCATACGGTCGAGAAGGATAGCGCCGAGGCGACCGTACTTCTCTTCGCCTGTATAGACATATGCGCGTGAAAGCTGCTGAATAGCGTCACATGCGAGAGCATTTCCACCGAAGTAGTAAACACCGAAGTGGTTGAAGTATGGGATGTAAGCATGGAATTCCTTAACGCCGTTGTTGTATACACGGCCTGTTACATAACCGTGGCCGTCGTCAACACCCCAGCGCTCAACTGTTTCGGGTATGAGTGACTCAGGCTTATAAGCGGAAGCATCACCGTTCTGGAGGACGCCGTCTGCATTTACAAAGCGGACGCCTGAGTTTGCGTTTCCAACCTGCGGATAAAGGTCGTTATAGAGGTAACCGCCCTTTACTCCGTAGCCGTAGTACTTAAACCAGTCTGCGCTGTATTCAGAACCCGGACCTTCCATCGCGATAGCTTCTTCAGAGAGGAGACCCTTATTGATAAGCATCTGACGATGGTTTTCAAGAGCAGTGTCACGGTCGAAGAGACCGCCATTCTCTTTCGTTCTTCCGAGTTCATAGAACTTTCCGAAGTCGTTAGTCGGGAAGCGGCGTGAGCACTCAGGACACTTGATCTTCCACGGGTCGTTAATCGGGTCAACCTTCCACGGGTAAACGCCGTGACCTTCTGCGTTAAGGTCCTTATCGCAGTAACGGCAGTACATTTCGTACGGGTCACGGATCGGGTGGCTTATCTCGAGCGCTACGTTGTATGCACGCGGGAGACCCTGACCGCCGTTCATGTTCCAAAGGTACTCTGCACCAAGAGATACAAATTGGTCAGCCTTTTTGATGACAGTGGTTGCCTGGCTTCTTGCCCATTCGTACTTCTTTATATTTTCGCGGGCAGTTGCAACCATTTCGTCTGTGTAGATTGTTCTGCCAGTCTTGCCGATGTCATCAACGAGGAACGGGAAGACTGTTTCAACAGTTACGCCGTCGTATGTGACATTAGCTGTAATTTCAACCTCACCTGTCTTGTTGTAGGTGACAATTGTGTATTTGCCTGTTGCTTCGTTATAGACAAGGTCTGCAATATCGCCCTTACCCTTTGTAATCTCGAGGCTGTTGACTGTAACTTCTGTGTCGTAGTCAATATCTTCGAGCTGTACGCCTGCAGCGTCGCAGATAGCAAAGCTGAAGTTTCTGTTTGCCTGATATGCAACAGTGTCGCCCTCACCTGAGATGCCTTCGATATACATTCCGACCTTTGTGAAGTCACCCGGAGGTGCTACAAAGGAGAACTTCTTGATGTTCAAGACATTTCTGTCTTCACCGTCGAGAATCGGGTTGCTCGGATCAAGCATAAAGAGGATGTAATAGTCGCCGGCGTTCTCAATGTTTACAGTAGAGATTCTTGTGTCGCCGGAGACTGTACCGTCAACTGTGCCGATGTAGTTCTCTTCTGTTGCAAGAGTCGGTACTGCCATATCAATACCTGAAGCCGGGAAGAGGTGAACATCAGCCTTTGCGCCGTAATCTACAGAGGAAGCTTCAAAGTTGAAGTAATACTCGCCTCTGAGCGGAATACGAACCTTGAGAGCAAAGAACGGATTTGAAGCTGCTGTTTCAGGCCTTGTTGCAAGACACATATACGGTGTGAACATAGCTCTCCATGTGATGCCACCAATATTGTTGTATGCCCAGAGAGCTGTCTTTGTCTTGTCAATTTCCTTGAAGTCGTCAACATCTTCGAGCTTACGGAGAACGCCTGATGCATCAAGGCGCGGGTTGCCGTATGCAGTCTGGTCCTTCATGATGCTTGTGCCGAGGACATATTCAAGGCGAACACCGAGGATAGACTCATTCGGGTCGTAAACCGTGATTACAAACTCTGCTGTAACTTCAGGGTATGTGTTCTTCTTTACAGCCTTGATTGTAGCTTCACCCTTACCGACGCCCTTTACAAGACCGTTTCCATCAACGGTTGCAACAGAGTCATCAGAAGATGTGAATGTGATTGTTGAAAGGTCAAGAACTTCCTTCTCGCCGAGAATATCCCAGACTTCGTTTACAATAAGCTGGAGATCTTCTCCCGCATACATGATGTCTGTATCAGAATCAAGTGAGATTCCTGTACATACATCTTCGTAAAGCGGAACGAGCTTTGCGCCCATAAGGGAGATGTACTGTGAACCGCCTACGCCGTGGTAGCCGAGAACACCCTGTGCGAGGTTCTTTGTTGTTGCGTCCATAACGAGACCGAGAACATAGTTGCCAGCCTCAGGAATGTTTACTGTTGCGATGTATTCGTAACCTGACTTTGAAGCATCGTTTGCCTTGAAGTAGCCGAGCTTCTGCTCTGTTTCAATGAAGGATGCGTCATCGTACCATACATCATCGCTCGGAGCCTTAAAGAAGTAGATAGCCGGAGCCGGTGAACCGCCGTGGCGTTTTGCGTTGAGAGTGAGCATATACTCGCCCTTCTGCGGAACAGTAACTCTGAATGCAGTAAAGTGAGTATCCTTGCTGTCCACATACTGGTCACGGTCATAGTACGGATGGAAGCCGTCGTCTCCTTCGTCACCGCGGAGCTGGAAGACGGTTGTCTTATCGTTGTCTATAGCCTTACCGCCGATATACTTCCACGGGTCTGTTCCCTTCGGGTCACCGTCAGTATCGGTTATATCCATAGACGGGAACGGTACGCCGTCCTTTGCATACTCTGCCGGAATTGTGAGGTCAGGGTCAGCAAACTTCTCGTTGTGGAACATAGCTGCCGCCGGACCGCCTGAACCGTAGCTTGCCGGGAACTCTGTAGCGAGGTCACGCATGTAGAGGTCGTCCGTAGTCTGAGCATTGATGCCTGTAACGCCCTTCATCTGCTGCCAGTTGAATGCGCTTGACTGGAATCTGTATTCGTATGTCTCCTGCTCTGAGAGCGGGTTGACCTTAATAAGGATTGTACCCTTAACATCCGGGTTTTCCTTGAGAGTTACGGTAATTGCAATCGGGTTTTCAGATTCTGTAACACCTGTTACAACGCCGTTTTCATCAACAGTTGCAATATTTTCGTCTGCGCTTTCAAAATTGAAAATTGAAAGGTCGCTCATTGCAACTTCGCCGGAAATCTTATACTTACGGTAAACTGAGAGCTGCATTGTTCTTCCAACCATAACGAGCTGGTTCTTTGCAGCAACTCTGATCTCGTCTTCCGCCTCATCCTCGCTTGCCGGGATGAGTCTGAGACTGTAGATGTTGAAGTTCTGTGTGCCGTTTGCAGCCGCAGTACCGTTCATTTCCATTGACTTCTTATCGCCAACGAATGAAACGATGTACTCGCCCGGCTCTTCTGCATTAATCATACCGAGTGTTGCATAGTTGCCGCCAACTACCGGAATGTTGAAGTATCCGAGCTGTGCGGAATCGGGGTATGATGCAACATTTGTGCTTGTAACGCCTGCTGTACCGGCCTTGAAGAAGTAAACTGCCGGAACAGGAGCATCTCCTGCCTTTTGGGCCTTAGCCTGGAGGATATACTCGCCTGCAACATCAATCTTCATGCGGAATGCCGCATATGACGGGCTTACGCTTGTGTATGTCTTTGTTGAGAATTCAAGGTGGAAGTACGGGTCGTACATAATCGGGTTACCGAGTGCTACCTTATATCCCTCAACAGCCCACGGAGCTGTCTTTGTGAGGTCCATTGCCTTGAACGCTACGCCGTTCTTTGCATACTCTGCCGGAACCTCATAGTCCCAATGAGCAGCTGTCATGAAGTAGAGAAGACCGCCTTCTACTCCACGGAGAACCGGAGTTTTAATATAATCGTCGCCTGTCGCCATGAGAGCTTTTCTCATAGTGTTAAGGCCGAAGATGTACTCTGTTCTTTCCGGTACTGCTTCTTCAGCAACCTCAATGTCAACAGAGGATGAAATTGCATCGTTACCCTTAAGGGTTGCTGTAATTTCAATATAGCCTTCGCTTACAAGCGCTGTAACAACGCCTGCATTTGAAATAGCTACGACGCCTTCTTCGTCAACAGTAAAGTCAACATCAGCAAGGTCAAGAGGCTTTACGCCTGAAACTGACCATGTAGCAGTTGCGGAGAGCTGAGCCTCGCGCTTTACTTCACCCTTGAAGTAAATCTTTGTATTATCTGTTGAAAGTGTGATTCCTGTAATTTCGTCTGTAATGACTTCAAAGTCAACAGAAGCTGTCTTTGTCGGGTCAGACTTGAGCGTTGCTGTAACTGTAGCGTTACCGTTTGCGATTGCAGTGACAACACCGTCATCTGAAACCTCTACAACGCCCTCACCCTCAGAATCAACTGAGAATGTAACCTTTGACAAGTCAAGGTCCTTCTCGCCTTCGAGAGACCACATAGCCTTAGCTGTGAGGGTTGCTGTCTGCTCGGGAGCGAGGAGTGTCTTTGAAGCGGAGAGTGTGATAGACTGAATCGCGTCTTCTATGTGCGGAGAAACCTTGATGCCGCTGATTGCAAAGTTCTGAGCGCCGTTTGCCGCCGCAACTGTTGCATTTCTTTGTGCGCTTGTTGCATCACCGACGAAGGAAATGATATACTCGCCCGGTTCAACAACCATAACAGTTCCAAGCTTCTTGTAACCGTTTGAATTCGGGATGTCGTAATATCCGAGCTTTGCATCTGCCGGATATGTTTTTACTGATGTGTTTGTAACACCCTCGGTTCCGTCCTTGAAGAAGTAAACTGCCGGAACAGGAGCGTTTGCGTTCTTTGTTACATTTGCAAAGATGTCATATTCGCCCGGAGCTTCGACTTGGAGGCGGAACGCAATATACGACGGGGTTGTAGTTGTGTATGTGCTGGGCTTGAACACAAAGTTGAGGTGGGTATCGTACATCGGAGGAGCACCGATTGCGACATAAACGCCTTCAAATGCCCATGCATCTGTCGCGTCAAGGTTCATAGCCTTAAACGCTACACCGTCTGCCGCGTACTCTGCCGGAACCTCGTAGTCCCAATGCATAGCGGGGGTGTAGTAGAGAAGCTTATGAGTCGGTCGGAGAGTCGGAGTTTTCTGATATTCCGCATCCTCCTTGAATTTATCCTTGTTGAAGGCTGAAAGAGCGATAACATACTCGTGATCTACCGGCTCGCCTGAAATTTCAACAACCGTAAAGGTAATCGAAGCTGTCTTTTCTTTGTAAGTAGCTGTAACTGTAGCTGTACCTGCGCCAACAGTTGTAACCACGCCGTCTTCATCAACAGAGATTACGCCGTCTGCCGGAGATACCGCAATCTCAACATCTGCGATGTCAACATCCTTCTCGCCGGAAACTGTCCAGTTTTCAAAAACTGAAAGCTGGGCTGTGCCTGTACCGAGGTAAAGGTTCTTTTTATCAGCTTTGAGAGTGATTGACTCGAACTCGTCAACCTCCGGAGCATTAAGAGCTATATCTTTAATTTCGAGAGGCTGGATATAGTAGCTGTTTCTGTCTTCATACTGTGTGCTGAGCTCGAGAGACTTCGCATCCGCAACAAATGCAAGGATGTATTCGCCAGCCTCAGGAACTGCGACCGTAGCGACCGTTGTCGGGCCGTTTGCTGTTGAAGCGTTGAAATATCCGAGCTTTGCTGATTCAGGATATGTCTGCTCATCGCTGTTTGTAACGCCGGCAGTGCCGTCCTTGAAGAAGTAAACAGCCGGAGCCGGAGCATTTGCGCCGCCGTTAGCATTTACCATGAGGTCATATTCACCTGCTGCATCTACACAGAGACGGAATGCAATATAACCTGTATCCTTACCTGCAAATGTCTTGCGGTTGTACTCATAGCTAATGCGATCGTCATAGAGAACCGGGGCACTTACTGCTGTAAAGGAATATTCCAATGCCCACTTATCAGTCTTTGTGAGATCCATAGCCTTGAATGCTACGCCGTCTGCAGCGTACTCTGCCGGAATTTCATAATCCCAGTGCATTGCCGGCTGGTAGTAGAAGACCTTATATGTGCGTCTGAGAACCGGGGTAGTTGAATGATTATCTCCCTCGATCATATTTGCCTTGTTGAAAGCATTAAGTCCAAGGACATACTTATGGTCGCGCTGGTTGCCGTCAGCCTCTGAAACTGTAATCTCAACAGTGTCTTCAAGGCCTTCGTATTTAGCAGTAATTGTAGCAGTACCCTTTGCAACTGCTGTAACAACGCCATCTGCCGAAACTTCTACAACATCGCCGAGAAGCTTGTCGTCTGAAACTTCGATTTCAACATCTGCGATGTCAACATCCTTCTCGCCGGAAACTGTCCAGTTTTCAGAAACTGAAAGCTTTGCCGTAGCACCGCCAACGAAGAGGGCAGTCTTGTCGGCGGAAAGAGTGATAGACTCAAGCTCGTCAGGAATTGCCGGAACAAGCTTAATTCCGCTGATTGCAAAGTTCTGAGCGCCGTTTGCCGCCGCAACTGTTGCATTTCTTTGTGCGCTTGTTGCATCACCGACGAAGGAAACGATATACTCACCCGCTGCAGGAACTGTTACAGTTCCGAGCTTTGCGTAAGCACCGCCGTTTGTCGGGATGTCGTAATATCCGAGCTTTGCATCTGCCGGATATGTTTTTACTGATGTATTTGTAACACCGTCTGTTCCGTCCTTGAAGAAGTAAACTGCCGGAACAGGAGCGTTTGTGTTCTTTGATACATTCGCCTGAAGGTCGTATTCACCCGCAGCGTCGACTTTGAGGCGGAAAGCAATATACGACGGGGTTTCGGTTGTGTATGTGCTGGGCTTGAACTCAAAGTTGAGATATGCATTGTAAAGAGGCGGGTGACCAATTGCGACATGAACACCTTCCATTGCCCAGCCCTTCGTCTTTGTAAGGTCCATTGCCATGAAGGCTTCGCCTGTATTTGAATACGCCGCCGGAACCTCATACTTCCAGTTCATTGCCGCGCGGCAATAGAGACCTACGCCTGTTCTTACAATAGGTTCATTGGTATTTGCAGAAGAAGCTTCTGTAAATTTATCTTTATTGAATGCATTGAATCCGATAACATACTCATGCTCTACCGGGTCTGCAACTTCAGATACTGTGATAGTTGCAGTATCACTCAATGCACCGTAAGTAGCGGTAACTGTAACAGTACCTGCTTTGAGCGCTGTTACAACGCCCTTTGCCGAAATCTCTACCGCATCTGACGGAGAAGCTGTGAAGGTTACAT
>JAZOAS010000005.1:0-3761 GCA_045595605.1 Eubacteriales bacterium
ATCGGTGAGCCGGGTACACAGCTTACAATGAGAACGTTCCATACCGGTGGTGTCGCTGGTGACGATATTACCCAGGGTCTCCCGAGAGTCGTTGAGCTCTTCGAAGGCCGCAAGCCGAAGAAAATGGCTATCCTTTCTGAAATCGCGGGCGTTGTATCATTCGACGAAATTAAGAAGAATGTACCGCGTGCTATCAATGTAACAAGCAAGGAAAACGGCGAGACGAGAAGCTATCCGTTGCCGTTCGGTGCAATCGTAAAGGTTACAGAGGGTCAGGAAGTTGCAGTAGGTGCAGAGCTTACGGAAGGTGCGCTCAATCCGCACGATGTTCTCCGTATCCTCGGCGTATCAGCTGTTCAGAACTATCTCATCCAGGAAGTTCAGAGAGTTTACCGTCAGCAGGGTGTTGACATTAACGACCGCCATATCGAAGTCATTGTCAGCCGTATGCTCAGAAAGGTAACTGTTGACGAGTCAGGAGATACAGACCTTATCTCAGGCTCAATGATAGACTTCTTTGAGATTGAGAATGCAAATGCAGAAATTGAGAAGAGAATTGCAGCAGGCGAAGAAGCTCTCACAAAGGCTACCTGCACACCGGTTCTCCTCGGTATCACAAAGGCTGCTCTTGCAACAGACTCATTCCTCTCAGCAGCATCCTTCCAGGAAACAACCCGTGTTCTTACGGATGCAGCCATCAAGGGTAAGATTGACCCGCTCGTCGGTCTTAAGGAAAATGTTATCATCGGTAAGCTTATTCCGGCAGGTTCAGGTATGAAGATGTACCGCGAATTTGACATGGAGCATAAGAGCGTTTCTCCCGATGAGGCAGAAAATGTATAATTTCAGAAAATTTTACATTAAAGATTGACTAATTGCAAATAATCTGATATAATCTTAAACTGTATGAGCCTGCGCTTATACAGTGCATCATAAGATGTAAATTTTGGAGGTAAATTCACGATGCTTTGCGAATTTGCTGCCGCAAATCATGTTGTCGGTATAAAGCAGTCAAAGCGCGCCGTCGCTGACGGACTTGCGAAGAAGGCTTTTGCCGCGCGTAATGCAGACCCCGAAATAGTGTCGGAGCTTGAGAAACTCTGTGAGAAAAACGGAGTAGAGCTTGAGTGGGTAGATACTATGGAGGAACTCGGGCGCGCCTGTGGAATCCATGTTGGCTCAGCCTGCGCGGTGCTTTTGAAATAGCACCAATATCATTCTTAAATTCCCGGTCGGCCGGTCCTCGAAAGAGGCCCGGTCGGCAGAGAATATATTTTAATATCTGAGGAAAGGAGGAAAACTAATGCCTACAGTAAACCAGCTTGTCAGAAAAGGACGCCAGGTATCTGTTTACAAATCAACAGCTCCGGCTCTCCAGAACGGGTATAACTCTCTTAAGAAAGAAGTTACGAACCAGAGTTCTCCGCAGAAGCGTGGTGTATGTACAGCAGTTCGTACAGCTACCCCGAAGAAGCCGAACTCAGCTCTTCGTAAAATTGCCCGTGTTCGCCTTACAAACGGAACTGAGGTTTCAGCTTACATCCCGGGTGTCGGACATAACCTTCAGGAACACTCTGTTGTTATGATTCGTGGTGGTCGTGTAAAGGACCTTCCTGGTGTTCGTTACCACATCATCCGCGGTACCCTTGATACACAGGGTGTTGCTAACCGTATGCAGGCTCGTTCCAAGTACGGTGCAAAGAAGCCGAAGGCAGGCAAGTAAGAACTATTACACGACTTTACCACGCACAGCGCAAGGCAAAGTCACGCCTTGCCCAGTGTTTATATTATATATATGTATAAACCTCGGGCGGGCACCTACCGAAGTGAGATACTTCGGAGTACCTATGAAAATCATTACTCTATATGAAGGAGGGAAAAACCGTGCCAAGAAGAGGATTTATTCCCAAGAGAGATGTATTGCCCGATCCGCTTTACAACTCCAAGCTTGTCACAAAGCTTATCAACAGCATTATGCTCGATGGTAAGAAGGGCGTAGCACAGAAGATTGTCTACGGCGCTTTTGAAATCTTGAGCGAAAAAACAGGTAAATCTGCTCTTGAAGCATTTACCGAAGCACTTGAAAATATTATGCCGGTTCTTGAAGTTAAGGCTCGCCGTGTTGGTGGTGCTACTTATCAGGTTCCGATAGAAGTTCGCCCCGAGCGCAGACAGACCCTCGGCCTTCGTTGGCTCACAGCGTATGCACGCGCAAGAAGTGAGAGAACGATGTGCGAGCGTCTCGCTGGAGAGCTCATGGACGCTATAAATGGCGTTGGCGGCGCAGTCAAGAAGCGTGAGGATACACACAAGATGGCAGAGGCAAACCGTGCGTTTGCACACTTCCGCTGGTAATCCTTAGCTGTTACTACCGAAAGGAGATATGAAATGCCAAGACAGTTTCCCCTTGAACTTACAAGGAATATAGGAATCATGGCTCACATCGACGCAGGTAAAACAACCACCACCGAGCGTATCCTTTATTACACCGGCCGTAACTATAAGATCGGTGATACGCATGAAGGTACAGCTACGATGGACTGGATGGAGCAGGAGAAGGAGCGTGGTATCACAATTACCTCTGCTGCTACAACCTGCCAGTGGAAGAACCATTGCATCAACATCATCGACACCCCGGGACACGTTGACTTCACAATCGAAGTTGAGCGTTCGCTCCGTGTTCTTGACGGAAGCGTAACTGTTCTCTGTGCTAAGGGTGGCGTTGAGCCGCAGTCCGAAACAGTTTGGCGCCAGGCGGACAAGTATCAGGTTCCGCGTATGGCATATGTCAACAAGATGGACATCATGGGTGCAGACTTCTACAATGTCGTCGCTATGATGAAGGACAGACTTAATTGTAACGCGGTTCCGATTCAGCTCCCGATCGGATCTGAAAACTTGTTCCGCGGAATTATCGACCTCGTAAGAATGCGCGCTGAGGTTTACTATGATGACCTCGGTAAGGATTTCCGTGACGAGGATATCCCGGCAGATATGATGGAGCTCGCAGAAAAGTACCGTGCTGAGCTTCTCGAGGCAGTTTCTGAGTTCGATGACGAAATCATGGAAAAGTACCTCGAGGGTGAAGAGGTTTCTGAAGAGGCTATCAAGAAGGCTATCCGTAAGGCTACAATAGCTGTTAAGATGGTTCCGGTCTGCTGTGGTACATCTTACCGCAACAAGGGCGTCCAGATGCTTCTCGACGCAGTTGTTGACTACATGCCGGCTCCGACAGATGTTCCGGCAATCAAGGGTGTTAACCCGGATACAGGCGAAGAGGACGAGCGTCCGTCTGACGATAAGGCTCCGTTTGCATCTCTTGCATTTAAGATTGCAACTGACCCGTATGTCGGTAAGATCTGCTTCTTCCGCGTATATTCAGGTACACTCAAGGCTGGTAGCACAGTTCTTAACTCTGTTAAGGACAACAAGGAGCGTATCGGCCGTATCCTTAAGATGCATGCTAACCACCGTGAAGATATCGAAGAAGTATATTCAGGCGATATTGCAGCGGCAGTTGGTCTTAAGAATACAACAACAGGTGACACTCTCTGTGATGAAAAGCACCCGATTATTCTCGAGTCTATGGAATTCCCGGAGCCTGTTATCCGCGTAGCTATCGAGCCGAAGACAAAGGCTGGTCAGGAAAAGATGGGTATCGCTCTTGCAAAGCTTGCTGAAGAGGACCCGACATTCCGCACATATACAGACGAAGAAACAGGACAGACAATCATCGCTGGTATGGGTGAGCTTCACCTTGA
>JAZOAS010000006.1:0-2874 GCA_045595605.1 Eubacteriales bacterium
TTGACCTTGTTGGAGCGATACCGTTTGTCGGAGAACTTGCAAAACGATTAAATACCACTTGAAAAATAGGCTCACATAATTGTATAATAATAAGATAGAAAGAAAACGGCGGTGGAATATGAAATATTTTTGCAAAAGCGAATATGAAACTGAGAATATAGGCGAGAATTTTGCAAAAACTCTCTCTCCCGGTGCTGTGGTTGCGATGCGCGGAGGAATGGGCGTCGGGAAGACTGCGTTTGTCCGCGGTGCGGCGCGCGGTCTTGGTGAGCGCGGCAGAGTTACAAGCCCTACATACACAATCGTAAACGAATACGAAACTGATATTCCGATGTTCCACTTTGACCTTTATCGCCTCGGGAGCGTTGATGAGCTTTTTGAAATCGGATTTGACGATTATCTCACTCGTGGCGGAATCTGCTTTATTGAGTGGTCTGAAAATGCCGGCGACGAGGTCTCGTTTACACATTTCGTTGAGATTTCCCGCGATGAGGCGGATGAAAATGCGAGAATAATTACTATCTCGGAGGAAGGAAAATGAAGATACTTGCGATAGAGTCTTCGGCAAAGGCGGCGTCCGTCTGCATCACTGAAGACGGTAAGCTTCTCGGAGAGGTATTTTTGAACTGCGGTCTTACCCACAGTGTTACGATTATGCCGTCTGTTGAATGGCTTCTTAAGGTTTCAAACCTCAGCCTTTCGGACATAGACAGAATCGCGATTACGGAAGGTCCAGGCTCATTTACCGGACTTCGCATAGGAATGGCGGCGGTAAAAGGGCTTGCGTGGGCAAGTGACATTCCATGTGTCGGCGTGTCAACGCTTGAAACGGCGGCAAAGGGCGTTTCTCATATTGACGGCACGATATGTGCGGTTATGGATGCCCGCGCGGGTCAGGTTTACAACGCGATTTTTGAGGCAAAGGGCGGTAAACTTAAAAGACTGACAGAAGACAGAGCAATAAAAATTCCTGAGCTTATCTCGGAGCTTGCGGGAAAGGCAAATATCACTGTGTGCGGTGACGGCACGGAGGTCTTCATGAAAGTGGCGGGTGACGGTTTTAATGCGGCTCCCGAAAATGTAAGGTATCAAAGGGCGGTGAGCGTCGCTCTTCTTGCGGAAGAAATGGACGCGGTTTCAGCGAAGGAGCTTACGCCTGAATACATAAGACTGCCACAGGCAGAAAGAGAAAGACTTGAAAAATTAAAAAAGGAAGGTAAATGAAAATGAAGGTAGTTATTGGTGCAGACAGCGCAGGATTTGCAATGAAGGCAAAGATTATTGAGCATCTTAAGGGTCGTGGCTTTGAAGTCGCGGATGTTGGTGCATACAATGCAGAATCAAGCCATTATCCCGAGTTTGCTTACAAGGTAGCAAAGAGCGTTTCTGAGAAGGATGCCGATTTCGGTATCCTCGTTTGCGGAACAGGTATCGGTATGAGCATTGCGGCAAACAAGGTGAAGGGTGTTCGTGCATCTGTTGTTTCAGAGCATTTCTCTGCTCGCTATACAAGACTCCACAACGACGCAAATGTTCTCTGTCTTGGCGCACGCGTTATCGGCGAGGGTATTGCGATTGAGCTCGTTGACATATTCCTCGATACTGAGGCAGAGGGCGGAAGACACGCTGCCCGCGTTGATATGATCCGCGAAATTGAGGCAGGAACTTTTAACGCTTAATTGAAAGCAGGCGAAAAAGGTGTATCAGACAGAAAAAATAAAGAGGGTTGTCATAAAAATAGGGACATCAACTCTTACGCATGAGAACACGGGAAGGCTTGATTTGCGCCACATAGAGACGCTTGCGAGAGTTCTTTCCGATATAAAGAATATGGGGCTCGATGTCGTTCTTGTCACATCGGGCGCTATCGGCGTGGGCATGTCAAAGCTCGGCATGACGGTAAGACCGCGCGAACTTCGCTACAAGCAGGCGGCGGCATCTGTCGGTCAGTGTGAGCTTATGCACATATACGATAAGTTTTTCCTCGACTACTCTCAGGTTGTCGGGCAGATTCTTATTACGAAAAGCGATATTACCGAGCCGTCACGCCGCGAGAAGGTAGAGGATACCTTCGAGGCGCTTTTTGAGCTTGACGCTATCCCTGTCGTAAACGAAAACGACACCACGGGCGTCGAGGAAATTCTCTTTGGCGACAACGATACTCTCTCGGCAGAGGTTGCGGCGCTCGTCAAGGCGGATCTTCTTATAATCTTCTCGGATATTGACGGGCTTTATGACTGCGACCCGAGAGAGAATGAGAATGCGAAGATTATACCGCGCGTAAACGGAATAACTGACGAAATCCGCGCCCTTGCAGGAGGGGCCGGCTCAAAGCTCGGCACAGGTGGAATGGTTACGAAGATTCACGCGGCAGAGGTTTGCTTTGAAAACGATATCCCGATGGTCATAACAAACGGCGCGGATATCAGAATCGCCTATGATATAATCGGCGGAAAGAGCGTAGGTACGCTCTTTATGAAGTAGGAGTTTTTATGTCAGCTCTTGTATGCCCCGTTTGCGGGAAGGACCTTCTGAAAGAGGAGAAGGTATATAAATGTGAGAATGCTCACAGCTTTGATATATCAAAGAAGGGATATGTGAACCTTCTTATGTCGTCCTCAAGCGGGAAAATCCACGGCGATGACAAGGCGATGATTTCAGCCCGCGCCGCGTTTTTAAACCGCGGTTTTTACGATGAGCTTTCAAGCTTTGTTGCCTCTCTTTGCGAAGAGCATTGCGGGCAGGGCTCGGTAGTGCTTGATGCAGGCTGCGGAGAGGGGAAATATACCTCGGATATTGCAAAAAAGCTCACGGTGCGCGGGGGAAGTGTAATCGGCGTTGACATCTCAAAGGACGCGGTGAATCTCGCCGCGG
>JAZOAS010000007.1:0-6700 GCA_045595605.1 Eubacteriales bacterium
AAAATCGCGCAGAAAATTATACATTTTTTCAAGAAAACCACCCGTTATATTTTCGCCAAAAAGCACTTTTTCTAAACATTTTGGGAATTGATATTTTTGAGGTGCGGTGATATAATATTTTTATAACAATGTGGAGGAAAAATTTATGCGAAATTACGAACTTGAACTTTCTGCGCGAGTTGAATTTATACAAAAGCTTCTCAAAGAGAGTGGCGCAAAAGGAATAATTTTCGGAAACTCCGGCGGTAAGGATAGCGCACTTGTAAGCATTCTTTGCAAAAAAGCTTGCGACAACACCGTCGGCATCCAGATGCCCTGCCATTCCAAGAGAAACTACGGTGAAGACCTCGACGATGCGCTCGAGGTTGCAAGGATGTATGATATCGAGACGAGAACGGTTGACCTTACAGATGTAAGAAACAGCGTTTTAAAGTCGCTTGAGGGAATTTCGGAGTTAAACTCTATGGCGCTTGCAAACATTGCTCCGCGTCTTCGTATGACAACGCTTTACACAATCGCCGCGGCTGAGGGCAGGCTCGTTGCGGGAACCGGCAACCGAAGCGAAACATACATGGGCTATTTCACAAAGCACGGCGACGGCGCTTGTGACTTTAACCCGATTTATGACCTTACGGTTACCGAGGTTTATGAATTTTTGCGCTATCTCGGTGCGCCCGCTTCCATTATCGAAAAAGCGCCTTCAGGCGCTCTCTTTGACGGTCAGACGGACGAAGCCGAAATGGGCGTTACTTACGCAAGCATAGACAAATTCCTCCTTGAGGGCGAAACCTCGGAGGAGGATATGGAAATCATAAACCGTTATCATTCAAGGAGCGGTCACAAGAGAAGAATGCCCGCTGTCTTCTCCGACCCGTATAAAAAGTAATGAAAAAGACATTTACTGTTTTAGCTGTTATCTGCTTCGTTTTCGCTCTTTTCTTTTCATTTTTCCTTATAGGGTATAGCTTTCTCGGGCTTCTTATCGCTGTGCTCGGCGCGTATTTTCTCTTTATGGCGCGCTTCCCTACGCGCTTTAAGAAAATAAGAAGGACTGTTACCGCGCTTGCTATAATCGGAATATCCTTTACTTTTCTCCTCTGCGGAATTATTCTTTCGGAGGTTCGCGGAGATGCTGATGAGCCCTGCGATTATGTCGTCGTTCTTGGCGCAGGAATAATTAAGGAAACTCCGTCTCGGACTCTTGCCGACAGACTTGACCGAGCAATTGAGTATATGCAGAAAAACCCTGACAGCATCGCAATTGTTTCAGGCGGTCAGGGTGCAGATGAGGATATCACCGAAGCACTTGCCATGGAGAGATATCTCCTTTCGCACGGCATTGACAGCGAAAGAATAATCAAAGAAGAAAACGCTGACAATACCCACGAAAATATGCTTTTCTCGCGCGATATCGTCGATAATCTCGGCGGTGGCAGTATCGCCGTAATAACAAGCGACTATCATATCTACCGTTCACGCCGACTTGCCCAAAATGCAGGATTTTCGCCAATTATGCTCTCGGCGCGGACAAAGCTTCCCGTTTTATTTACAACCTGCCTTCTGCGCGAGGCTTTCGCGCTTGTGAAGGCACATCTTGTTTTTATGTAGGTGTCAATTATGAACATTCACAATTCCATCGAATCACTTATCGGAAACACTCCGCTTCTTTCGCTTTCAAGATTTTGCAAAAGCCGTCAAATTGACGCGACAATTCTCGCAAAGCTTGAATACTTAAACCCCACCGGAAGCATAAAGGACCGCGCGGCGCTTGGCATGATTCTCGATGCCGAGGAACGCGGTCTTCTCACCCCGGGCTCTGTCATAATCGAGCCGACAAGCGGAAACACCGGAATCGGACTTGCGGCTATTGCCGCCGCGCGCGGTTACCGGGTTATCCTCACTATGCCCGATACCATGAGCGAGGAAAGAATTGCTCTTCTCTCCGCATACGGTGCAGAGCTTGAGCTCACGCCCGGCGCCGAGGGTATGGACGGTGCAATTCGCCGCGCGAAAGAGCTTTCGGAGGACATTCCCGGAAGCTTCATTCCGAATCAGTTTGAAAACCCCGCAAATGCAAAAATCCACGAAAGAACAACCGCTGAGGAAATTCTCCGCGATACTGACGGCAAGGTTGACATCGTTGTCGCCGGAATCGGAAGCGGTGGTACGATATCCGGCATTGGCCGCGTTCTTCACGAGAAATGCCCCGGAGTTAAAATTGTCGGTGTCGAGCCGTCAGACTCCCCCGTTCTTTCAGGCGGTACACCCGGAAAACACAAGCTTCAGGGAATAGGCGCTGGCTTTGTTCCAAAGGGTCTTGATACGGAAAGCTATGATGAAATCATCACCGTCTCAACCGAGGACGCATACTCCGCAACCCGCGACCTTGCAAGCCTTGAGGGAGTGTTTGTCGGCATAACCTCGGGTGCAGCTGTGTATGCCGCCGAGATGTGCGCCCGTCTTCCCGAAAACGCAGGCAAGACCATTGTCGCAATCCTTCCGGACTCCGGTTCAAGATATCTCTCTACCCCTCATCTTTTCAAAGAATAAGGTGTTATTATGAAAAAGTGCCGAATTACCGTTATGAAAATAACACAATATACCGACCTTATGGAAAAATACGAAAACCCGATTGAGCACGCGTGCGATATGAAGGAAGGAATGACCTTTATCGCAAACGGCTGGGAAAAGCCCGCAGGCTTCTGCCAGAGCGCGTGGGACAGCCTTTCTCCTTTTGTTATGACGCTTTCTCACGGCGGTGAGGACATCTACGACGGTTGGATGAAGAATAAAAAATCGGCTATGATTTCGTGTAACGACGGTTTCCGACCCGTAAGCTTTCTTATAGAGGCTCTTACGGAAGACGCAGATTAAGGAGAAGGTCTCTTTATCTCCGACCTCATCTTTTCCCACTCTTACCGCAGGCTCACCGATACTCCGTGGGAAGATAAAACGGACCTTTTTGTAAAGGCTTTGAAAAAGCGAAAGAAGATGGCAGAAACGCCGAAATTTATACAAATAACCGCACCGATACATAGGGGGTAATTCCTTTGATTAAGTTTTTGGAAAATCTCATCTCACCGATAAACGATGCTTTATACGGATATCTCCTCATAATTCTCCTCATTCTCGGAGGACTTTATTTCAGCTTTAAAACGAGATTCATTCAAATCCGTTCTATTCCCGAACAGCTTCGCGCAGTAACGGAAAAACCCGACAAAAGGGGTGGCATCTCTGCATTTCAGGCGCTTATGGTTTCTACCGCCTCACGCGTCGGAACGGGCAACATCGTCGGTGTTTCGACCGCTATATGCCTTGGCGGCTACGGTTCCGTTTTCTGGATGTGGGTTATCGCGATAATCGGCGGTGCATCTGCATTTGTCGAAAGCACGCTCGCACAGATTTTTAAAAAGCGCGGTGAAAACGGCTTCTATGGCGGGCCTGCATACTACATCGAAAAGGGCATCGGTTCAAGAATTCTCGCCGTTGTTTTTTCAGTTTTTCTCATCATCACATACGGCCTTGGCTTTAATATGCTTGCATCCTACAATCTCCAGTCAAGCTTCTCTGCATACAGCTTCTATAACCCGGGCATCACTCCTCACATAATCGGAGCTGTCATCGCAATTCTTGTCGGATACTGTCTTGTAGGTGGCGGCAAGAGAATCGCTAAAATCACAAGCGTTCTCGTTCCCATTATGGGAATTGCATACATTCTCGTCGGGCTCTGGATAGTTCTTTCAAACATAAACCTCCTGCCAGGTGTTATTGCAAAAATTTTTGACAGTGCGTTTGACTTCAAAGCAATTTTCGGCGGATTCTCCGGATCGTGTATAATGTACGGAATAAAGCGCGGTCTTTTCAGTAATGAGGCCGGTGTCGGTTCTGCTCCGAACGCTTCTGCTACCGCAGATGTATCTCACCCCGTAAAGCAGGGTCTTGTTCAGGTTCTTTCGGTCTTTATTGATACTTTGCTCGTTTGCACGACCACCGCTTTCATGTGCATCTTCTCAGGCGTTGAGCCCGCAGTTGAGCTTTCGGGCGCGCCGTATGTTCAGGAGTCTCTTCGCGCGGTTTTTGGCAGCGCAGGACCTGTCTTCATAACCGTTGCAATGGTTTTCTTCGCATTCACAACACTTGTCGGAAATCTCTACTATGTTGACCAATGTCTATTCTACATCTTAAAGAGAGAACCCGGCAAAGTCATAAAGGGCGTATATCACGCGCTCGCCGTAGCCGTAATTTTCCTTGGTGCGATACTGAGTGCCGACCTTCTCTGGGACTTTGCCGATATGACGATGGGCATAATGACGCTCATCAATATCCCCGTTATCTTCATTCTCGGAAAGTATGTAATGCGCGCATTAAATGATTACGAAACCCAGAAAAAAGAAGGGCGTGAGCCTGTATTCAAGCCGAATGACGGCGAATATCCGACAGAGGATAATGTCTGGTAAAAGAATAGAGAAAAAGTCCTGAAGCAAAGCTTCAAGGCTTTTTTGTTATTTCGATGTGATTTCTTCTTTTTTCTCGGGCTTTTTTCGCAGATGAAGCGCGTAGAAAATCTTGAGAAGTCGCTCGCGCGGGAAAAGGTGGTTTATTAAAAGCGCGACTATTACGCCTATCGCCGTATCAAGCATACGGTTGAGCGAATACGGAATGTATGCTGCGGCGTCGTTCTGCGTGAAGAGGATGATGCTGAGGACAACGCCTCCCGGCTGAATACCGCCCGGCCAGCGGAAGAACTGACACGCGATAATGAGAAGCACGACGCCGACAAAAAGAAACGGCATCATAAGAAGCCCGACTTCGCCCGTCGGCTCAAAAACCATATAGAGCCTGAAAAGCACCATTCCGATAACACCGCCGATGATTGTTCCGAAAAGGCGGTTTCCGCCGTTGAGCCACGAGTCTGCCATATCGCTTCCCGTACCGAAGATTGCGCCTATGCAGGCAAAGGTCGGGTTGCGGTCGATAAACAGATATACAAGCGCGCAAAGAGTTGCCGCAATCGCTGTTTTTATATTTCTCATTCCTATACGGAATCTGAATTTTTTCTTATTCATTTCTTTCTCCTATGCCAAAAAATCTGAGTGCGTTTTCCGTTGTTATCTTTCCGACTTCGTCGGGTGTTGTTTCCCAAAGCTCGGCAACCTTTGCCGCTATGTGCGGTATCATCCCCGGGTGATTTCTCTTTCCGCGATACGGCACGGGCGCCATATACGGACAGTCGGTTTCGAGCATTATAACCTCTCTCGGAACGCTCTTTATAACCTCCGGCGCGGCTTTTGCATTTTTGAAGGTCACCGCTCCGCCAAAGGACATATAAAAACCGAGCTTCACAAGCTCCCGCGCATATTCAACGCTACCGGAAAAGCAATGATAAACTGCCGAAATTCCCGGGAACTTCTTTAAAATTTCAAGAGCGTCGCGATGAGCTTCCCTGTCGTGCACGATTATCGGCGCTTTTAGCTCGTATGCAAGAGCCGCCTGCTTTTCACACGCCTCTCTCTGAACCTCGCGCGGGATGTCATCGTAGTAATAATCAAGCCCCGTTTCACCTATCGCGCATATGCGCTCATTTTTAAAAAGCGACTCAATCTCATAAAGCGTACTTTCCGTAACACTCTCGGCAGCATCGGGGTGAATTCCGACGGCTCCGTAGATAAAATCGTACTTTTTGCAGAGGCTTACCGTTTCATAAGACGAAGAAAGCGAACAGGACGCGTTTAAAACTCTCGTGACTCCGACCTCTGAAAACGAGGCGATAAGCTCTGCGCGGTCCTCATCAAACGCCTTGTCGTCAAGATGTGCATGAGTATCAAAAAACATAAACTAAACCTCTCCGAAAAGTCTCTCAAAATTCTTGCTGAAAACCTTCGCGTTGTCTTCGTCCGAAAGACCGAGCGCGAAAACCTTTTCAATCTCCTCTTCGGGAGTCCACATCGGATAGTCCGTTCCGAACATGAACTGCTCTACTCCGAAATGTTCAATAAGCGCAAGCGCATGCTTTTTGTCGAGCACATCAAGCGAGCTTGAGGTGTCGAAATAAAGATTTTTGCTCTTCGGGTATTCCTCTGCCTCTTTCCACTCCGAATAGCCTCCGAAGTGAGCGCCGATACACACAAGGTCAGGAAATTTTTCCATTATCTTAATGAGATGTCGCGGGCCTGAAAAGTCATACCTCTTATCTCCCGTATGGAAGAGGATGGGGAGCTTTTCACGCTCGAGGATTCTGTATGTAGGAAACATCTTTTCGTCATCTATTTTAAACTTCTGAAAATCGGGGTGGAGCTTTATTCCGTGAAGCCCGAGCTTCTTTATTCTCATAATTTCGCGCTCAGGGTCTTCCATATCCTGATGAAGCGTCGCAAAACCCATAAAGCGCGGGTACTGTTTGCACTTCTCGTAGATAAAATCGTTTATTGCTTCAACCTGATGCGGTGTTGTTGCGGTCGAGCAGACAAGCGCTCTTTCAACTCCTGCCTTCTCCATAAGACCGCTTAAAGTGTGCGCCATACCGTCATGGTGCATTTTGATTCCGTAGAAATCGCCGATTGCACCGCTTGCCTTGAGCGAGATTTTCTGCGGAAATATATGTGCGTGTGAATCTATGATTTTCAAAACTTAGGACACCTTTCTCTAATTGAGGAAATCTTTGAGCATCTTTGATCTGCTCGGGTGGCGGAGCTTACGGAGA
>JAZOAS010000008.1:0-11553 GCA_045595605.1 Eubacteriales bacterium
TTTTGCAAGAGACCAGTTTGATATTGTTTCAGGTGTTAATTTTTTTGAGAAGTTATCAATACTTCATGTTCTTTGGATAATCTGGATGACTGACATGGTTTTTCAGCTTATTCCGGTAAAAGCGCATATTTCCATAGGCTCGCAAAAGGTTTTTCAAACACTTTTCAAGCCAATTAAAGAAAAGGTAAACTACAAGAATTTAAAACAATATATAAAGGATACGACCGCGTCCGCATATAAGGTAATGATTATCTGGGTTTCTCTTACCGTGGTTCTGAGCCTTCTGCACCGCGCCGGAATAGTTGATGCCGGTGTTATGGTTTTGCTTTCGATTTTCTTCTATGTCTGCGATCTTATATGCGTCCTTATATGGTGCCCCTTCAGGCTTATAATGAAGAACAAATGCTGTACTACCTGCAGAATATTCAATTGGGATCATCTTATGATGTTCTTACCGCTTATTTCCGTAAACAGCTTCTTTTCATGGTCGCTTGTAATTTTTTCCGTCGCCATATGGATTATATGGGAGCTTTGCGTATTCATATATCCTGAGCGTTTTTGGGAAAACAGCAATATGGCACTCAGATGCTCTGAATGCACCGATAAGCTCTGCACTCAGTATTGCAGAAAGCTTAGAAAATAAAAAGACAAGGTTTTAAACCTTGTCTTTTTTCATGGCTGCCGGACTAGGATTTGAACCCAGACAAACAGAGTCAGAGTCTGTCGTGCTACCCTTACACAATCCGGCAACGAACTCCTATATTATAATAGAGCACGAGCAAAAAGTCAAGAAAAATTTGCAAATTTTTCTAAAAATATTATTTGCATTTTTTAGATTATTATTTATCATTAAAATAGTTTTTTAAATTCTGCTCCCTTTTGGCAAAACTGACGGATAAGAGCTTGCACCGTGCAGTACTGCAGATTGCGAAATAACAACTCCCCTATCAGCGATGCAATATTTAATTTGAGCTTCCTCGCCAACTTCCGAACCGTGCATCAAAATACAATTTTTAATTTTAGCCCCTCTCTTAATCTTTACATTTCTGAAAACAATGGAGTTTTCAACTTCACCGTCTATGACACACCCGTCTGCGATAAGACTATTTTTTACGCAAGCATTTTCCTTGAATAACGCCGGTACTTCATCATGTACCTTCGTTATTATTTCATTCCCTTCATTGAAAAGCTCGTTTCTCACATCTCTTTCAAGAAGGCTCATGTTTGTTTTAAAAAAAGAATCCACCGAGTCTATTTTTTCTGCGAATCCCGTATGTTCAAAAGCAAAAATATCGAGTGAATCCGACATCTCCTGAATTATGTCACGTTCAAAATCATATTTATTATGCGCAACACACTGGCAAACAAGAAATTCAAGAAGCCCCCGTTCTATGACATATGTCCCGAGAAGCATTTTGCTGTGGAGCTGTATATTCTGATTTATCGTCACATCGCAAATCTTTCCGTCTTTATCCGTATCAACAAAAGCATTGTTTTTAAACTTTGCAGAATCAAAAACATCCGTTTTATACAAAGCTGTCATGTATGCCTGTTTTTCAATATGGCTATCAATTAAGGCATTGTAATCAATATTTGCAACTATGTTTGCATCTGACAGAAGGACATATTTGCAGTCGCTGTTTTTGATATAATCGAGTATTCCCATCAGAACAGAAATTTTCCCGCCCCCATCATAAGCAGCCTTGTTCTCTCCTATTGACGGTGGAAGAATCGATAGCCCTCCTCTTTTTCTGTTGAGATCCCATTCTTTTCCCGTTCCCAAATGTTCCGCAAGAGAATAATAGTCGTTTTTTGTAACGACACCGACATTTTTAATATCTGAAGCGACCATATTCGAAAGCGGAAAGTCAATAATCCGATACCTTCCACCAAAAGGAACGGATGCAACAGCGCGGTTTGCTGTAAGTTCTCGCATTGTATCATACTTCTCATGTGCAAAAATTATCCCTAAAGCTTCTCTTTTCATAATATCACCTCGCCGTCTGCGACATCTTTCTCAATTATCTTCCCTTGGGGCACTTTTGCCCCTGCTCCAATTGTGATATCATTACCTACAACCGCTATTTTCCCGTTCTCTTCGCCTATCTTCGACCCACTCAAAACAGTTGCGTTTTCAGCAATTATCGTGTTTTCAATTGTCGCATTTTCATGAATCTCACATCCGGGCATAACAATTGAGTTTTTTACAACCGCTCCCTTACCTATCTTCACATCATAGGAAATTATCGAATGCTCAACATGCCCGTGTGTGTCGCCACCTCCTGCAATCATTGAATTCTTTATAACCGCATCACTTGAGATATACTGTGCCGGTTTTGCCGGGTTTCGTGCATAAATTCTCCATGCCGGATCATGAAGGACCAGTCCACTTTCAGGATTTATCGAATCCATATTCGCCTCCCAGAGACTTCGGATAGTCCCGACATCTTTCCAATAACCCGAAAACTCATACGACATAAGCTTTTTGCCGTCAGCGAGCATAGCCGGAATGATATCCTTGCCAAAGTCGTTACTGCTTGAAGTATTTCTTGTATCTTTTATAAGATATTCACGCAAAAGACTCAAAGTGAAAATATAAATCCCCATAGAAGCCTTTGTACTCTTTGGCTCTTTCGGCTTTTCTTCAAACTCATATATCGAGCCGTCTTCTCTCAGATTCATTATTCCGAATCTTGATGCCTCTTTTTTCGGCACATCCAAAACAGCTATTGTGCAGTCTGCCTTTGTCTTTTTGTGATGCGCAAGCATAAGGTCATAATTCATTTTATAGATATGGTCTCCCGAAAGAATCAGGACATATTCAGGATTAAAGTTTTCAATAAAATTCATATTCTGATATATTGCATTCGCCGTTCCGCGATACCAATTTCCCGTCGAGCCCGTCATGTACGGAGGTAAAATTACAACGCCTCCATTTGAACGGTCAAGGTCCCAAGGTTGCCCGTTACCTATGTATGTGTTGAGCTCAAGCGGCCGGTACTGTGTAAGTACTCCAACGGTATCAATTCCCGAATTTATACAATTTGAGAGAGGAAAATCAATAATTCTGTATTTCCCGCCAAACGGCAGTGCGGGCTTTGCAACCTTTTTTGTCAATACATGCAGGCGGCTACCCTGACCACCGGCAAGAAGCATCGCTATACACTCTTTAGACTTTGCCATAATGTGCGCTTCCCTTCTATTTTTACTTTCTCATAAAAAGACTTAAAAACTTCTCGAAAAAAGACGGTTCAGCTTTCTCTTCAACTGTGTCTGAGCTTACCAGCATCGCCGTTTCAAAAAGCTCTCCGTTTTTCATATATTCAATCTTTCCCACGATATCTCCTCGGAAAATCGGTGCATATATGAATCTCGGAAGATATACGACTTTTTCTATTTTGTCACCCTTTCGGGATAAAAATTCAACATCGCCCGCAAGCTCAACTGATACTTCCGTTTCCTCTCCTCCTACAACGGTAAGCTCTGATATCTCGCCGTCGGAGACTTTTTCCTTAAAAAAAGAAAAGCTTTCAAAGCCAAAATCAAGAAGTCTTTTATGGTCGTTCCAGTCATCCGGTGCGGCAAGTGTAACAGCGACAAGAGAAAGCCCGTCGCGCTCAGCGCTCGAGACTAGACACCTACCTGCTTTTGTTGTATATCCGGTTTTTACACCGGTCACACCTTCATATCTTCTCAGAAGCTTATTGTGGTTTGAAAGAGATCTCCCTGCAACATTCTTACTCTTAGTTGCAACGATTTCTGAAAACTTATCATCTTCAAGCGCATACCCCGCAAGGCGCGCCATATCGTATGCAGTTGAATAATGCTCATCATCCGGAAGTCCGCTTGGATTTTTGAAATTAGTATCACAAAGACCTATTTCTTCTGCTTTTTCGTTCATCATACTGACGAACCTTGAGATATCCCCCTTTCCGACGAAGTGTGCAAGCGTCTGCGCGGCGTCGTTTCCGGATTGAAGAAGAAGTCCGTAAAGAAGGTCTTTAACTGTAAGCTTTTCACCATCTTTAAGATACATGGAGGTTCCGGGGGTTCCGACACATGACGCGGGTACTGTTACAATATCGTCCAAACTTGCATTTTCAAGGACCACAACTGCCGTCATTATCTTCGTCGTAGAAGCGATTGCACGCCTTTCCCTGCTGTCTTTTTCAAAAAGAACAGTTCCCGTTAAGGGCTCGTATAAAATCGCGCTTTTCGCCGAAATATCCATGGCTCGGCACGGCATAATTACAGTCATCAAAATAATAAGGGTACAAGCAAGCGTTTTCATAGAAAAACCCTCCCGATCAAAATTATATGACCGGGAGGGTTTAAGTATTACAGTATTAAGTTATTCCGCTTCTTTGTCCTTTTTGCTTTTCTTGATGTAGCCTTCTACCCTGTCCATCACATCCGGTACAAGCTCAACAAGCCTGTCAACCGTTGTGTTCGGAGCCTGAGCCATGGGAAGGATTCTGACATTACCGTCTTTTACAACGAGGAAAGCTTCCGGGTTAATCGAAACGCCTGCGCCTGCGCCACCGCCGAAATTTACCCCTTCCTTCTTGCTGTCAAAATCAGAACCGCCTGACGCAAATCCAAAAGACACCTTTGAAATCGGGATGATTGTGGTGCCGTCAGGTGTTGTAATCTGGTCGCCGATTATAGTGTTCACATCGACCATACTGCGAAGTTTTTCCATAGTAGTTTTCATTACTTCATTGAGTGCGTGTTCAGCCATTTTTCTCAAGTCCTTTCTGTTTTTTCATATATTGGTAAATAAGGTATATACCGAGTACAAGTATCTGCCATATGCGAATTGAAATATCAGCATACATATATGCCGTACTTTCCGTATTTTCAAAGTCTGCATTGATTGAAACTGTTTTCTTTTTTATTCTTATATTATTGTCCAGAACGGGAAAAATCATCCCAACACCTGCGCACGCTCCACCGTAAAGAAGCGCCGTAGAATAGGCATCACCGCTTGCAATCTTTACATCCAGAATCAATCTGTTGACAGTGAGCATCCGAACAAGCTTACCAAGCGTTTTTAAGATTGGAGAGATAATACCCTTTAAGTTTTTAAGACTTCCAAAGCTTTTTTTATCGTTTTTACTGTCTTTTGTTTCAGGCTCGTTTTTTTCTTTCTTTTTGTTTTCGGGCGGAATTTTGATTTTGAAAAAAAGAATTCTCAAATATCCCGAAAATCCTTTTTCGCCGTACTCTGCCAAAAATCTTATCCGCAGAAGCAACAGCAGTATTATTACAAGTAATACTAAAAAAACAACAAGCATCTTTAATTTCCTTTATTCAGCATTTTCTTCCAAAGAAATCTCGTTAAAGGTTACCTGACCGTCTTCCGTATCTGCAAACTCAGGCAAATCAGGCAGGTCGTTAAGTGTTTCAAGTCCGAAAACACGAAGAAAATCTTTTGTTGTACGGTAAAGAATCGGCTTACCCGGAACATCAAGTCGCCCAGACTCCTTTATAAGCCCTTTTTCCACAAGAGAAGTTATTGAATATGAACAGTCAACCCCTCTTACCTGCTCTACATATGCCCTCGTGACCGGCTGGCGGTATGCAATAACCGAAAGCACCTCAAGGAGTGGCGGAGAAAGGCGCGGCGCGCGCTTTGTCTCAAGAGCTTTTCTTATAAAGGGAGCATAGGTCGGCGCTGAGCACATCTGAAATGAGTCCTCAAGCTTGACTATTCTTACACCCCTTTGTTCGAAATCGTAATCGTCGCGAAGCTTTGTGATAATCTTTTCAAGGGTTTCCTCTTCAACCTCAAGGATTTCCGAAAGCCTTGAAAGCTTGACAGGCTCACCCGTTGCGAAAAGCACAGCTTCGACGGCGCGTTCTACTTCTGCTATTTCCATAAAAACATTCCTTTATACATTTTCTTCAATTTTCTTTTCCGATTCAGGAAGAAGAGTTATCTCTTCACTTTCTTTTGAAATATCAATTCTGTTCGTCTTACAAAGCTCTAAAACCGCAAGGAAGGTCGCAACGACCTCGGACCTTGAACGGACATTCTCAAACAACTCTAAAAAAGTCGTCTTTTTCTTTGAAAGAAGCCTTGTAAGGATATGTGCCACCTTTTTTCCTACTGAATAAATCTCCCTACCGACAATTCCCGCAAAGTTTGTAATCTTCGGCGGAACCTTCGTCTCTGCCCTTTCAAGCATCGCAAGAATCGACATTCTGAGATCCATACGGTCGTGAGAGTATTTATAGGTTTTATCCGGCTCTATCATCTCTGGCTGTTTTGTGTACATATCAAGACCTTTTTCGGCTTTTACATTGAGTGTTTCGCTGACTTCCTTTATCTTCTGATACTCGAGAAGCATCTCAACAAGCCTTGCTCTCGGGTCTTCCTCGTCGTCAATATCCTCATACTTCGGAAGAAGCATCTTCGACTTGATGTAAAGAAGGTGTGCCGACATTGCAACAAATTCACAAGTTACCGCAAGGTTTCTCTCCTGCATCTTTTCAAGAGCCTCGTTGTACTGCTCAAGAATTTCGACTATCGGTATGTCATAAATATTCAATTTGTTCTTCGATATGAGGTGCAAAAGAAGGTCGAGTGGCCCGTCAAACACCTCAAGATGATATGTTATTTCTGACATTTAAAACTTCCTTACTTCTATAAAATGATATTTACAAGCTCTTGCATCCACATATAAACAAAATAGCGCAAGAAGCCAAGGAATTTACTGAAAAACGGGAGATTTATAAGAACAATAAGAAGAAGCATACCGTATTGTTCAAACCGTAAAACAGACCAATATACCCTCTCAGGTAAAAGCGAAAAGAGAATTTTTGAACCGTCAAGTGGCGGTATCGGAATCAGGTTAAAAACAGCAAGTCCTATATTCAGAACCGCAAAGCAATATAAAAACTCTACAAAAATAACCTCTGCCGTAACAAGGACGGAATTTACAGGCGAAAAAAGCTCAAGCGTCAGATTTCCAAGCAAAAGCGCAAAAAACGCCATGATTAAATTTGACATTGGCCCCGCAAGAGGAACAAGTATAACGCCAAGCTTTCTCTTTTTAAAATAGTACGGATTAACGGGAACCGGCTTTGCCCATCCAAAGCCGAAGAGAATCATACACAAAACGCCGACTATGTCGAGATGATGAAGCGGGTTGAGCGAAAGCCTGCCTCTTTCCTTTGCTGTTTTATCTCCAAATAAATAAGCGACATATCCGTGCGAAATTTCATGAAAAATAATAGTCAGCAAAGCTGCAGGGATAATAAGCCAATTAAAGCCGCTGAACAACGATAATATCCTGTTAACGAAGCCCACTTAGTGTTTCCTCCAAAAGCGCGCAAAAGTTTAATTTATTATATCAAATTATGCAAAAAAAAACAAGTATTATTGACTTGTACACAAAAAATATATTTACTTGTAAAAAAACCAAAAGAATGATATACTTTATATATCATAAGACAGAGGTGATGAAATTGGCAAATTTCAAAAGCATAAATCCCGAAGAGCTTTCAGATAACATTTTCAAACTCATCGCAAAGGACTGGACCTTAATCTCTGCCGGCGGACTCGATTCATACAATATGATGACCGCAAACTGGGCAGGCGCAGGTTTTCTCTGGAGAAAGAATGTCTGCTTTCTCTTTATCCGCAAAAGCCGTTATACATATGAATTTACAGAGCGCGAAGACTTTCTCTCTCTTAACTTTTTTGAAGAAAAATACCGCGACATCTTAACCGTTTGCGGACGGAAAAGCGGGCGTGATATTGATAAAATGAATGATGTCGCTCTCACTCCTATCGAACTTCAGAACGACTGTGTTGCATTTGACGAAGCAAGACTTATCCTCAACTGCAAAAAGATCTGCACTGCAGATATGGACACCTTTAACTACATCGACAAATCAATTTTAGAAAACTATGCCGACGGCGATTTCCACAAGCTTTATATCTGCGAAATCACAGAGGCATTTATAAAAGATTAAAAATCGAAAGGAAGTACATATAACATGAAGGCAATAGTTTTGGCTGCCGGTAAAGGCAAGCGCTTACAGAGCGAAAAGTTCAATGCTCCAAAGGTTTTGAGAGAGGCAAACGGCCGTTCCCTTCTCTCCTATGTTCTTGAAAACATAAGCTTCATTCCGCAGAAGGATACAACCATAGTTGTCGGCTATATGCGCGAAAAGGTTATTGAGAAAACGAAGGGCGAATATCTCTTCGCAACTCAGGAGGAACAGCTCGGAACAGGTCACGCTGTCGCTTCTGCAAAAGAGCATTTTGTAGATTACGACGGTCCTGTCCTCGTTCTCTACGGCGATATGCCGATGCTTAAGAAAGAAACCTACGAGGCAATGGTTCGCGTTCATATGGAAAGTGGCGCTGACTGTACCTTCCTCACAGCAGTTTCCGAGTCCCCCCTCGCCTACGGCAGAATCGTAAGAGAGAACGGTAAAATCGTTGATATTGTTGAGCAGAAGGACTGTAATGCCGAACAGCTTAACATCAAAGAACTCAATGTTGGCGTATATGTTTTTAACTCAAAAGACCTCTTTGAGAATCTTTCAAAGCTTAAAAACGATAATGCTCAGGGCGAGTACTACCTCACGGATGTTCCGAAGCTCTTTATCGCTGACGGAAAGAAGGTTGAAGCCTATACAATCGGCGACACCTGCGAAATATACGGCGTAAACACAGTTGAGGACCTTGAGTTCTGCGAAAAGAACCTTTAATTTAAGATTAAAACGGCGGTCGAAATTCGACCGCCGTTTTTCGTTCTGTTTTTTTCTATTTTTTAAGCAAAACAACAGGATTTGTTATACCGAGTTTTGGGCATATTCTATCGGTATTCTCAAACACCTCGCCCGTTACGGCATTTTCGTAATCGCCCTTTTCTTTGAGAGTTATCAGCATCTCTCCATCTTCTGACGGAAAGATTCCGATAAAACGATTATCGCCATAGACGGTATTTCCTGCCGGTGCGTATGCATGGCAGCCTGCTTCTTCGCAAATTTCGCGGAGCTTTTTTCTGTCTATAAACGGTTTCGTGTTCACGATGTTCACGCCGCCGCACTTTCTCGTGCTCTTTGCAACGCGCGCACCATTTTCATCAGAATATATAACCTCAACTTTTCCCACTTCTTCTATTTTGAGAGCAGGAAAGCTGTATCGGTTATCACAAACTTCAGAAACGCTTATTCCCGTAAGTTTTGACACATTTGAAAGCGAAACTCCGTCATCCGAAATAACACCTGCGGCGTAGTTGAACATAAGAGTTTTATCCTTCGGGATTCTCGCAATAACTTCTTTTGTCTTTTGGTCAATCTTGAAGGTGTATGCAAAAATTATCAGCTTATACTGACTGAGATTAAGCTCCCCAAGGTCGCGCAGACGATAAACATCAGATATGCATCCCGTCATGTGAAGCTCACAGAGGAAATCCTCCATAAAGCCGAGTCTCAAATCAGAGCTAATATTCATATGATTGATACACTCCTCATCAACGAGGACAAGTATATCGCTTACACTTTTATGCTCTTTTTTTCTGATAGCTTCATTTGTTCTGACAAGCATTGAGAACTCGTTCATAATGTCTTTATCATCGAACCAACCGCCACCGAGGTCCATCCACCAGAAACCGGAGTCATCCGCAAGATTCTTGGCAAACTCTCGCCAGAAAACAGTTTTTGTCGTTGCGAGATTTTTTGATGCCCATTCTTCTTCCACGCTATGCGCAAGATGCGTGCGGTTATCAAGCTCATCAAGCCACAGCTTCTTACGGTTTACTGATTGAGTGGGTAGCATTATTCCGCCGGGGTCTCCTGCAAGGTTTCTGTAATACGACTTCGGTGCCGCAAAAAAGTCAATATACGGAGAATTGAGAAGTCTGTCAAGTGCGAGATGCCCCGCGTACGAGGGGTTGTCAGTATGAATGAAGTAGCCGTAGAACGCACCTGTCAGTTTGTTCTCAGTTTTTTCTTTAACCACTTTTGCGAAGTGCTCAATTGTATCAGCATTGATTTCTGAAATGAAATAATCAAAGTCAGTCGCAATCGTCTGAGTGTCATTTCCCCTGAAAAAGTCTTTCACCGTATCGGTTTTTGCATATCTCTCATCAGGTGTCGGGAGCTTCACATTATCGCGGTCAATATCTTTCTGTCCCCACGCATCCGCAAGCTTTTCGCGACTTCCGTATTTTTTGATTCCCCAATCAAAAAATGCTTTTCTGTGAGAGATTCCGTAATCGCCGTATCTTTCGGACGCGCGCCCCCAGAGGATGCACTCACCGCTTACTCCGTATGCGATGTGATATCCTATGATTCTGTCGGCATACTTGCTGTTTTCAAGCCTATCAATGAGCTTCTCAAGAGCTTCCGTTGCGTCTTCTCTCCATTTTTTCGAAGAAAAGCTCTGTCTTGCGATAAGTCCGCCGACATTCGGTCTTGTGTCAACATAGTCCCCAGCCATATAGTAACCGTTCGGCGCTTCATAACCGATGTAATCCTGCTTCAAAGTTCCGACAAGGGCTCGAATTTCCTCTGCCGTTTCAGGTCCGCCGTGGTAAACGAAAACCTCTTCAGGGTATTTCTCGCACCAGTCGACCGGAACATTAAGCTTGATTCTCGGAATAAAGTAGCAATCAGGGCTGTCTCTGAACACCTCATCAAGAACTCTGTCTGTCAGTGAATAGTCGTATTCGTCAACACCAACCCAACCTGAGTGGAGAATGCAAGTGTGAATTTTGACACCGATGTCCGAAAAGCTTCTGTGATACTTCCCGTACTTGCCGAGATTTTCCGTAAAAACAAGAGGTTTTCCAAGCTCATTTTTAAGCGGTGGGTCATAGCAGAAACCAAGCCTTGACCAGAACACCGGGTTTTCTTTCAAAAATTTTCTTGCAGCATTTATGTCCATATCCTAAACCTCTGACACAATCAATATCTTCTGTATTAAAAAACTCGCCATTATCCCTGTTAAAGCTTTACTGTCTTTCCTGTTGCAATGCTTTCATAAACTGCGTTCATTGCCTCAATCGTTCTCTTATGCCATTTGAGGTTTATAAGTGGAGTCTTGTTATTTCTGATATTGTCAACAAACTCATCGATAAGACCAACCCACTCGTCAAAATATGTGTACTGAACGGTGTATCGGTCATTCGGGCAACCGTTATGATATACATTCGGACCGAAGCAATCTGCCATAACAGTTCCCTTTTCGCCGTTAAGCGTAATGTTTACTTCCATACGCTTCGGGAAAACTTCCCAGCCCGGACCCGGAACAGGAATGCGCTCTTCCATCTTTGACCATGACGGGTCAAGAGAGAAAATCGTGCCATCCTTCATTCTTCCGATAACGGAAAGCATATCCTCTTCCTCAATATCAGGGCGGATATTCGGAGCGACTTCTGCATAAATGCTCTCAAAATCGCTACCTGTCATATGTCTTATCATATCGAAAATGTGCGGATGGTCACAAAGTGCGCCGCCGCGGAAGCGGGAATCCCCGTCTTTTATGCTTACGCGCTTGCCGTAGCTCTTTTCCGGAACGCCCTGCCACGG
>JAZOAS010000009.1:0-23507 GCA_045595605.1 Eubacteriales bacterium
CCTAAATATTATACCGATTCTGCGATAAAAAGTCAATACCTTAATCGGCAAAATCTCAAAATATTGGCATATACTTGTATATCATAAAATGTTTCGGGTGATGAGTTATGCGACTTGAGATTAAACCTATTCGAAAGAGAGGAAAAAGGAAGTTTCCGAGGCTTATTCTTTTCACTTTTGTACTGTTTGGTCTGTCTTTGCTTTTTGCTCTTTTATCGACAAAAACCTCGAATATGATACGAGAGGTAGCAAGATCCGAGCTCGAGAGCATAGCGTATGACATTGTCGGCGAAGTTTGTGAGCGGGAGTTGCGTGACGGTGAGGGGATGGGAGATATAATAACAATCGAGCGCGATAGCGAAGGTAGAGTTTCTGCGATAACGAGTGATACGCAGAAACTGAATTTACTGAAGCTTCGTATCTCAAACGAGCTTTCAGAAATTATGCTTAAGCGGACTGATGACACGATTTCAATCCCCGTAGGGAGCCTTACGGGTTTTGATTTACTGACGGGGAGGGGACCGAGAATAAAGTTAAAAATATTCTGGGTGTCGGGAGTTGACAGCGCTTTTCGGAGTGAGTTCATAACGGCAGGGATAAACCAGACAAACTATCGCGTTATGCTTGATTTTTCGATTGAAGCGGGAATGATGCTTGCAGGACGCGAGATTGGGAATAAGGTTGGAACAAGCATTTGCGTTGCTGAAACGGTGATTGTCGGAGAAATTCCCAACTTTTTGTATAAGAAATGATAAAAAGTCTTTTCAATGCCCGATAAATTTGATATACTATAATTAAATGAAATCAGGGCGGTTTTTTGAGATGGAAGAAGTAAAAAGACAAATTGAATCATTGAGAGCGGAGCTTTTTGAACACAACAGACGCTATTATGTCGAAGATGCTCCGAGTATCTCGGATTATGAATATGATATGCTTATGCGAAAGCTTAAAGCGCTTGAGAGGGAACACCCCGAGCTTATTACCCCGGATTCTCCGACCCAGAAGGTCGGCGGGGTCGCTGTGTCTGCTTTCGCAGAAGTAAAACACGAGGTTCAGATGGATAGCCTTCAGGATGTTTTCTCAAAAGAGGAAATAATGGAGTTTGATTCCCGTGTTCGCGCGGTTGCGCCGGAAGCTGAGTATGCCGTAGAACTTAAAATTGACGGTCTTTCCGTTGCGGTTGAGTACAGAAACGGCATTCTTTATCAGGGTGTAACCCGTGGCGACGGCATAACGGGTGAGGATGTCACTCATAACATTAAAACAATCAAATCGCTTCCGCAGAAGCTTATTGGCGCGCCCGAGAGGCTTATTGTCCGCGGCGAGGTGTATATGCCGCGCGAGACATTTGAGCGGCTTAACGAAGAACGCGAGGCGCGCGGAGAGAGTCTTTTTGCAAACCCACGAAACGCGGCGGCAGGCTCGCTTCGTCAGCTTGATGCGAATATTGCCGCTGAGAGAGGGCTTGCGATAATCGTATTCAATACACAGCTCATAACCGGAAAGACTTTTGAAACTCACTCTGAGTCTCTCGAGTATTTGCGAGATCTCGGTTTTCCTGTCAGCCCGTACTTTAATGTATACAAAACCTGCGAAGAGGCGTTTTCTGAGGTAGAGCGTCTCGGTAGTCTTCGCGACGAGCTTCCGTTCCAGATAGACGGCGCAGTTCTTAAAGTGAATCAGCTTTCCTTGCGTGAAACGCTTGGAAGGACAACGAAGTTCCCCAAATGGGCGGCGGCGTATAAATACCCGCCCGAACAGAAGAAAACGAAGCTTCTGGATATAGTCATTCAGGTCGGAAGAACGGGAGTTCTTACGCCAAATGCCGTGCTTGAGCCTGTTCATGTTTCGGGAGTTACGGTAAGCCGTGCAACGCTTCACAACCGCGATTTTATCCGCGAGCGCGATATTCGCATAGGTGATACGGTTATCGTTCAGAAGGCGGGCGATATTATCCCTGAGATTGTCGGTGTTGTTCCTGAGCTTCGCGAAGATAGCGTAAGGGAATTTGAGATGCCGGAGATTTGCCCGGTATGCGCATCTCCTGTGTTCTCCGAAGAAGGAGAGGTTGCGGTGCGCTGTATAAACGCTGACTGCCCTGCGCAGAGAATGCGAAATATAATCCATTTTGCATCGCGAGATGCTATGGATATCGACGGTATGGGCCCAGCTGTTATCGAACAGCTTTTGGATGAAAACCTGATAACCGATGCCGCGGACATATATTCCCTCGAGGCTGAGAAAATAGCAGGCATTGAGCGAATGGGAGAAAAGTCTGCCGCGAACCTCATTTCGGCTATTGAAAAGAGTAAAGCCAATGACCTTTCCAGACTCATTTTTGCGCTTGGTATCCGTCATGTCGGTCAGAAAGCGGGAAAGGTGCTCGCGTCTCATTTCAAGACGCTTGATGCGCTCATTTCGGCAGAGGAAGAGGAGCTTACGCAGATTTACGATGTCGGCGCGGTTATGGCAAAGAGCATTAAACGGTATTTTGCGCTCCCGACATCTATTGAGCTTATAGAAAAACTCCGTTCTGCCGGCGTGAATATGGAGAGTACGCTCTCAGTAGGCGATGCCTTTGCGGGAAAGACTTTTGTTCTTACGGGAACGCTTACGAAGTTCACTCGTCAGGAGGCGGAGGAGAAGATAGAGTCGCTTGGCGGCAAGGCATCGTCATCCGTGTCGAAGAAAACGACATATGTGGTAGCGGGCGAGAGTGCGGGTTCAAAACTTACCAAGGCGCAGAGCCTAGGCGTTCCGGTGCTGACAGAGGATGAATTTATTGAAATGCTTGAGATGAAGTAACTCGGATTGCATATCACAAAAAAATTGTCTCCAACCCGACAAAATTATATAAAGCGAATTATAAAAGATTAAGTGAGGATGGTAAATATGATAATAAAGGAACAGATAGAGACCGCGGTCAAAGGAGAATATGATGTTGCAGTATGTGGCGGTGGCATTGCCGGAATATCTGCAGCATTAGCAGCAGCCAGACAAGGGCGCAAGGTGGCTCTTTTTGAAAAACAATATATGCTTGGCGGACTTGGTACAGCAGGAATTGTAACCATATATCTTCCGCTTTGTGATGGCTATGGCAGACAGGTATCATTTGGCATAGCAGAAGAACTTTTGCGTTTGTCAATATTGCATGGTGCAGAGGCAAGGTATCCTGAAAATTGGCTTGAGAATAAGGGAACACGGACAGAAAAAGATAAAAGGTTTGAGGTTCAGTACAATCCGCAGCTTTTTGCTATTTTGGCAGAAAAACTTCTTTTGGAGGAAGGCGTTGATATACTGTACGGAACATATGCTGTTGGAGTAAATGTATGTGAGAATAAAATTAGGTACATAATTGCAGAAAACAAATCAGGAAGAGTGGCATATAAGGTTAAATCAGTAGTTGATGCAACCGGTGATTGTGATATAGCGAATTTTGCAGGTGCGCCAACTGAGAAATTCAAACAGGGAAATGTACTTGCTGCATGGTACTATTCGGTGGGAAATGATGGTTATAAACTCAATATGGTTGGTTTTTCAGATGTTCCGGATGAAGAAAAGAATGAGGAGAATGATATAAAACCGCTTACAGAAAGAAGGTTTTCGGGGCTTGACGGTGCGGAGTTATCAGAGCAAATGTGTATGTCTCATCAATCAACTTATGCGGATTTTTTGAAAAAGCGCGAAAACGACGATGCTCTTTTGCCGGTAACCATTGCTACAACGCCGCAAATAAGGATGACAAGACGGATTGTTGGAGAGTATGAATTGTCGCATATGGAGATGCACAAATATTTTGAAGATTCTATTGGTATGGTCTCGAACTGGAAAAAGCGAGGACCTGTATATGAGGTGCCGTTCAGAACACTTTATAATTCAAATGTAAAGAATCTGATTTGCGCCGGAAGATGCACCTCGGTAAATGAAACAATGTGGGATATTATGAGAGTTATTCCATGCTGCGCCGTAACAGGACAGGCTGCAGGAACTGCGGCAGCAATAACTGATGATTTTGCGAACTTAGATATCAAAAGTCTTCAAGAAAAACTCGTGGAAAATGGTGTTTGTATCCATGAGGGAGACCTCGAATAATTTCTTATCCCTGATTTGACAGAATCATACTGAGAGTGTCGAAAAAAGTCGAAATCAAAAAAAGCCTCCCCTGTGTAAGGGGAGGTGGGTTTGCGGAGCAAACTCGGAGGGGTTGTAAATGGAAAGAAGACATAATAGTAAAATAGTTCCGTTTGCAAAGGAACTCAGAAAGAATATGACAAAAGAAGAAAGACATTTGTGGTACGATTTTTTAAGAAATTACCCTGTGAAATTCTCCAGACAAAAAGTGTTGGGAAAATACATAGCTGATTTCTATTGTGCAAAAGCAAATATCGTTATAGAATTAGATGGCTCTCAACATTATGAAGATGAGGGACTTATCAATGATGAAAAAAGAACTGAATATCTAAAACAGTACGGGATAAAGGTTATGAGAATATCAAATCTTGATGTCTTGAAAAACTTTGAGGGAGTTTGCATGTATATTGATAATGAGGTAAAACAATCCCTCAGTCAGATGCGCTGACAGCTCCCTTTACACAAGGGAGCCTTTGAAAGGAGTGCAGGTATGAATTTTACAACTTGGTTTGCAATTGCTATTGCAATAATTGTTCCGGTAGCAACATTTATTTTTCACAACAAGGAATAATTTTTACTCTTAACTTGGTACGAAGATGTTGCCCAAAATAGTGGCATCTAGATTATACAGTCTTTATAGAAGTGAAAGCAGAAAGAATCAAAAGGAGAAAAATATGAAATTCAAAACAGATTTTTTGATTGAAGATTACAGCACACTTTGCTGGTTTCAGGCGAAAAAGATATCAATCGCGCTCGCAGTTGCGCTTGCGCTTGCATTCGGGCTTACCGTTGCAACAATGCATCTGATTGCGGGGATTGCAGTCCTTGTTTTTGCAGGTCCGATAATTTACATCTTTCAGAAAAGAAGAGTGATAAAGCGCGCAGAGAAGCGTTTTATAGCATTCGGAACTTCAAGCGAGCTTTCACTTGAGCTTTCAAAGGACGATATCATCCAGCAGTCAAATTCAGGAGAAACGAGACTTGCATGGCAGGATGTTTATGCAGTTCGCGAGTCTGATGACAGCTATTATGTCTTTCTTGCAAAGAATAAAGCGTTCTATTTCCCGAAGCGAAGTTTTGAGTCGGATGCTCACAGGGAAGAATTTTTGGAATACATAGAAAAATATGTTGACCCGAAGAGGGTTAAACTTAAAAAGTAAGGTGTCTTGAAATGATTATCAAAAAAGAGGATATCGTAAAAAACGAAAGAAAGAATGACCTCGGAAAAACTGCTCTTTTTATGTCAGATCTCGCGCCGTTTGAAGGCAAAAACGAGAAAGTAAGAATGTTCGGCTTTGCGGAGCTTTTGCCGGGTGAGGAGATTAAATACCACACCCACGAGGGCGAGAGCGAAACATATTACATATTATCCGGTAGCGGACTTTACAACGATAACGGAGTTGAGAGCAAACTTCTTCCCGGAAGCGTCACCTTCACTCCGTCAGGTAGCGGTCACGGGCTTAAGAATACCGGCACGGAGAATTTAAATTTCATAGCTTTGATTCTTATTGATTAGCTTTGGAGGCTATTGATGAAGGAAGAAAGAAAGATTTCTCCGATAGCACATATCAGGACGGATTTTGATGAAAAGTTTGGTATTCCGCGGCAGAGCGGATTGGTTTCTGAGCTTTCGGGGAAGATTGTATTTGAAAAAGAATACAGAAATGATGAAGCTCTGCGCGGTATAGAGGGCTTTTCTCATCTGTGGCTTATTTTTGATTTCTCAGAGGCGCACAGAGAAGGTTTTTCGCCGACTGTCCGACCGCCTCGCCTTGGTGGGAACGAGCGAATCGGCGTGTTTGCGAGCCGGTCGCCGTTTCGTCCGAACAGCCTTGGGCTCTCCTGCGTAAAGCTTTCTGAGGTAAGAAAAACGAAAAATGAGGGAACTGTGCTTATAGTAGAGGGCGCAGACCTTCTTGATATGACACCGATATATGACATAAAGCCGTATGTACCGTATGCGGACTGCAAGACGGATGCAAGCGGTGCATATACTGAAAGTGTTTCGAAAAAAGTGCTTTCCGTTGTTTTTTCGGATGAGCTTAAAAAGCTTGTTCCCGAAGAGAAGCTCGAAGCGCTTATCGGTTGTATAGAGCAGGACCCTCGCCCGTCGTATCAGGAGGACAGTGAAAGAATATATAGTATGGCATTTGCGGGGCTTGATGTTCATTTCAAGGTCTCGGGAGATATGGCAACGGTAACAGGAATTGACAAAAAGGGGAAGAGAGAATGAACGGTGAAGTAATAAGAGAAATATTGATTCCGCTCATCGGCACAGCTCTGGGCGCGGCGTGTGTCTTCTTTGTTAAGGACAAGATAAACAAAACTCTTGAGCGCTCACTCACGGGCTTTGCGGCAGGTGTCATGGTCGCGGCGTCCGTCTGGAGTCTTCTCATTCCGTCTATGGAACACTCGGAGAATATGGGGACTCTTTCATTTTTGCCCGCGGCGATCGGTTTCTGGGTTGGTGTCCTTTTTCTTCTCTGCCTCGATAAGCTCATTCCGCATCTTCACAGAAATGCAAACGAAGCAGAGGGACCAAAAAGTAGTCTTACCCGTTCGTCGATGCTTGTTCTTGCAGTTGCGCTTCATAATCTGCCTGAGGGTATGGCGGTTGGCGCTGTTCTTGCGGGGGCTATGCACGGCGACGCGGTAGTATCAGGTGCAGGCGCGCTTGCGTTGTCTGTTGGTATCGCTATTCAGAATTTCCCGGAGGGCGCGATTATCTCTATGCCTCTCAAAAACGAAGGCTTAAGCCGTGGAAAGTCGTTTTTATACGGACTTGCATCCGGCGTAGTTGAACCGCTCGGCGCGCTTCTTACAATTCTCGCTGCAGGGTTTGTTTTGCCGCTTCTTCCGTATTTTTTGAGCTTTGCGGCAGGCGCTATGATGTATGTCGTAGTTGAAGAGCTTATCCCCGAGATGTCAGAGGGCGGTCATTCAAATATCGGAACAATAATGTTCGCGGTAGGTTTCACCGTTATGATGGTGCTTGATGTTGTGCTTGGATAGATTTTGAATATTTTTGCAAAAAAGTATTGCATTATGTAAAAGTATGTGATATACTGTCTTTAAATTCAATATTGCCCTGTGAAACTTTCAGAATCGAAAGAGACTGAAAGGGGAGGGAACTCTGGAGAATCTCTTAAATGAGTGCCGAAGGTGTAAGGCGGCTTTGTCGCTGAATCTCTCAGGCAAAAGAACAGAGAAAAGCACGACGCTTCTTTTGTGTTTTGTTGTGCGTTTTCAGAGTTATCGCAGGCGATAACTTTTTTTATTTTTTAGGAGGAAAAAATCATGCAGGCATTTCTCGACTCACTTCTCGCGCTTGTCCAGAAAGCTAACGGCTTTCTCGCGGACTACATTCTCATCGTGCTCCTTATCGGAGTAGGTCTTTTCTTCTCTTTCAGAACCCGTTTTGTTCAGGTTCGTTGCTTCGGTGAGGGTATGAAAAAGGTTTTTGGAAATATTAAGTTCTTCGGTAAGAAGGACGGTGCTGGTCTTACCTCGTTCCAGGCTCTTGCAACTGCTATTGCGGCGCAGGTCGGTACAGGTAACATCGTCGGTGCTTCCGGCGCTATCCTCATCGGTGGTCCGGGTGCTATCTTCTGGATGTGGATAATCGCTTTCCTTGGTATGGCTACAATCTATGCTGAAGCAGTTCTTGCTCAGGAAACAAAAACAGTTGACGCAAACGGCGAAGTTCACGGTGGCCCGGTTTACTACATAAAGAAGGCATTCCCGAATGGTTTCGGTACTTTCCTTGCTGTATTCTTTGCTATTGCAATCACTATTGCACTTGGTTTCTTCGGTTCAATGGTACAGTCAAACTCAATCGCAGAGTCAGCTTGCGGTGCAGTAGGTGTTGATTATACACAGTGGGGCTGGATCATCGGTATCGTAATTGCTGTTGTTTCTGCTTTCATCTTTATTGGCGGTATCAAGAGAATCGCATCTGTTACAGAAAAGCTCGTTCCGATTATGGCAGTTCTCTTCCTTCTCGGAGGTCTCGTAGTTATTATTGCAAGAATCAAGTACATCCCGGAAACATTTGCTGCAATCTTCAAGTATGCATTTACTCCGGATGCTATCCTCGGTGGTGGTATCGGTTATGCTCTTAAGACAGCTATCAGCCAGGGTGCAAAGCGCGGTCTCTTCTCAAATGAGGCAGGTATGGGTTCTACTCCGCACGCTCACGCTATGGCAGAAGTACAGAAGCCGCATGACCAGGGTGTTGTTGCTATGGTAGGCGTATTCATCGATACTTTCGTTGTTCTCACAATGACAGCTCTCGTTGTTATTTCAACTCTCTATGTTGGTGAGGGCGGTCTCCTTTCAAGTGCTGATTACACAGCAGCTATCGCAGAGCAGGGTATCGCGAAGACAAATGCAATGCAGCTTGCTATGGGCAGTATTTTTGGAAGTGGTTTTGGTAGTGCGTTCGTTGCAATATGCCTTCTCTTCTTTGCATATTCAACAATCATAAGCTGGAACTTCTTCGGAAAAATCAATGTTCAGTATCTTACAAAGAACAGCAAGGTTGCAGTTATCATTTATTCAGTAGTTGCAATCGTGTTTATCTTCCTCGGTTCAATGCTTTCAAACGACCTCGTATGGGAGCTTACAGACTTCTTCAACTACCTCATGGTTATCCCGAACGCAATTGCTCTTGTGGCTCTCTCAAAGCTCGTTAAGAACGCTTCAAATTCAAATAAGCTTAAGTAAGTAAAGAAAAAACACCCGAATGCCGAGTTTCGGTGTTCGGGTGTTATATTTCTCTTGGCAAATGTCATATTTTGTGATATAATATAATGGTTAATTTTTAATAAGGAGTTTTTGATATGACAGAGATTATTGTTTTTGCCGTATATCTTCTCTTTATGCTCGGTATAGGCGTGTTCTTTTTCTTTAAAGACCGCGACGGCGGCGAGAAGACATACTTCCTTGGTGGCAGAAAAATGGGTCCGTGGGTTTCGGCTCTTTCTGCTGGCGCATCCGATATGAGCGCATGGGTTCTTATGGGACTTCCGACTGCGATTTATGCTGCAGGTCTCGGACAGGTATGGGTTTCTGCAGGTCTTGCGATTGGTTATGCAATAAGCTGGTTCTTGCAGGCACCGCGTCTCCGTAAGTTCTCAATCGTTGCAAACGACTCCATAACAATTCCGCAGTATCTCACAAACCGCTTCCTTTCAAAGTCGCGCGCATTGCAGATTCTCTGCGCTGTTGTTTTCCTTGTTGCGTATACTGTTTACTGCGCATCAAGCATTAAGGCTTGCGGAACTCTTTTCCACACAGTTTTGGGTATTGATGCGACGGTTGCAATGTACATAGCGGCGGTTGTAATCATCGGTTACACCTTCCTCGGTGGATTCTCTGCTGTTTGCTGGACCGACTTCTTCCAGGGCCTTCTTATCCTTGGTGCAATGCTTATCGCGCCTATCTTCGCAGCATTTGTTATTGATGCTCCGACAATGGCAGCTAATATGGCAACGCTTGAGGCAAACTTCTGGAATCCGATTGCAAGCTGGAAGGAAATTGTTTCAGGTCTTGCATGGGGTCTTGGTTACTTCGGTATGCCGCATATCATCATCCGCTATATGTCCATCCGCTCACAGAAAGAGCTCAAGAAGTCAGCAAAAATCGGTGTTGCTTGGACTGCAATCATCGTGGTATTTGCGGCTATCATCGGTATTGTAGGTCGTCTCTTCCTCGGCTTCGATGAAAACATCAACTCAAACGAGCTTGTATTTATCGAAATGGTAAGAAAGATTTTCCCGGCTCTTATTTCGGGTGTTCTTCTCTCTGCTATTCTTGCAGCTTCAATGAGCACTGCTGACAGCCAGCTTCTTGCAGCATCCTCTGCTTTTGCAAGCGATGTATATAAGCCGGTTATAAGAAATAACAAGGCAAGCGACAAAGAGCTTCTTTGGGTTGGTAGATTTGTTGTTCTCGGTGTTGCGGCAGTTGCTCTCATAATTGCGGCAAACCCGGCTTCAGCGTCTATCATGGGCCTTGTTTCAAATGCCTGGGGCGTTTTCGGAGCAGCGTTCGGTCCGACAATTATGCTCTCTCTCTTCTGGAAGCGCTTCAATTTCGCAGGCGCGGTTGCCGGTATCGTTGTTGGTGCGGCGGTTGATATCTGTTGGCTTGCTTTCCTCTCGGGAACAGGTATTTACGAGATTCTCCCGGGCTTTGTAGCAGGTCTTGTTGCGGCGGTAGTTGTTACGCTTCTCACAAAGAAACCCTCAGACGAAGTCGAGGCACTCTTTGATAAGGCAGTAGCATACGACGAATAAAGTAAAATACAAAAGCGGTTCTTCTCAATGAGAAGAACCGCTTTTTTATGTCTTAAAGAAATACGATTCCGCAGACTGCACCAAAGATAACATATAAAATCGGATGCTTTTTAAAGATTTTATAAAGTGCGAAAATAACTGCGAATATTGCGAGTTGTTTAAAATCAAAGAGAGTAAATAGCGATGGGGAAGCGAGAAAACTCTCAGGCGTGAGAATCGTAACACATAGCACGCTCCATGCTGCACACGCGATAAGCCCGCAAACTGCCGCGCGAATGCCGTACAGCGCGTTTTTTACAATAGGCTTGTCCTGAATACCGAGAAAAGCCTTTGCGATTATGAGGATTATTAGAAAAGATGGGAGCGTAAGTGAGAGAGTTGAAAGAATGCCTCCGAAAACTCCGAAGCTCTCAAAACCGATGTATGTTGCCATATTGACACCAATCGGTCCGGGGGTGGATTCGCTGACAGCGACCATGTTGTAGAACATATCGCTTTTTATCCAGCCGCGCTCGACTATAAATTGTTGCATTATTGGAATTGCCGCAAGCCCGCCGCCTATTGCGAAAAGGCCTGTGAGAAAGAAGGAAAGGCAAAGTGTAAACAAATTCATCATTTCAAAACCTTACCTCCTTTTACTGCAATGCCGACAATGAGCGCAAAGAGGATAAGCCATATGCTGTTGACTTTGAAAAGAACAACGGCGAGAAAAGAGATAAGAGCAAGGCAAAAACCGATTATATCAACAACGGACTTTTTGGAAAGATTCCATACTGCCGAAACGAGAATAACCGCAACAGCAATGTTGATTCCCTTCAGAGCCTTCTGAACATAGACATATTCGCTGAAGTTTGAAATAAACGCGGCGATAATCGAAATTACGATGATGGACGGAATTATAACGCCGAGAGTTGCGATAAGTGCTCCCCAAAAACCGCGTCTGCGGTAACCGATAAAGGTCGCCATATTAACGGCAATGACACCGGGCGTCGATTGACTTATTGCAACAAAGTCAAGCATCTCCTCGCTTGTCATCCAGTTGCGGTCGTGAACAAATTCGCGTTCAAAAACCGGAATCATAGCGTACCCGCCGCCAAAGGTGAATGCGCCGATTTTGAAAAAGGTATAGAACAAAGTCCAAAGGTCACGGAACAAAGAAATATCCCCCTTTTGTGCAAATTAAACGGGCTGTATCGTATTTCGATACAGCCCTGATTCAGTTTGAGTACTAAATTACGGCTGAAGCGTGGCGTGTGATATGGCAACCGATATTTACAACGCAGGGAAGACCTGCAATGTGAGTTGCGTACTTTTCGAAGAATACAGCAAGAGCTGTAATTGAGCCGCCCATACCCTGCGGACCGATGCCGAGCTTGTTGACGCGCTTGAGTGCTTCTGCTTCAAGGCCTGCGTAAAGCTCGTCCTCGTGAGCGCTTCCGATTTCGCGGAGAAGAGCGCGCTTTGCACAGCAAGCCGCCATGTCAACCGTTCCGCCAAGACCAACGCCGACAACAACAGGCGGGCAGGGGTTGCTACCTGCTTTTGAAACTGTTTCAACGATAAAGTCGATGATATCGTCAGTAGTCGCTGAGGGCTTGAACATCTTCATAGCGCTCATATTTTCGCTTCCGAAGCCTTTGGGGGCAACGGTTATTGAAACCTTGTCACCCGGAACAATTCTTGTATGTAAGATTGCAGGGGTGTTGTCGTTTGTGTTGACGCGTCTTATCGGGTCGCCTACGACGGAAAGGCGAAGCTTACCGTCAACATAACCGCGTCGGACACCCTCATTGACAGCTTCGAAGAAATCACCGTCAACAAAGTGAACATCCTGACCGATGTCAATAAAGGTTACAGCCATTCCCGTATCTTGGCAAGCAGGGATGCCCGATTCTGCGGCATAAGCTGCGTTTTCACACATAACCTTGAAAATGTCGCGACCGACAGGGGACTTTTCGTTTTTGAGGCCGTCCTCAAAAGCTTTTACGACATCGGGGGTAAGGTTTGTGCAAGCCTCCTCACAAAGTCGTGCGATTGTCTTAGTTACTTCTTTTACTGATACTTCTCTCATTTTTTTCATCCTCTCTCTGCAATATATGCACCTGCACGGGCGGCGGCAACTGCGCCGTCTGCTGCAGCTGTGATTATTTGGTAAGATATCTTCTTTCTGATATCACCTGCGGCAAAAACGCCGGGGAGATTTGTTTCTGTATCTTCACCGGCGGCGATATGACCTGAGTCGGTGAGGTTTATTTTTCCTTTAAAAAGGTCGGTGTTCGGAATCATTCCAACAGCGATAAAGCATCCGGAAACGGGAATCTCGGAAGTTTTTTCGGTTTTAACATTCTTTACCGTTACGGAGGATACTCTCTCGTCACCGTTGATTGTCTCAATAACCGAGTCAAGTACCGGGATAATGTTTTCTGTTTCGAAAATCTTTTTTGAAAGCGCGTCAAAACCTCGGAAAGAGTCACGACGGTGGATAAGATAAACCTTTGTACAAAGCTTTGAAAGATATAGCGCGTCTTCAAGCGCTGTATTTCCACCGCCTACAACGCAGACCTCACGGTTTCGGAAAAAGTTTCCGTCGCAGGTTGCGCAGTAAGAAACGCCGAGCCCTGTGTATTTCTCTTCACCGGGAACACCAAGCTTTCGGTGAGACGCGCCGAGTGCGAGGATAACGGTTTTTGCTTTAATTTCACCGGTTGATGTTTTAATGGTATTTTCACCTGCTTTGAAATCAAAAGCTGAAACATCAGCACGGGTAATCTCAGCGCCGAGCTTTTTTGCGTGGTTTGACATATTCATCGCAAGCTCAAAGCCTGAGATGCTTTCAAACCCGGGATAGTTATCAATTTCGGGGGTGACGCTCATCTGACCGCCCGAAAAGGCTTTTTCAATTATAACGGTTTTAAGTCCCGCGCGCGTTGCATATATCGCAGCGGTCATTCCCGCAGGCCCTTCTCCGATAATAGCTACATCATACATAGTATTCACCAATTAATACTTCCTGAAGAATTCGTACATCGTGCGGTATGCCATAAAGACATCGTTCTTTGCGATAACTTCAAACGGAGAGTGCATACCAAGAACGGGGACACCAGCGTCTATTGTTTCGATGTTTCTCTTTGACATATACATCGCAACCGTTCCGCCACCGCCCTGGTCAACCTTACCGAGCTCGCACATCTGCCAGAAAATATCAGAAGAATCGAAAAGGTTGCGGAGCTTTGCAATCATCTCAGCGGAAGCATCGTTTGAGTCATACTTTCCGCGTGAGCCTGTAAATTTGCAAAGAGCAATACCACGGTTCAAATATGCCGAGTTCTGCTTCTCGCAAACCTCGGGATAGTTCGGGTCAAGCCCTGCGGCAACATCAGCCGAGAGGCAGGCGGAGCGCTCAAAACACTCGCGAAGTGATGTGCCGGTACCTTCGCAAATGTCCTCGATAAAGGTGTCGAAAAAGCTTGACTGCATACCGCTGATTCCCTCAGAGCCGATTTCTTCTTTGTCTGCAAGCATGCAAACTGCTGTTTTTTCGGGAGTTTCGATATCGCAGATAGCGCGGAGAGCAGGGAAAGCGCAAACTCTGTCATCGTGACCGTATGCGCCGATAAGAGAACGGTCAAAGCCGACATCGCGTGCAGAAAACGCGGGAACAACGGAAAGCTCTGCTGAGAGGAAGTCCTCTTCAACTATTCCGTATTTCTCGTTGAGAAGTTTAAGAACATTAAGCTTTACTGAATCAGAGTCCTTCTCATCAGCGCCTTCAATCGGGCGGCTTCCGCAAAGAACATTGAGGTCTTCGCCTGTGAAGAAATCAACTGCCTTTTTCTGCATCTGATCCTTCGCAAGATGTGGGAGAAGGTCGGTTATTGTAAATACGGGGTCAGAGGGCTCGTTACCGATAGAAATCTCGACCGTTTCGCCGTTTTTCTTCGCGACAACGCCGTAGAGAGCAAGCGGGATTGCGGGCCACTGATATTTTTTGATACCGCCGTAGTAATGCGTCTTGAAAAGTGCAAGGCCTTCGCTTTCGTAAAGGGGCATTTGCTTCACATCAAGTCGCGGAACATCAATATGCGCGGCAGAGATGTTGACACCCTTTGAAAGAAGCTCTTTTCCGATAACTGCGAGAACTATAGCTTTTCCGTGGCAGATTTTATATACTTTGTCACCTGCAGAAAGCTTCATTCCGCGTGTGTAGGGATGAAAACCTGCTTTTTCGGCAATGGAAATTGCCTCTTTAACGCAAAGTCGCTCGGTCTTTCCTTTGTCGAGAAAAGCTTTATAATCTTCTGCAAATGAGTCAACCGCGGAGAAATCGGTTTTTGAAAAAAAGACATTGCGGGGTTTAAAAGAAAGCTTCTCACGAAGAGAATCAAGGTTGTTTTTACTCATTTTCAGATTCAATTCCTTTCGTAATAAGATTAAAAACTTCTTCTGCTTTTTTCGAAACGGCGTCAAGATTGTCACCGTTTTCTATTATATAATCGCATTTTTCACGATAAAATTCATCGTCTCGTTGTGAGTTGATTCTGGCTGATGCCGCCATATTGTCTATTCCGTCGCGTGACATGATTCTCGAAAGCCGAAGGGGTCTCGGCGCAATAACGCCGACTGTTACATCGCATATTTTATCAAGTCCGCTTTCGAAGAGTGCGATAGCATCAAGGCATATATACTGAGCGTTTTTTTCATAAAGCCGGGACATCCGTCTTTCTGTTTCCTCGATAACGAATTTGTGGGCAATTGAGTTTAAATCAGAAAGTGCAGAAGTGTCAGAAAAAACGATGTCAGCAAGTTTGCGCCGTGAGAGCCTTCCGTCTTTGCCGATTGAATCGGGAAAACGGTGACGGAGCTCGCGCATCATAGAATCTGAATTGTTGAGAAGGTCGTGGTAAACGATATCTGCATCAATCGTCTCTGCGCCAAGCGCGCAGAAGAGGTCAGCAACTGTGCTTTTACCTGAGCCACTCCCTCCCGTGATTCCTATTGTCAGCAAAAAATCATCTCCTAAATCGAGATTTTAGAAAAACCTGCCGCGCGGCTGAGGCGATTTACAACAGCAAGCTCAAGGCCGTCCCCGCAATCGGGTTCGCGCGCATAGATTATATCCGGATCAAGGTCGTCAAGCGAGCGCAAAGCAGAGAAAAGCTTTGCGGCAAGCTCGTCAGGTTCTGAAAGTCTTCCGTATGAAACAACAGAGACCGGGGAGTTATCAAATAGGGGAATTTCCTCGTCAAAACAGAGGACAGCCACCTTTTTATCGCCTGCGTTTTCAAGAACAAAGTTTTTAAAAGCGCGCGACTCGCCGTTCACTATAACAACGGGGGCTGACGGAGAGTAATGCTTATACTTCATTCCGGGGGAGGCAACAGCTTCACCGTCATCAACCTCTTCAAGAATTTTTGGGTTGACCTGAACCTCGCCAAGGCAATCGCGAAGCATTGAAAGCGTAATTCCGCCGGGACGGAGAAGGGTGGGGATATCACCCGTCATATCAATTACGGTGGATTCAAGACCGACCTCGCACTTTCCGCCGTCGATAATCATAGGTATCTTTCCTGACAAATCGCGCATGACATGCTGAGCGCTTGTCGGGCTCGGTTTGCCGGAAAGGTTAGCGCTTGGCGCGGCAAGGGGGACGCCTGCGGCGGTTATAACGGCAAGCGCGTAAGTGTGCGACGGAAACCTTATCGCAACTGTTGAAAGCCCCGCTGTGACTTCAAACGGGACCTTGTCACTTTTTTTAAGTATCATCGTAAGCGGACCCGGCCAGAACTTTTCGGCAAGGAGCGCCGCTTTTTCGGGAAATTCCGAAGTGAGCTTTTGTATGTCGTCCATATCGGAGATGTGAACGATAAGAGGGTTATCCTGCGGACGGCCTTTTGCCTCAAAAATCTTTTTGACGGCAGAAACATCAAACGCGTTTGCGGCAAGTCCGTAAACGGTTTCGGTAGGTATGGCAACAACATTGCCTGCCTTTAGAAGACGACCTGCGCGAGAAAAATCCTCGGCGTTCTCGGTAAGTCCGCGTATCTTAATAAGCTCTGTTGTCATAAACAAAACTTCCTTTTATGCGTTTTCTGAAGCTTTAAGCTTTTCAGCCTGGTCAGCGGTGATGATAGAATCGATCATCTCGTCAAGATCACCGTTTAAGAACTGCTCAAGCTTATAGAGGGTAAGAGAGATGCGGTGGTCTGTAACTCTGCCCTGGGGATAGTTGTAGGTTCTGATTCTCTCACTGCGGTCGCCTGTACCAACCTGACTCTTACGCTCAGCGGCAATCTGGCTTGCCTGCTCCTGCATCTGTATGTCGTAAAGCTTTGAGCGGAGAATCTTGATAGCTCGGTCCTTGTTCTTGTGCTGGCTTCTCTCGTCCTGACATTCGACAACAATACCTGTCGGTCGGTGAGTAAGGCGGATTGCGGATTCAGTCTTGTTAACATGCTGGCCGCCCGCACCTGAAGCGCGGAAAGTATCGACATCGACATCCGACATATTGAGCTCAACCTCAACCTCTTCTGCTTCAGGGAGAACAGCAACGGTAACTGTTGAGGTGTGGATTCTGCCTGATGATTCCGTATCCGGAACGCGCTGAACGCGGTGAACACCGCTTTCAAACTTAAGGCGGGAATACGCACCTGCGCCTTCGATAACGAAGCTGATTTCCTTAATGCCGCCAAGCTCGGTTTCGTTTATGGAAACAACCTCGGTATTCCATCTGCGCGATTCAGCATACATAGAATACATACGGTAAAGCGAATGAGCGAAGAGCGCTGCCTCTTCACCACCAGCACCGCCACGGATTTCAACGATAACGTTCTTATCGTCATTCGGATCGGTCGGGAGAAGGAGTATTTTGAGCTCGTGTTCAAGCTCTGCGAGTTTTTCTTTCGCAAGGGTAAACTCCTCCTGCGCCATTTCGCGGAAATCAGGCTCGAGCTTACCGTCAAGCATCTCACGAAGGTCGCGCATTTCGCTGTCTGTCTCGCAGTATTTGCGATAGCACTCGATAATGGGGGTCAAGTCCTTCTGCTCCTTTGAGAGCTTTGCCGCAAGGGCAGGGTCATTATATAAGTTCGGGTCGCTGAGCCTTTTTTCAAGCTCGTTGAATTTTTCTTCAAGGAATTTAAGCTTATCTAACATATTTTACCTCTCGTATAAAGATTTCATTCATAATATTATAGTATAACATATATGCCGGTAAATTTAAACACTTTATTCGTATAAACTTTCCCAAAGAAGCATTTTTTCTTCCAAAAGCGCGTTTAAGCTCTCTTTTTCTTCATAAAGCTTTGAAAGCGCTTCAAAGTCACTTGAAGCTGCGGCCTCTTCCGCCTCAATTTCGGAAAGCCTTTCTTCGATTTTGGAGATTTCGCGCTCTGTCTCGCGGATTTTTTTATCGTTGAGCTTTTTGTTCGGCGCTTTTGGCTTTTCTTTCTTTTCCTTTCTTTGCGGGGTGGGGAGAGTGGTTTTCATAGCTTTGAGTTGCTTTTCGCGTCTGAACTCGTCAAAAGTTCCGACAAAGTCATAAATCTTTCCGTCCTCAAGCTCCCATATTCTGTTCGCAAACTTGTTTATAAAGAAACGGTCGTGCGAGACGAAAAGAAGAGCACCGCTGTATTCCTCAACAGCTTCCTCTATCCACTCGCGCGAGGTTATGTCAAGGTGGTTTGTCGGCTCGTCCAGTATGAGGAGATTTATATCTCCTGCCATAATTTCGCAGAGCTTAAGCCTTGACCTTTCGCCACCGGAGAGCGTTTTAACGCTGTCAAAGACCTCGTCACCAAAGAAGAGAAACGACGCAAGTCGGTTTCTTGCCGTCTGTGTTGAAACATTGAGGTCATAAAGCATTGTGTCGAGAATTGAGCGGTTTTCGTCTGCAAAGGAAATAATCTGCGGAAGAAGTGCAGACTTCACAGACGGGTTATATACAACGCTTCCCGTATCGGGGTAAGCGTTTTTTGAGATTATATTGAGAAGTGAGGTCTTTCCCGTTCCGTTATCGCCGATGAGAGCGATTCTGTCACCGTTTTTCATAGTAAGACTCAGAGACTCAAAAAGCGTTTTTGAGTCGTAAGACTTGCTTATGTCATTTATTTTAAGGACATTGTCACCAGAAAAGTCGAGAGAATTGAAACCGGCGTGGATAGTGTTTTTATACTCTTTCGGCTTTTCGGTTTTCCGCATGCGCTCTATTCGCTTTTCAATAGCAAACGCGCGGGTCTGGAGTTTTTTGTTTCCCATACCCCAACCGTGCATTCGCTCGGCTGTAAATTCAAGTTTTTCGATTGCGGCCTGCTCAGCCTTGTAGCGCTTGAGCTGTTCCTCAAATCTCGCCTCGCGCTCTTTGACATAGAAGCTGTAATTTCCGGAGTAGAACTCAGCTTCGCCGTCGGAAAGCTCAATAACTCTCGTTATACATTTGTCTATGAAATAACGGTCATGCGAGATAATAAAGACAGTGCCGCGGAAGGTGGGGAGGTATTCCTCAAGCCACTCAACAGCGTCAATGTCAAGGTGGTTTGTCGGCTCGTCGAGGAGAAGAATGTCAGGGTCGCGAAGAAGCGCGCAGGCAATCATTATTCTCGTTTTTTCGCCACCGGAAAGCGTGTCGAAAATTCTCTCGCGCATGCTGTCGGGGATGCCGAGACCGTTACAGGTCTTGTTTATTTCGGTTTCCGTCGTATATCCGCCCATTTGTTCAAAGCGCGCAGACAGCGAATCATACCTCGCGAGAATGTCGGCGTCTGAATATACCTCCATGGTCTTTTCAAGGTCGCGAAGCTTTTTTGAGATGTCTTCGAGATTTGAAAAAGAGGAGAGAAGGACATCGGAAACCGTATATTCAGGCGGGTAGTCCGGAATCTGCGAAACGACGGCGATTTTGCGGTCTGACGGGATAAGGACCTCGCCTGAGTCATAATCAAGCTCGCCGGAAAGGATTTTGAAAAGTGTAGTCTTTCCCGAACCGTTGTCGCCGAGAAGTCCGACTCGCTCTCCGCGCTCTATGTTGAAAGACAAATCGCGCAGAACATGGTGTTCGCCATAAAATTTATTCAGTTTTGAAACTGAAATATCTATCATTTTAAGCTTCCTTTTCTCTCTTTATAAGCTTTGCCGAGATTATGCCGTTGACAACGGCGATGTATCCGCCTTCGCAAAGACGGGGAAGTTCGCGTGTTTCGTACTGATTCTGGCTTACGGCGATATCAAGCGGGCCGAAAGCCGTGTCTATTGTCAGGTGCAAAAACTCACCGACAGGGGTGTTGTCCGCAATCATAAAGCGAACATCGCCCGAGATGATTTCAGCCGCAATTCGCGACATAAGAAGGTCTGTCTGCTGCATATCCTCATCAGAGAGCATCCTCGTGTACATTCCGACGGGGATGATGTTTCCGAGCGCGCTTGTGTCGTCGGAGAGCGCTTTTCTCATCTCAATTTCGTTTTCGAAAAACGCGATTGAATGGGGAATAAGCGAAACCTGGAAATCGTATTCCGAATCAAATGCGAGATTCTTCGCCGCAAGGTGACCCATGATTCGCGCGCAGAAGCTCATATCTGAATCGGGCTTCTTGAGAAGCGCCTTACAGTCGAGAAAGTCGTCTCTTTCTGCAGAAAAATCGCGGACAAGCTCAAGACGCCAGACGGTGTTTCCGTTAAAGTGCGGGTCGAGGTTAAGAAGCGAGACGCTTTTTGTATTGTGGTCAAGTGCAACACGCTCCCAGATTTCAGCACCGCATTTATCTGAAAAAACGGCATAAGCGCCGTCGTCAACGGGAAGAATTTTACCCGAATTAAGAACAAGGTCAGCAAGGCGATAGACATCGTCTTCGCTTGTTATGTTAAAGCCTATATTTTCAAAAACTGTAGCCATATATATGACCTCCGAAAAGATAATAAAAACCTAAGTTACAGTATATCATATATATGGCATAATTTCCAGCTTTTTATATTGCAGAGAACCCGAAAAATTTGAGGAGCCCTTGGTATATTGCATATGCGAAAGCGTATTGGTTATCATCAAGCTTTTCGGCATCTGACGCGTTTGTGATATATGCAAGCTCAAGAAGGACAGCGGGCATAGCCGTTCTTCTGAGAACATAAAGCGACGGGCGGACGAAAACGCCGTTCCGTTTTGTGTCAAGACGCTCTGTGATGCTGTCAAGAAGCGCTTCGGCAAGCGCCTGAGCGATAGTGCCTGAGCGGAAGATATACATCTCCGTTCCGTTTACACCGGGGTTTGTGTTTGCGTTTACATGGATGCTTAAAAAGTAGTCTGCGGGCCAGGAGTTTGCGGCGCTTACGCGGGCGGCAAGACTTTCGGCGTTGGTAGTGCCGAGCGTTGTTTCGGGAGTGGGGCGAGAGAGTCGTGCTTCAAAGCGTGGGTCATTGGCGAGAATATCTCGGAGATATACGCCGACAGCGTAGGTGATGTCCTGTTCGCGGAGTCCGAAACCTTCTGCGCCTGCATTTACGCCTTCGGGGTTATGCCCCTGGTCGATGAAAATTTTTATAGCCATAAAAAACCTCCGATAGATTGTTGTTAAATTATATGGTGAATACTTTCGCGTTTTCACGAAAAATCAAAAAATAGTACAGGTTAAAAAGACAGTGAGACCTGTAAGGGGGATAGACCTTACAAGCCTCACCAAGGGGGATGAGTATGGGGATTTGTAACAACACAATTTTTTGTGTGCAATTATATTATATCATCATAAAAATAAAAAGATTGACTAAACTGTTAATATAGAGAAAAGAATTCGTGAACAAATTATTAACATCAAAGTGTATTGAAAAGTGTATTGAAAAGACGGATAAAATAGTATATTATATAAATATAAGAGTGTAAAGGAGAAATTTGGAATGATTAAAATAAATGTGGAAAAGGCATCTGAGTTTGTAACTGAGAAAGAATTAAACGGCTTTATTCCGCGACTTTCTGCGGCACACGACACACTCGTAAACGGAACGGGCGCGGGAAATGATTTTCTCGGCTGGCTTACACTTCCCGAAAATATTGATGAGGAAGAGTATGCGCGTATTAAAAAATGTGCAGAAAAGATAAAGAAAGATTCCGATGTTCTTCTTGTTGTCGGAATCGGCGGCTCTTATCTCGGTGCGCGTGCGGCGATAGAGTTTATCAAAGGTAGCTTTACAAATCAGCATACAGACGGTCTCCCTGAAGTTTATTTTGTCGGCAATAATTTGAGCACGGATTATATAAACGAGGTAATAACCATAATTGGAGACCGCGATTTTTCAATAAATGTCATCTCAAAATCAGGCTCAACAACCGAGCCTGCCGTGGCTTTCCGAATCTTTAAGGAAATGATAGAGAAGAAGTACGGCAAGGCAGGTGCAAAAGAGAGAATATATGTAACAACGGACAAGGCGCGCGGTGCGCTTAAAAATCTTGCTGATAACGAGGGCTATGAGACTTTCGTTATTCCGGATAACATCGGCGGCAGATACTCAGTTCTCACTGCGGTAGGGCTTCTTCCGATGGCTGCTGCGGGAGTAGATACGGATGCGGCGCTTTCCGGCGCAAAGCGCGCAGCAAAGAGTCTTGTTTCAACAAAGAGCTACGAGAACCCTGCATGGGTATATACTGCGGCGCGAAACATCATGTACGAAAAAGGGAAGAAGGTAGAAGTTCTTGCTTGCTTTGAGCCGAAGTTCAAGTTTATGGCAGAGTGGTGGAAACAGCTTTTCGGCGAAAGTGAAGGAAAAGACGGGCTCGGAATATTCCCCGCATCTGTCGAATTCTCTGCAGACCTTCACTCAATGGGTCAGTATATTCAGGAAGGCGAGAGAATGTTGCAGGAGACCTTCGTAAAGATTGGTGAGCCGAAAGCTCAGATAGTGATTCCCGAAAATGATGCAGATTTTGACGGCCTCAATTACCTTGCGGGTCACGATGTCGCATTCGTAAACGAAAACGCGTATAAGGGAACAGCTCTTGCCCACAAGGACGGAAAAACTCCGAATATGACAATCGAGCTTTCCGGATCTGATGCCGAGAACTTCGGATATCTTGTGTATTTCTTTGAGTTTTCCTGCGGTCTCTCGGGTTATGTTCTCGGGGTAAATCCGTTCAACCAGCCGGGCGTTGAGGCATATAAGAAAAATATGTTCGCGCTCCTCGGAAAACCGGGCTATGAGGACCTTGCAAAAGAAATTTCCGAAAAATAACAAAAATATTAAAATATCATATTGAGATTTTGTGTAAAATGTGTTATCATATATTCAGAAGAACTCAACCTCGTCAGGTTGAAATTCGGCAATCGCTTGCCGTGAAAGCGAGGACCGCGTTTTGCGGAGTAAGGAGTGGACTATGGTTCGCGTAATTATGGGACTTCAGGGTCATGGAAAAACAAAACAGATTATTGAGCTTACCAACAAGGCTGCAGCTGAGGAATTGACAGCTGTTTGCATCGAGCGTGGTACAAAGCTTACATACGATATAAGTCATAAGGCTCGTTTGGTTGATGTTTCCGGTTACTTTATCGAAAGCTATGAACACCTCAAGGCATTCATCTGCGGTTTGCACTCTGCAAACTTTGACATTTCAAAGATCTTTATCGACAGCCTTTATAAGGTTTCAAAGTGCGAGTTCGAGAAGCAGACTGAAGACTTCCTTCTCTGGGCAGATAAGTTCGGCGAAGAGAACAAGATTGACTTTGTAATCACAATCAGCGCAGACGAGACAAAAGCATCTGACATCATCAAAAAGTTCTTCTAAGAAAACTTAAAACGGAGTGGCGAAGCCACTCCGTTTTTTTATATTCTCTTGATATATTCAAAAGCATGTGTAATTCCAAAATCGTCATTTGACTTTGTGACGAAATCGGCGATTTTCTTAATATCGTCGCTTGCATTTCCCATCGCGACGGAAAAGCCTGCAGATTTTAGCATCTCTTCGTCATTCGGGCTGTCGCCGAAGGCAACAGTCTCGGAAATCGGGATGTTGAAATGGTCGGCTAAGATTTTAAGCGCACGGCCCTTTGAGGTTTCCTCCCGCATAACATCAATAAGTCCTTTGCCTGAGCAGACAAAAGTGAGAGAGCT
>JAZOAS010000010.1:0-7158 GCA_045595605.1 Eubacteriales bacterium
TTCAGGAAGCTTTTCCTCGACGCCAAAAGCCTTTGAAACTTCTTTTTCGGCATCTTTTACAACTGAGTATATCTTGCGGACAATGTCTTCAAGGAATGCGGTGTTTCTGTCTTTTTTGTCGATAACAAGCTCCCAATCCCACTGGTCAACATATATGGAGTGGAGGTTGTCTGTCATCTCGTCGCGGCGGATAGCGTTCATGTCTGTGTAAAGGCCCTCGCCTCGGGAGAAGCCATAGTTTTTAAGCGCCATTCTCTTCCACTTTGCAAGGGAATGGACGATTTCATAAACGCTTCCGGGCTGCTCGAGAAGGTCAAATGCGACAGGGCGCTCGATACCGTTCAAGTTATCATTAAGCCCCGTTCCGCTTTTTACAAAAAGCGGTGCGCTGACACGCTCAAGGCAAAGAGCCTTTGCAAGCTTTTTCTCGAACATATCCTTTATCATTTTTACTCCGCGCTCAGTGTCCCGAATGGACATCTTTCTGTCGTAGCTCGCGGGGAGAATGAGTCTTTCCTTCATAGCGGTTTTACCTCTTAATACTTAATTAAATACCTGTTTACCTCCCACTCGTGGACGGTGGTGGTGTATTCGTGCCATTCGCGGCGTTTTGCTTCTATATATTTCGGTGCGATGTGATCGCCGATTGTCTCAAGAAGAAGCTCGTCATTTTCAAATTCGTCAACAGCCTCCGAAAGGTTTTTCGGAAGAGAAAGAATACCGTTCTCGCGAAGCTCTTTCTTTGACATTTCAAAGATGTTCGAGTCGCAGGAAGCGGGAGGAGTGAGCCCTCTCTTTATGCCGTCAAGACCTGCAGCAAGAACAGAAGCAAAAGCAAGGTACGGGTTTGCGGCAGGGTCGGGATTTCTGATTTCAATTCGTGAGCCCTCGCCTCTTGCGTTCGGAACGCGGACAAGGGGGCTTCGGTTTTTAGCAGACCATGCGATATAAACCGGAGCTTCGTAGCCTGCAACGAGGCGCTTGTAGGAGTTTACAAGCGGGTTTGTGACAGCACACATACCGCGTGCGTGTTCAAGAACACCTGCGATGAAGGAATAAGCGTCATCGCTCAGACCCAGCTCGTCGGAGGAGTTATAGAAAACATTCTTTCCGTTTTTGGAAAGGGAAATATTTATGTGCATACCGGAGCCGCAGATACCGTAAATGGGCTTCGGCATGAATGTAGCGTGGAGACCGTTTTTCTGTGCGATAGTCTTGACAACGAGCTTGAAGGTGATGATGTTGTCAGCGGTTGAGAGCGCCTCGCCGTACTTGAAGTCGATTTCGTGCTGGCTGTCGGCATTCTCGTGGTGAGAGGCTTCGATTTCAAAGCCCATCTCCTCGAGATAACGGCACATCTCACGGCGGACATTCTCGTCAGTATCGACAGGACCGAGGTCAAAGTAGCTTGCGCGGTCATTTCTTATAGCTGTGGGGTTTCCGTTTTCGTCAGTCTTGAAAAGGAAGAACTCCGCCTCAGGACCGATGTTTACGGTGTATCCCATCTCAGCGGCCTCAGCGAGAACGCGTTTAAGGACATATCTCGGGTCGCCCGTGAAGGGGTTGCCGTGTGTGTCATAAACATCGCAGATGAGGCGCGCAACCTTACCGCCCTCGTTTATCCAGGGAAGGATGCAGAAGGAGTTAAGGTCGGGATAGAGGTACATATCCGACTCCTCAACGCGGACAAAGCCTTCGATTGATGAGCCGTCAAACATACATTTGTTATCAAGGGCGTGGGAAAGCTGTCGGGCAGTAATCGAAACATTCTTCATTGTTCCAAAAATGTCCGTAAACTGGAGACGGATGAACTGAACATCCTCTTCCTTTACGATTCTTTCAATATCCTCACGAGTGTAACCCATATGAAACCTCCTGTATGTATAGGAATAATACATTATTTTATCACGAAAACCGCGATTTTTCAACCCTTATCTCTTTTGATTTGAGGGAAGCATCTCCCTTTACGGATATGTTTGAAAAACCGTATTTTTCCGAAAGGAAAACCTTGTTGCATTTTTTGATACCGCTCATTGCGGAAACTCTTTGCGGAGTAACGAAAATCGTAATATCTCCGCCTGAGAGTTTTTCTTCTTCAATTTTTTTTACGGCGAGAGCTCGGTATCTTGCGCTTTGCGCCATTTCGCCAAGCGCGGGGTGATATGCGCCTGCAAGAGCGTCGCCGGCTGACAAGTCTTCGGTCGGATTTAAGCCGAATCTTATTATCGGTATGTTTTTTTCTTCGAAAATATCTATAAGGTACGCGCCAAGCTCTGCCGCGTCCTCGGGCGTTCCGGGGGAGTATTTCCCCTCGCGCCACAAGTCCTCAAGCGCTGTGTCGCGAACAACAACGGTAGGATAAATACGGACGGCATCAGGTGAAAGAGAGGCAATTTTTCTTGCAGTTTTGATGTCCTTTTCATCATCTGAGCCGGGAAGATGAGTCATCATTTGAAGAACGAGTGAAAACCCGTGCTTTTTTATGAGCTTTGACGCGTTTTCTGTATCAGCCGAGGTATGACCGCGACCAGATTTTTTAAGAACCGAATCGTCCATAGACTGCGCGCCGAGCTCAATCGTTTTAACACCGCTATTGCGGAGAAGCGTGAGAATTTCATCGTTTATGCAATCGGGGCGGGTAGAAACGCGGATATGGGAGACTTCACCGTTTTCGATAAACGGCGAAACCGCCTCGAGATACGCGGTAAGAAGCTCTCTGTCAATCGCCGTGAAGCTTCCGCCGTAAAAGGCGACCTCGCAAGGCTTTTTCGCATTATCAAGAGATGTTGAAATAATGTGCTCTACATCCTCACCCGACGGGGGAGTCAGCGTTCCGGCAATCTTCTTCTGATTACAAAAAACGCAGTCGTGCGGACAGCCCGCGTGGGGGATGAAAACCGGAATAATTGAACTCATTATTCTATTCCCATGAGCTTAAGAGCAGCCTTTGCCGCCATTTGCTCAGCCTCTTTCTTGCTGTGACCGTGTCCGCGACCGATGGGGTTTGAGTTTATCATAACCTCAACGACGAAGGAACGCTCGTGGTCGGGACCGTTTGACTCGAGCATACGGTATGAGAGCATCTCTCCGCGGTTTTTCTGGACAATTTCCTGAAGCGCGGTCTTGTAATCGGTAAAGCGGTCCTCAGCGTTCTCGGAGCTGTCGAAAACGAATTTGCGGATGAATTTCCGAGCCTCTTCCTCTCCTGAGTCGAGGTAAATCGCGCCGATAACAGCCTCAAAAGCATCAGCGAGGATAGAATCGCGGTTTCTTCCGCCACCGCTCTCTTCGCCGTGACCGAGGAGAAGCTTTTCACCGAGACCGATTGCGCGCGCACATTCGCAGAGCGCACCCGTGCAGACAAGGGAAGAGCGCATCTTTGTAAGCTCACCTTCGGGGTGATCAGGGTATTTCTTGAAAAGGTAGAGCGCCGTGTTCATTCCGAGTACAGAGTCGCCGAGAAACTCAAGGCGCTCGTTGTCAGATACGCCGAGAGCCCTCTTTTCGTTCGCGTATGAGCTGTGAGTCAGCGCGTGAACGAGAAGAGAGCGGTCATTGAAGCTGTATCCTATTTTTTTCTCAAAGGCGTCAAGTCCTTCGATGACGGGGGTTTTATTCATCGCTGTTTTCCTCTTTTTTAAGGCTTTTTGAAATTTCTTCAATTATGCCGGACTCCGCATACTGCTTCGCCTGAAGAATACAGTTGCATATAGCAACCGCCTTTGCGGAGCCGTGAGCCTTGATGACAGGCTTCTTTACGCCGAGAAGCGGAGCGCCGCCGGCGTTGTTATAGTCAACTTTTTTCTTGAATGCGCCGATAGCTTTCTTTAAAAAGAGAGCGGCAAGCTTGCCGACAGTTGACGACATAAAAATAGCTTTGAGCTCACGGGTAAAGAAAAGACCGATGCCTTCCATGGTTTTGAGATAAATGTTTCCTGAGAAACCGTCGGCAACGATTACATTTACTTTCCCGAGCGGGCCGTCGCGACCTTCGATGTTTCCGACGAAGTTTATCTCATTTTTATTATGTGCCTCAAGAAGAAGCTTATGCGCATCTCTGTGAAGCTCGTCGCCCTTGTGCTCCTCTGCGCCGTTGTTAAGAAGACCGACTGTGGGGTTATCAATTCCCATAGCGTATTTTGCGTAGAAAGAGCCCATAAGCGCAAACTGATAGAGATAGTCAGGGCCACATTCCGCATTCGCACCGCTGACGATAAGAAGAGCGTTTCCCTCTGCAGTCGGTGTTATGGGAGAAAGTGCCGCGCGGCGGATACCGCGGATTCGCTTTAAAATAAGTGTCGCCTGAGTGAGAAGTGCGCCTGTGTTTCCTGCAGAAACGAGGGCATCGCCGTCGCCTCCTGCAAGGGTTTTAAGCGCGACCGTCATTGACGAGTCGGGTTTTTCCTTCATGACTTTGAGCGGGTCGTCGTTCATATCGACAATCTCGCTTGCGTTCATAACAGAAAATCTGCCGGTAAGGTTACCTTCCGTATCGTTTTCCTTTATGAGGGGCAAAAGGATGTCTTCCTGTCCGACGAAAAGGAATTCGTCATCACAAACCTTAGCGGCAAGAGCAGCGCCTTTTACAAATTCAACGGCGCCGTTGTCGCTGCCCATAGTATCAAGAATTATTTTCATTCTTTTTCCCCCTGTAATTTTTCGGCGATACCGTCAATTATATCAAGTGAGCGCTTGGCGAGAAGCGCGTTTTTCTCTTTCTTTACGCGGACTCGCTCTGCAAGCGGCGGTATAATGCCGAAGGTAATGTTCATCGGTTGAAAATCTCCGACACTGCCGGAGCTTATATATACAGCGAGCGCTCCGAGCGCAGTTTCCTGAGGAAACTCGGGAGCTTCCTTACCGCGCAGCTTGCAGGCAAGGCTGAGCCCTGCCGTAAGCCCTGACGCGGCAGATTCGACATACCCCTCAACGCCGGTCATCTGACCTGCAAAGTAGAGGGAAGAATCGCCACGGACGGAATAGTCACGCGCGAGAAGCTTCGGAGACTCGATATATGTATTTCTGTGCATAACACCGTATCTGACAAATTCGGCGTTACGGAGCGCGGGAATCATAGAGAAAACCCTTTTCTGCTCGCCGAATTTGAGGTGGGTTTGGAAGCCCACGATGTTATATAGCGTACCCTCGCGGTTATCGCGACGGAGCTGGACTACGGCGTAAGGAGTTACGCCTGTTTTCGGGTCGCGAAGACCGACGGGCTTGAGAGGTCCGTAGCGGAGCGTTTCATATCCGCGCTTTGCCATAACCTCAACGGGCATACAGCCCTCGAAAACGCGCTCATCCTCAAAGCCGTGGACCGGCGCCGCCTCGGCGGTTGTAAGGGCTTCCCAGAACGCGCGGTATTCATCCTCTGTCATGGGACAGTTTATATAATCTGCAGTTCCTTTATCGTAGCGGGATTTGAAGTATGCGCTTTCCATATCGACACTCTCAAAGGTAACGATAGGAGCTGCGGCATCGAAAAAGCCGAGGAAATCGTCTCCGCCGAGAGCTTCTCTTATCGATGAGGAGAGGGGCTCGTCAGTAAGCGGGCCGGTTGCGACGATAAGAGGACGAAGCGATGGGATTTCTCTGATTTCACCCTCAATGACGGTTATGTTTTTGTGGTTTTTAATTTTTTCCGTAATATATGCGGAAAACCTTTCACGGTCAACAGCAAGCGCACCGCCTGCCTCAACCCGTGTTGCGTCTGCCGCCTGCATTATGAGGGAGTTGAGCCTTCTCATTTCTTCCTTGAGAAGACCGACCGCATTCTCAACCGCCGCGGCGCGCAGGGAATTTGAACAGACAAGCTCGGCAAAGCCGTCTGACTTATGAGCAGGCGAGCGTTTTTCGGGCTTCATCTCATAGAGAGTTACCGAAATTCCTGCCTCGGCAAGTTGCCACGCCGCTTCGCAGCCGGCAAGCCCTGCTCCTATAACATATGCATTATTCACTCTGCTATTTCTCCTGTTTCTTTGATGTACCGGATTTCTTTGCAGATGTTTTCTTTGCTGTTGTCTTTTTTGTGGTTTTTGTGGTCTTCTTATAGTCCTGCGGCTCGTACTTTTCACAATCGGGGTTTGCACAGAAAATCTTCTTTGAACCGCGACCCGAGCGCTTGTACATAGTCTTTCCGCAGACCTCGCACTTCTCCTTCTGCGGGACATCCCAAGTCATGAATGTACACTCGGGGAATTTCTCACAGCCGTAGTACCAATGTCCGTTCTTTGACTTTTTCTTAAGGATTTCGCCGCCGCAAACAGGACATTCGCCGGGAGTCTTCTCGACTATTGCCATTGTGTGCTTGCATTCCGGGAAACCGGGGCAGGCGAGGAATTTTCCGAATCTGCCGGACTTTATAACCATGTTCTTTCCGCACTTTTCGCAGACGATGTCCGTGACCTCGTCCGGAACCTTAAGGCGCTTTCCTTCAAGCGCGACCTCAGCCTCTTCAAGCTCCTTTGCAAACGGACCGTAGAAGTCAGAAAGTGTCTTTTTCCAGTCCTTGCTTCCGGCTTCAACCTCGTCGAGCTGCTGCTCCATATGAGCGGTGAACTCGACATCGATAATGTCAGAGAACTGGTCAACCATAAGGCCGTTAACTACCTCGCCAAGAGCCGTAGGCTTTAAAGACTTGCCTTCCTTGACGACATACTCGCGGTCAAGAATTGTTGAGATTGTCGGAGCGTAGGTGCTCGGACGGCCGACACCCTTTTCTTCCATAGCCTTGATGAGGCTGCCGTCGGTATAGCGGGAGGGCGGAGCTGTAAAGTGCTGCTCGCAAAGCTTACCCTCAAAGTTTAGCTTTTCGTTTTCTGAGAGCTCTGGGAGAGTGGATGCGCTTTCCTCTTCCTCAGCCGCCATATCGGAATAAACTGCCGTATAACCCTTGAACGCAATCTTTGAGCTCGTAGCACGGAAGATGTACTCGTTTGCGGAAATATCGACGCTCATAGTGTCATACACTGCGCTCTCCATCTGACATGCGACAAAGCGGGACCAGATTATGCGGTAGAGCTTGAACTGGTCAGCAGTGAGGTTTTTCTTTATTCTCTCAGGTGTGAGCTCGACATACGCAGGTCTTATAGCTTCGTGAGCATCCTGAGCGCTCTTTTTTGTCTTGAAAACACGGCGTGTTTTCGGGCAATATTTTTC
>JAZOAS010000011.1:0-4369 GCA_045595605.1 Eubacteriales bacterium
GGGAACAGCCGAGACGATAACACAGCCGTCTCCGAATTCTTCTATGTCAAAGCCAAGCTTTGCTATCTCGTCGCGATTGTCAATAAGCGTCGCGGCAAGCGCCTTGTCAAGCGACACGGTTTCGGGAACAAGCAGCATCTGCGACTGTGGCTCGCCGACACTCTCTTTGAGCTTTTCAAATATAATACGCTCGTGAGCCGCGTGTTTATCAATAAAGAATACAGACTCGCCGCTTTCAACGATTATGTATGTATTCATCGCCTCACCTATAAGGCGGAAGGGAATCTCTTCCTTTGCACTTTCTTCGTGAATTACAGGTTTTTCTTCAACCTTCACGGGTTCTTTAGCTTCTGTCTTAGCAGGTTTTACCTCTTCCTTTATCGGCTCAGTATGGTAAGTTCCAAACTGTGTCGAGCGAAGCATAACCCTCGGCTTTGGCTCGTAAACAAACTCTTTTTTGGGTGGCTCCGTTTTTGGCAGAATTTCCTCCACCTTCGGTTTTGGTTCAACCTTAATTTTCTCCTGATTATCTGTTATGTTATCAACAGGCTCAGGTCTAACAACCACCTGCGGCGGAACGATCTCGCGCTTTTCACTTTTCTCAAGGGCTGTTTTTACCCCAAAATAAACGACATCAAAAACATCGCGCTCTGAAGCAAATTTGACCTCCGTCTTTGCAGGATGAACATTGACATCTACACTTCCGAGCGGAAGCGTGATATTCAAAACGCAGGTAGGAAATCTCCCCTTCATAAGTCTCTCGCGGTACGCGTTATCAAGCGCTACCGCAAGAAGCGGAGATTTTACGGGGCGACCGTTTACGAAGAAAAACTGAAGCGAGCGGTTTCCGCGGGATGCCTGCGGTGCGCAGGTAAAACCCGAAACCTTTATGTTTCTCTCGCTCGTATTTACCTCGTTCATATTATTGGCAAAATCGCGACCGAGGACAGCGTATATACACGATTTCAGAATCCCGTCACCCGGAGTATGTAAAACATCTCGACCGTCTTTTATAAACTTTATCGAAACATCGGGATGCGCAAGAGCTGTCGCACGGACGACATTCTCTACATTTGCCGCCTCTGTCGAATCCTTCTTCAGAAATCGCATTCTGGCAGGCGTGTTATAGAAAAGCTCACGGACGATTATCGTCGTGCCGTCAGGACAACCCGACTCACCCTCGCGTATAACGTTTCCCGCTTCAACGCGAAGTGAAATTCCCATATCCGCCTCTCTCGTTTTTGTGATAAGGTCAATTTTTGAAACAGAAGAAATCGCGGCGAGCGCCTCACCTCGGAAGCCGAGGGTGGCAATCCCGTCAAGGTCCTCTGCCTTTGATATCTTACTTGTTGCATGGCGGAGAAAAGCCGTTTTCGCGTCTGTCTCGCCCATACCGATTCCATCGTCGGTTATTCTTATGTATGAGATTCCGCCGTTCTGGATTTCAACTGTCACGGAATTTGAGCGCGCATCTATCGCGTTTTCAAGAAGCTCTTTTACAACGGACGCAGGGTTTTCGACAACCTCACCCGCCGCAATCATATTCGCAACCTGCTTATCGAGAACATTTATGATTCCCACGGTTTTCTCCTCCTTTTTTCTTATTCTGCCTCTCTTGCCCTCTTTGCGAGCTCAAAGAGAAGCGACAACGCCTCAAGCGGCGAAAGTGTATTCACATCCATATGTGCAAGCTCTGATATAATCTTATCCCCCTCGTGAGAACGGCGTCGCTCTTCGGGGATTACGAATTCAGGCTTTGATATTGCGCTGTCATTCTCAAGGCTTTCGAGAATCTCCTTTGCCCGGAAAATTATGGAGTCAGGAATTCCCGCAAGGCGCGCGACTTCGATACCGTAGCTGTCATCTGCGCTTCCCCTTACAATTTTTCGAAGGAAGGTGATATCAAAGCCGTGTTTTTTCACCGCAATATTGTAGTTCTTGACTCCCGCAAGCTTTCCTTCAAGCTCGGTAAGCTCGTGGTAGTGAGTTGCAAAAAGAGTCTTTGCACCGACGCATTTTTTATCGGCAAGAAACTCAATAACCGCCCTTGCAATCGCCATACCGTCAAAGGTGGAAGTTCCTCTTCCGATTTCGTCGAGAATTATAAGGCTCTTTCGTGTCGCCTTCTTTATAATTTCCGAAACCTCGTTCATCTCAACCATGAAGGTTGACTGACCCGAAGCGAGGTCGTCAGACGCGCCGATTCTTGTAAAAATCCGGTCAACTACGCCGATTTCCGCACTTTTCGCAGGGACAAATGAGCCTATTTGCGCCATAAGCGTGATGAGCGCGACCTGGCGCATAAAGGTAGATTTACCCGCCATATTCGGACCGGTTATAATCGCCATTCTGTTTTCTGAGCAGTCGAGGTTCGAGTCATTCGGCACAAACAGCGCATCCTTTAAAACGCGCTCGACTACGGGGTGTCTTCCGTCTTTTATGAGTATCTTTTCTTTTGAAGTAACCTTCGGGCGCGAATAGCCGAATCTTGACGCAACAGATGCAAGGCTAATTATTGCATCAAGCTTTGCAATCGCCGACGAAGTCTCCTGTATTCTCTTTACATTCTCAGCGATTTTATCGCAGAGGTCGCGGAACATCTCACCCTCAAGGCGACATACCATTTCACGCGCACCGAGAATCTGACCCTCGAGGTCTTTAAGCTCGTCGGTTATATATCTCTCGCCGTTTGCAAGAGTCTGTTTTCTTACATAATACTCGGGAACATCATTGATGTTTGACTTGCTGACCTCTATGTAGTACCCGAAAACGCGGTTGTAGCCGATTTTGAGGTTTTTTATTCCCGTCTTTTCCTTCTCGCGGATAGCAAGCTCTGTCAAGTAGCTTGTTCCGTTCTCGACTATATCGCGAAGTCTGTCAACCTCGGCGCTGTAGCCGGTTTTGAAAATCTTTCCTTCCCTGATTGAAACAGGGGCATCTTCATCTATCGCATCATCAATGAGCTTGTGCATATCAGAAAGCTCATCAATTGATGAGTTTATGTTCTTTATAAGGTCTGCAGAGACGCCTGAAAGCTTTGCCTTTATTCCGGGAAGAGCAAAAAAGGTCTTTGCCATTGCAACGAGGTCGCGACCGTTTGCAACGCCGTAAACCACGCGCCCTACAAGGCGCTCGATATCGCGTACAGAACGAAGCGACTCTGCAATCTCCTCACGGGTTATCGGCTCATTTACAAAGCTTTCAACCGCATCAAGTCTCTCATCAATAGCCGCAACATCCATAAGCGGCTTTTCAATCCAAGAGCGGATAAGACGGCCACCCATAGAGGTTTTTGTTTTATCAAGAACCCAAAGAAGAGTTCCTTTCTTTTCCTTCCCGCGCATCGTCTCGCATATTTCGAGATTTCTTCTTGCCGTCTCATCGAGAAGCATATACTCATCGTTTGAGTAAATCTCAAGCTTGTTGATATGGGAAAGATTTGTCTTCTGAGTATCGTGGATATACTTAAGGAGCCCGCCGCAGGCGTTTAATGCAAACGAATCAGGGCTAAGCCCGACGGAAGCTATATCGTCCGTTTCAAAATGAGACTTGACTGACTCCTCCGCCACTGCGCTCACGAAGATTTCGTCGTTTAGCTCTATATTCATACGGAGGCTTTCGCGGAGGTAATCGCAGGAAGCCTTGTCCTCGAAAAACTCGCGGTTTACAATCGCCTCGGCAGGTGAAAATTTTGAAATTTCGCCGAGTATAAGCTCGGATATCTCACCACCGGAAAGCTCACAAACGCTCGCCTGACCGGTTGAAATATCTATGAAGCACACACCTGCGCGCGCGCCGTTTTTGTACACACCGCAGATGAAGTTATTTCGCTTTTCGTCGAGCATATTGTTCTCAATTACCGTTCCCGGTGTAATTATTCTTACAACATCGCGTTCAACAAGCTTCTGCCCTTTTCCGGGCTCTTCCGTCTGCTCGCAGATAGCAACTTTATACCCCTTTGCAATAAGTCGCGCAATATACGCATCACAGGAGTGATACGGAACTCCGCACATCGGAGCTCTCTCCTCCTGACCGCAGTCACGACCCGTGAGGGTAAGCTCAAGCTCCTCCGATGCAAGGCGGGCATCATCAAAGAACATTTCATAAAAATCGCCAAGACGAAAGAACAGAATACTGTCTTTATTCTGCTCCTTTATCTTCATATATTGCATCATCATCGGAGAATACTTTTCCATTTTCTTACCTTCTCTAAATTATAGATTAAACGATTTCGCCGTACATTCCCCACTTTGCGGAGTCCGTAATGCGCGCCTTTATAAAGCTTCCGACAAGGCTCTCGTCTCCCTTAAGGCTTATCGGGCGGTTGCCGTCAGTTCTCGCTACGAGATTATAGCCGTCCTCACTTTCA
>JAZOAS010000012.1:0-11530 GCA_045595605.1 Eubacteriales bacterium
CTCCATTCTTTAACAAATTTGCGGTGGTTTTGTCTTATGCTTTTTTAGGTATGGTAGGACGGACCATAAAACGAATCCGTCGAATTGAAAACATTAAACGCCAGCGCGCTCCCCTGCGCGCAAAGCGAATATTATCCATACCATTTTATATCCATCGGGGTGTTATGTCAAGTAAAAAGGTGACCCGCAAAATCATCTTTTCCAAATATTGACTGGCTCAATTGCGCAGTAAATGTTGACAAGTTAAGGCGCGGAATATAAAATATATAGGTTATTTCAGATGGGGGAGGGCCCCTCGTCGAAAGGAGAAAATTATTATGGCTAAAGAAAAGAAGGTTGAACAGATAACCGATATGGAGGTAGACTTTACCAAGTGGTTTACCGATGTATGCACCAAGGCGGAGCTTATCGATTACTCCTCCATTAAGGGTATGTTCATCTACCGTCCCTATGGCTATGCCATTTGGGAAAACATTCAGAAGGAGCTGGACACCCGCTTCAAGGAACTCGGACACGAGAATGTTATGATGCCTATGCTCATCCCCGAGAGCCTTCTGCAGAAGGAAAAGGACCATGTTGAGGGCTTTGCTCCCGAGTGTGCATGGGTAACCTACGGCGGAAGCGAGCCTCTGGAGGAGCGCTACTGCATCCGTCCTACCAGCGAAACTCTTTTCTGCGAGCACTTTAAGAATATAATCCATTCCCACCGCGATCTGCCCAAGATGTATAATCAGTGGTGCTCTGTTCTGCGTTGGGAAAAGACCAGCCGCCCCTTCCTTCGCCACCGCGAATTCCTCTGGCAGGAGGGTCACACCATCCACGCGACAGCAGAAGAGGCAAAAGAGTTTACCGAAACAATGCTTAATGTCTATGCAGACTTCTGTGAAAACGTTCTCGCAATGCCCGTTACACGCGGACAGAAGACAGAGAAGGAAAAGTTCAAGGGTGCTGAGGCTACCTATACTATTGAGTGTATGATGCACGACCGCAAGGCTTTGCAGGCAGGTACATCACACTACTTCGGCGACGGCTTTGCGAAGCAGTTTGAGATTCAGTTTGCCGACAAGACAAACAAGCTCACAAACCCGCACCAGACATCATGGGGCGTTTCAACCCGTCTCATCGGCGGTATCATCATGACCCACGGCGACAACAACGGTCTCGTTCTTCCGCCGAAGGTTGCTCCCATCCAGGCAGTTATCATCCCGATTGCAGCTCACAAGGGCGGTGTTCTCGAAGCTGCTGATGAGCTTATGAGCAAGCTCGCTTCTGCCGGCATCCGCGTAAAGTGCGACAAGTCCGACAACTCCGCAGGCTGGAAGTTTGCAGAGTATGAGATGAAGGGCGTTCCCGTCCGCATCGAGCTCGGCCCGCGTGACCTTGAAGCAGGTCAGTGCGTCCTCGTTTCCCGCGTTACACGCGTGAAGAAGGTTGTCGCTCTCGACAATATTGTAGCGGAAGTCAACGCGATTATGGACGAAATCCATACCGCTCTTTATAACCGCGCGCTCAAGAACCGCGAGGAGCATACCTACACAGCACGAAGCCTTGAGGAAATGAAGGAAATCGCAGAGACAAAGGGCGGTTTCGTAAAGACTATGTGGTGTGGCGACCTTGAATGTGAACTCAAGGTCAAGGAAGAAGCAGGAATGAGCTCACGATGCATGCCGTTTGCTCAGGAGAAAATCTCCGATGTATGCCCGATTTGCGGTAAACCTGCAAAGACAATGATTTACTGGGGCGTTGCATATTAATTTTTTCGAGGCGCATGTCCCCGAAAAAATCTTATTCGAATTTTTCGCACCAGAAGGTGCGAGAGTCAGAGGTGTTTTATGAGTACTTTAAAGAACAGGCTTACGGATATCGTTACCGAAGCTTTTGTAAAAGCAGGTTATGATGCGTCGCTCGGAGTTGTTACCTTCTCTGACCGCCCCGACCTTGCGCAGTTCCAGTGTAACGGCGCGCTCACCGGCGCAAAGCTTCACAGAAAAGCTCCGATGATGATTGCAAACGATGTTTGCGGACTTCTTTCTGAAAACGAAATCTTTAAAAGCGTTTCAGTTGCCCCTCCGGGCTTTATAAACCTCATCCTTTCGGATGAGTTCATCGCAAAAGAAGCTCGCGCTATGACCGAGAGCGACCGTCTCGCTCTTCCTCTTATGGACGAAAAGACGATTGTTGTTGACTACGGCGGTCCGAATGTTGCAAAACCGCTTCATGTCGGTCACCTTCGCGCGGCGATAATCGGCGAGACCTTAAAGCGTCTTGCAAGATTCCTCGGTCACAAGGTAATCGGCGATGTCCACCTCGGCGACTGGGGTCTTCAGATGGGTCTCATTATCGCAGAGCTTGAGAGAGTTTCTCCCGACCTTCCCTATTTTGATGCAAACATCACCGACGGCTACCCCGAAGAGAGCCCCGTCACGATTGACGACCTTTCAAAGCTCTATCCCGAGGCAAGTGCCCGTTCAAAGACTGACGAAGAGTTCCGCGCAAAAGCGATGCGCGCAACCTTTGATTTGCAGAACGGCAGACCCGGCTATGTAGCGCTCTGGAAGAAATTCCTTGAAGTTTCGGTCTCCGACCTTAAAAAAAGTTATGCGCGCCTCGGCGTTGACTTTGATATGTGGCTTGGCGAAAGCGATGCTGACCCGTATGTTCCGGGGCTTTTAAAAACTCTCGACGAGAAAAAGCTTACATATCTCTCTGACGGCGCTCTTATCGCGGATGTCGCTGAGGAAACTGACGACGAGCCCATGCCGCCCGTCATCATCTCAAAGTCGGACGGTTCAGCGCTCTATGCGACAACCGACCTTGCGACTATCGTTCAGAGAATGGCTGACTTTAAACCGGATGAGATGTGGTATGTCGTTGACAGCCGTCAGTCGATGCACTTCAAGCAGGTCTTCCGCCTTGCGAAAAAGGCAGGCCTTGTCAAAGACGAGACGGAGCTTTACCATGTAGGCTTCGGTACAATGAACGGCAGCGACGGCAAGCCCTACAAGACCCGCGAGGGTGGCGTTATGAGCCTTTCAGTTCTCATAAAGAGCGCGACTGACGCATCCCGCGAGAGAATTGACGCATCCGAGATTGCAAAAGAGCTTCCCGAAGAAGAGAAAGCATCAAACGCGGAAAAAATCGGTATCGCGGCGATAAAGTTCGGCGACCTTATAAACCACCGCTCACGCGACTATATCTTCGACCTCAACCGTTTCCTCTCAACCGAGGGTAAAACGGGGCCGTATCTCCAGTACACGGTTGTCCGAATCTCCTCTCTCCTTGCAAAGGCAGAGGAAAAGGGCGCAAAGTGCGGAAAGATTCTTCCGCCGACAAGCGACACCGAGCGCGAGCTTCTCATTAAGCTCTTCTCGGTTGGCGATGTTCTTCTCCGCGCATTTGACGAAAAAGCGCCGAGCGCAATCTGCGAAGTTATGTTTGACATCGCAGGTCTCTTCAACCGTTTCTATTTTGAAAATAAAATTCTCGCAAACGAAAACGAAGCGGAACGCGCATCGTGGCTCTCGATTATTTCTCTTGTACGAGATATGCTTCTTACGCTTCTCCACATCTTCTCAACAGAAATCCCGTCAATAATGTAATATAAAGCCAAGGGGAGTTTCTCCCCTTGGCTTTGTTTACATCTTTTAAAGGAGATTTTAAAAATGGAAAGTACACTTTCTGACAAACGAATGTTTTCTAACCGCGACCTTGTGCGTCTCACCATTCCGCTTTTTTTAAGCTCGCTTCTTGCGATTGTCACAAACCTTGTTGACTCGGCAATGGTATCGAGCGCAGGTGAGGCGGCAGTTTCGGGCGTTTCCCTCGTCGGAAACATCACGCTCATTTTCATTGTGCTTATAACAGCTTCGACAAGCGGTGGCATCGTTATTACCTCGCAGTTTGTCGGAAAGGGAGACCAAAAGCTTGCAAACGAATCGGCAAAGCAGTTTATCTACCTTGCAACCGCGGCGGGACTTTTCATAAGCATCATCCTCTTTTTCTTCCGTGAGCCGATTTTAAGACTCGTTTACGGAAGCGTTGACGAAGATGTTTTCAATGCTTGCCTTGACTACCTCTTCTGGCTCTCGCTCGGTTATCCGTTCTATGCAATAGGCGAAGGCTCGGCATCAATTCTTCGTTCAATTGGAAAGAATACCCTCTCCGTTGTCCTTTTTACTGCAGCAAACCTCCTGAATGTCGTGGGAAATGCAGTTTTCATCTATGTTTTCGATATGGGTGCGGCAGGTGCAGGTCTTTCTACTACGATAAGCCGCGTTGTCTGGGCGGCAGGAAGCCTCATCCTTTTACATAACAAGAACTTAAAGGTTCATTTTGACAAGCTTCTCCACTACAAGCCCGATTGGGCGGTTATCAAGAAAATCGCTATAATCGGTGGCACGAATGGCATCGGAAATGCGCTTTTCTATGTGGGCAAGCTTCTTATTTCTACTCTTACGGCAACTTTCCTCACTATCGAGATTACGGCGTGGTCCGTTTCAAACTCAATCTGCAACTTCGCCTGGACAGGGCTTGGCGCTTTCTCTACCGCGCTCATCCCGATTGCAGGTCAATGTATGGGCGCAGGAAAGCCCGAGCAGGCAAAATTCTACACCAGACGAATGTCAAACGCGGCATTGGTCGCAATGGTTATCCTCTTCGGACTTACTTTCCTTCTCAGAAATCAGCTCGTTTTAATGTTTGACCTTCAGAAAGACACCCTTGCTCTTGCGGCTGAGAACGTCGGAATCGGCTCTCTTTGCTCCATTCTCTCGCTCTATGCCTGGGCGTTTACGCCAATCAACGGATTCCGTGCGGCAGGTGATGTAAAATACGATCTCTATATTTCGATCATAACAATGTTCGTATTCCGCGTTGGTCTTGCTTTCCTTTTGGGAAGTTACTTCGGACTTGGACTGCTCGGTCTATGGATAGGTATGTGGGCAGACTGGTTTGCCCGCGCCGTTTGCAACTTCTTCTACTTCCGCCGCGGCACATGGCTCAATAAAAAAGTTATTTAAAACATTTAATCGTTGTTTTCTCCAGTAACCCTCCGTTTTTGTATTGTGCTTTTCTCGCAGATCTGTATAATTTAAGAAGGAAGCAGACATAAAGGCAATTCGTTTTCACGAGGTAATTTTATGGATAACACACTCAACAAAAGACCACTTATGTTTTCTAACCGCGCGCTCGTCACCCTCGCAGTTCCTATCGCAATTGAATCGCTCCTGTCCATTATGGCAGGTCTTGTTGACTCGGCGATGGTTTCCTCTTGCGGTGAGGCGGCGGTCAGCGCGGTTTCGCTTATCGACTCGATAAGCCTTCTTCTTATAGGCTTTTTCTCCGCTCTGAGCTATGGCGGAACGGTTATTGTTTCGCAGTATATCGGAAATGGCAACAAGGCGGCGGCAAAAGAAGCCTCGAAGCAGGTTCTTTACGCCGTTACCTTCGTCTCTCTTTTCGTATCGGTGCTTGTTCTTCCGTTTGTTTCTCAGATTATAAACTGGATTTATCCAAACCTTGACACGGCTGTTTTCGAATATTCAAAAGACTACTTTTTCATAATCGTAATAGGCTATGTCCCCGCTTCAATCGGTATCGCCTGCTCTTCTCTTCTCCGCGCGCAGGGAAAGAGCCGCACGGCGTTTTTCCACGGAACGATTGTCAATATGCTCAATGTTGTCGGTAATGCTTTCTTCATCTATGTTTGTGATATGGAGGTTGCAGGCGCGGCGCTTTCGACTACGCTTATTCGATTCCTTTACGGCGCACTCGGAATTATTTTTCTCAAAAACAAGTCGCTTGAAGTTCCGCTTGAAAAGCTCCTTCACTACCGCCCCGATTTCAGTCTTCTCAAAAAGATTTTCCTCATTGGCGGGACGAATGGCATTGAAACCTCGCTTTTCTATGTAGGAAAGCTCGTTCTCTCAAGCCTCATCGCTTCTTTCGGAACTATCGCGACCGCGGCGTATGCCGTTTCGTTTAATATCTTCAATATCGCCGCAAACTGCATCTGCTCTCTCGGAACAACGCTTCTTACCGTTGTCGGGCAGTGCATCGGCGCAGACGAAAAAGAGCAGGCTCGCTATTATACGAAGAAGCTTACGCTTGTCGGCTCGATTATGGTTCTCGTTTTCTACGGCACAATCTTCCTTTTGAAAAATAAACTTGTTCTTCTTTTCGGCTTCAGCGAAGAGGCTCTTCGCGAGTCGGCGTACTACACAGGCGTCGCGGCTCTCGTTTCGATTTTCTCCATTTATTCCTACGCCTTTATTCCTATGAGCTCTTTCCGTGCGGCAGGCGATGTAAAATTCCCGCTTGTTTTATCGCTCTCTTCGATGTTCGTCTTCCGGCTCGGGCTTGCGTTCTTGCTCGCGAAGGTTTTCCACCTCGGACTTATGTCCGTCTGGATCGGTATGTGGGCTGACTGGATCTTTCGCGCAATTCTTAACATCTTCCGCGTCAGAGGCGATAAGTGGCTCAATAAAAAAGTTATTTAAAAATTTTGGAATCCATACTTTGCAACGCCCGAAGTTTTCGGGCGTTGCAGTTTTTTACAAGGAAGTCGTCACTTTTCTTACCGCTTGTGGCAAAATATCCACTTCGCCATTTACGCATATTAAAAGAGAAAGGAGGCGAAGCTTTAATCGTGATGAAAATTTTAAAAAATTCATCTAAATTTTTTGTCGCAATTATAATTACCTTTTCATTTATAATTTCGGCAAGCGCCGCCCGTGAGCTTGTCCCTCTCGGCAAGGCGGCAGGAATCAAGATTTCTTCAAAAGGCGCGGTCGTCGTCGGTTTTTCTGAGGATATGGCTGAAAACCCAGCAAAGACAAGCGGTATAAAGGTCGGCGACATCATAACAAAGGCGGGGAATGTTGCGATTTTTTCAAATTCGGACCTTGTGAAGGCCGTATCTGAAAGTCGCGGAAACCCTGTCACTATTGAGTATATCCGAAACGAAAAAACTAATACGCTTTCCGTAACTCCGAAAGCTAATGATGACGGCAATTTCGCAATCGGCGTTTTTGTTTGCGACTCTATTGCCGGAATCGGAACGCTCACCTACCTCGACCCGTTAAACGGAACTTATGGCGCGCTCGGTCACGGAATAAGCGACAGTAAGACAAATGTAATCGTTCCTCTTCTTGACGGCGAGCTTCTTCCGTCAACCGTGCAGAGCGTAAAGCACGGGCGCCCCGGCGAGCCGGGTGAGCTTGTCGGAAGCTTTGACGCGTCAAAAAAAATTGCAACGATAGAAAAAAACAATGAGGCAGGTATCTTTGGCAAAGTAACGGATAAAAATATCATAAACACAAAAGCACCTCTCCCGACAGCTGAGAAAAACGAAATTCATCGAGGCAAAGCTACCATTCTCTCAAACATTGAAGGAAATGAGGTTAAAGAATACGACATCGAGATAACGGCGATTTATTTTGCCGGCGAAAAAACAAAAAATATGCTCATCCGCGCAACCGACCCCGAGCTTCTTGAAAAAACAGGCGGTATCGTCTGCGGAATGAGTGGCAGTCCCATTATCCAAAACGGTAAGCTTATAGGTGCAGTTACGCACGTACTCGTAAATGATCCAACAAGGGGTTACGGGATATTTATAGAGAATATGCTGGCAGAAGCAGAGAAAATGAAATAAATCAGCAAAGTTGTTATAGTATAAAAGCCTCCGTTCTGATATAATAAAATCAGAACGGAGGTCTTTGTATGAAAAAGAATTGTGTATTAGCAAAATTCCTTACAGAAAATATTGAGAAAGAAAACATTATTTCTGAAGTGTTTAAACTTTTCAGTGTCGACTGCATTACAAGGTGTCAGTTCGAGCCAACTGTTTTAGACAATCTTATTAAGGAATTTAACGAAAATGATGAATGTGATATTTCGATTTTAGAGGAAATTATTACATTTATAAAAGGTGAGCAGAAAAATGCGAAAAATCGGGAGAATGAACTGTTCCTGAACATAAAAGATTATATCGACAGAACGTATATGCAAGACATCAACATCGAACAAATAGCAGCTGATTTGCATATAAGTTACTATTATATGTGTCATATTTTTAAAGATAAATTTAATATTTCAATCAATTCATACCGTACAAAAAAGAGACTTGAGAATGCAATGATGCTTCTTGTGAAAAGTGATAATAAAATTTCCGACATTGCCATTGTCAGCGGCTATAACAACGTAAGCTACTTTACTGAAACATTTACAAAACAAATCGGTGTTTCGCCAACATTTTTTAGAGAGCAAAATAAAGATGTATGTTTTCATCAGTTTTACGACTTTGATGATATGCTCATGGCAACACGGATAGGAAATAAAAACTTTCTTGACAAAAATGTGGAAGAAATTACCCGAGATATCGTCGCTGTTCCTGTTTGTGTCCCCGACGACAATTTTAAATTTTTACACAGTCTGCCGTCCCCAAAATGCTCAAAGAAACTTCATAAATAATGGGGCGTAAATTGTGCCCCATTATTTATGTAAAAATATCGGTTGACAGTTGTATGTTGTTGGGTTGACTTTTTTCTTTTCTGAATTTAGCAGGGGAAATTTGCTTTTCGTTTATAAATTCCCTTATAAAATGCGAACTGTCATAAAAGCCACAGGTAAGCGCGATAGACAATATGCTTTCATTGGTATTCAAAAGCATATTGGCAGCATTTTTTATTTTACATTTTGTTTGATACTTAGTAGGCGTAGTGCCGGTAAGCTTTTTAAAATATCTTAAATAAGTGGAATAGGAATATGCACTTTTGTTAGCGATGTATTTAAAGTCGATTTTATCATCATAATGCTTTTCTATATATTCCAAACTCTCAAGCACGGTTAACACCTGCTCATTTGGTAGTGTGTCAATAGTTAATGGTTTTGATAAGAAGATAGCATTAGACAATAAGGCAATTAGTGATAAAACATGTGCTATTATATTAGGTTCGCAATTATCTGCCCGATTGCAAGATTGTATAAGCGAAATATGATGTTTTAACTGCTCAAACGGTATATCTTCTGATTTTAAGTAATATGTTTTTTCAATATGTTCTCTGAACCACGGCTCTATGTTAAAAATCATATTATAACCACGCATTTTTTCAAGAAGCGGCGAATAAACGGCAATAAAGGAGTTACTGAGTAAAATATGATAAACTGTAAGTTCGTCCTTGCAAGAATAGCCGTGTTTCATATTTGGCGGAATAATAAATACATCGCCACGTTGTGTTAATATTTCTCTGTTTTCTAATTTGTGTTTTCCCACTCCGCTGTAAACAATATTTATCTCGTAAAAATCGTGAGTGTGATACGATATGAAATCGGTAAGATGATGATAATACGATTTTATGTATTTGTGGTCAGTTTCATGTGGTACGGCTTCAAATTTAAAAAGGGATGTTGTGTGTAGTGGAATTTGATCAAAAAAAGACATACGAAAACTCCTTCGTGAAAATTATATACAATATTATAGAATGTTTGTACAATTATTATACAGCTAATATTCTGTATAATCAAGATGTAAAGTAAAAATTTGCAGAGGAGATTTTTTTATGTCAATAAAAGAATATTACGAAACTAACAAACAATACGGAAATAGGTATGATACTGATTTTCAGCATATGGATGTAAGTTTTCACCGTGAATTCAGTGGCATAATGGATAAAGAAGCTCGATTTATTGAAGAAAATCAGTTGTTTAACGAAGACGATTGGGAACTGTTTGTACATCAGTTTGAAATTGCGGCTGATGATGTTGATGACGGTTGGCGCGGTGAATATTTTGGCAAAATGATGCGAGGCGCATGTATGACATATCAGTACACAAAAAATGAAAAGTTGTATGCATTGCTTTGCAAAGTTGCCGAAAAAATGCTTGATGCTCAAGATGAAAGGGGGCGGTTTTCAACATATAGTCTCTCTTGCGAGTTCAATGGGTGGGACATGTGGTGCAGAAAATATGTTATATTGGGCTTTTTACATTTTCACGAGATTTGTGACGATGGGTTATTCAAAGAAAAAATTGAGGCTGCCCTTATAAAACATCTTGATTATATTGTTGAGCATATTGGAAGTGATAAGATTCATCTAAGCGAAACGTCACCGTGTTGGCTTGGAATAAACTCTGCTTCAATCTTAGAGCCGGTCATAAAAATGTACAACATCACAGGCAAAACAAGTTATTTGCAGTTTGCCCATTATATCATTGACTATCTTACAAATAGTGACGCAAATATTTTTTCGCTTGCGCTGGAAAATAAATTACTGCCGTATCAGTATTCCACTACAAAAGCCTATGAAATGATGTCTTGCTTTGAAGGGCTTTTGGAATATTATCGCCTGACCGGTGAAGAAAATTGCAAAACCGCTGTTATCAATTTTGTTGATAGTGTTTATATGAGTGATATTACAATTATTGGATGCGCAGGGTGTGAACACGAGCTGTTTAATAATGCTGTTGCAACCCAAACTGACACCGACTATAAAGGAGTAATGCAGGAAACTTGCGTAACGGTAACTTGGATGAAGCTGTGCAATCAGTTGTTGCTTTTAACCGGTGATGGGAAATATGCAAATTATATTGAACAATCGTTTTATAATGCTCTGTATGGCGCAATAAATAATAAGAAAAACACAACAAATGGCGGTTTTGTATTTGATAGCTACAGCCCGTTGACTTTAGGTCAAAGAGGTAGACAGGTTGGCGGATATAAAAATATTTCATCAGATAAATACTACGGTTGTTGCGCTGCTATTGGTGCCGCAGGAACTGCTTTGCCGTTGCTCACCGCCATTACAAATACAAATAACGGCTTTGCAATCAACTATTATGAACAAGGAAACGCAACGATCAACGGTTATACGTTAGCTATTGAAACAAATTATCCTGCGGAAGGAACTATTAAAATAAAGATTATAGATGCTTATCAAGATAAGTGTTGCATTTATCTCAGAATTCCTGAGTTCTCAGGAAAAAACACAAAGATTTTTGTTAACGGACAAGCACACCCGATGGAAAGTTTCAGCGAAAGCTCTTATATGACACTATACAAAGAATGGAAGAGAGGAGATACTATTGAAATAATTTTTGATATGAATCCCCGTATTATTCGCCCATGTGGAGTGGCGGGAAAAGATGAAACAAAAGATTATTTTGCAATACTTTATGGTCCTTTGGTATTGGCAAGAGATGCCCAAATCACACAAGTCGGCAATTCGGTTAAATTCAGTGACAAATTAGAAGTTACATCAAAAGACGATGGAGGTTTTGAGTGTGTTTTCCGTGCAAATGTATTACTTGGAAATGATAAAATGGATATGATAGACTACGGCAGTGCAGGAAAAACCTGGGACGATATTTCGCTTACGGAAGCGTGGATTAAATGCAAATAATGTTGTCCCCTATTGACAACAGTGGTGTCGGGCTCTCCCATAATTCAGGACGGAAAGCTTGTGGGTGCTGTAACTCATGTCCTCGTCGGCGACCCGACAAAGGGATATGGAATTTTTATTGACAATATGCTGGA
>JAZOAS010000013.1:0-3923 GCA_045595605.1 Eubacteriales bacterium
TCTATCTCACGAGAAACGGCGTCTATGCAATCGCGTCGCAGGATATATCAAAAGAGCGCGCGCTCAATATCCGCTCAACTCGCATAAATCCGAGGCTTCTGCTTGAGAAAAACCTTTCTGATGCAATAATGTGTGAGTGGGAAGGCTATCTTCTCCTCTGCGTAAACGGAAAATGCTTTGTTGCCGACGCGGCGCAGAGGACTTACTCACAGAACAAAACCGGAACGCATGAGTACGAGTGGTACTACTGGACGAATATTCCTGCTATATCCTTTGGTGTTTTTGACGGTACGCTTTACTTTGGAACGGAGGACGGAAAGCTCTGCCGCTTCAATAACGACATGAAAAACGAACGCGGTGAGATGTTAAACCAGGCATATTCCGATAACGGCGAGGCCATATGTGCAAGGTGGTCAACTCCGCTTTCTGACGACGGTGACTTTATGAGATTCAAGACTATGGCAAAAACGGGCTCGGGAGTTTTCTTGAAGGCGTATAACCGTTCGGGAGTGTCCGTATGCATTCGGACGGATGCCGATTTTGAGAAAAAGATCACCGAAAAAAGTGCGGGTATTTTCAATTTTGAGGATATCGACTTTTCAGATTTTACATTCAACACCTCGCCCTACACCGTTGTTCCGTTTAACAAACGAATCAAAAAGTACAAGGCGATTCAGGTTATCTGCAAGAACGACAAAGTTAATCAGGCGTTTGGAATCGGCGGAATAATAAGAAAATATTTTTACGGAAATACAAACAAATAAGAAAGGAAGAATAATATGAATTCAACAAAAGTAATTTACCAGACCCCAAGCGGAAAAAGCGACATAGGCTACATAATCGACGGAAGAACATACAAGGACGAGCAAGGAACTCAGCGCGTTGATTACGGTTCGGTCGTTCCTACTCAGGGAGGAACATTTATGTACACCCCGCAGGGCGGTGTGGAAACTGCTACAAGCATTGCAGCCGGGCTTTCAAACGCTTATGCAAACAGCGGAAGAAGCCTCAGAAGTCAGCACAATGCGAGAAAAAACGCGATAGACATTGCGACGAGAAAGACTCTTGAAAAAATAAACAATCAGAAAAAAGAGGCGGACAAAAGCTACGCTCTTGCGAACCAGCGTGCGTATCAGTCATACCTCACTGCAGAAAACCCCTACGGCGCGGCAGAGGAGCAGAGAACTCGCATAGGTCTTTCAAATTCAGGCTATGCTGAAAGCTCCAAAATGCAGATTGCAAACGCGTATCAGAACGCGCTCAACGAAAATCAGAGACAGAAGCAGGAGTACATAAACGAGCTCGATAACGCCTACCGCGAGGCGGTTTATAACGGCGATATCGAGAAGGCAAATGCGCTTGCGGAGTATCAGAAGCTTGTATATCAGCACGGAATTGCCGCGGCGGAGGCTATCGCAAATCAGAAAAACCGCGCATATGAAGCGGGGCTTAACTCGCTTGAGACTATGAGAAAGTGGGATATGGCAGAGCGCGAGTATAACGCATCCCGCGCGGATGAGCTTTTCAACCAAGCCGTAGCTCTTGCGAAAATGGGTCTTTCAAACGCGAATATCGCGAAAACTCTCGGCGTGAGTGAAGCTGCGCTCAATGAGATGATAAGGAGGAATTTCAGATGATGCTTTGGAATCTGATTTTTATGCTCTCGGGCGCGCTTATCTTTGCGGCGGGAGTGATGTTTGAAAGAGACTTCGAAGTCTCGGACGAAGAGAACACACCGGTTGAGGAAGAAAAAAACGAGGAGATTTCTCCGCGCGTGATGAAGCAGTGGGAGAACCTTCTCGGATACGACGGAAATGAACAGGAGGATAGCGATGAAATTTCATAAAAAACCAAGCGAAATCTGGAGCGAGTATAAAAAAGCGGTTTCGTACAACCGCGGAATCGACCTTTACGAAACTGTAAGGAAGAACGAAAACTTCTTTATCGGTAAGCAGTGGGAGGGGCTTAACGCCCCTGACCTTGCAAAGCCTGTAATCAATGTACTTCGCCGTGTTGTAAGCTATTTTATCTCAATGATAGTTGCAGACGATGTGGGCGTTGCATTCACACCGTTTCTCCCGACCGAAAAGACCACCCGCCGTGCCGAGGTCTGGTCGCGCGAGGTAGAAAAGCTTATCGAGCTTTCGGAGATAAAGGAAAAGTCGCGCGAGGTAATAAGAAACGCGGCGGTTGACGGCGACGGCGTACTCTATTTTTACTTTGACAGCAGTGCCGCATCGGGCGGCGCAAAGGGCAGGATAGAGTGTGAGGTTGTTGACAACACAAGCCTTCTCTACGGAAATCCGTATATCAGCGATATCCAGAAACAGCCGTATGTCATTGTCGAAATGCGGAAGAATGTTGAAGCCGTGCGGGACGAGGCGATTGAAAACGGAATGAGCGAGGCGGCGGCAGAGGAAATTGTCCCCGATTCGGAGTATGAGATGTACGACATCTCAAGCTCGAAGCGAAACGACGAGCTTGTAACCGTGCTTGTAAAATTCTGGAGGGAGAACGGCGAAATCCACGCGATAAAAACGACGCGCAACGCCGTAATCCGCGAGGAGTGGAACACGGGTTACCACCGCTATCCGCTCGCGGTAATGAACTGGGAGAAGGTAAAGAACTCATACCACGGCGTTGCGGCGATAACGGGACTTATCCCGAATCAGATAAGCATAAATCAGCTTTTCGCGATGGCGATACACTCGGTAAAAGCAAACGCGTTTCCGAAAACTATCTATGATGCAACAAAGATTTCAAGCTGGTCTAATAAGGTGGGTCAGGCGATAGGCGTAATCGGAAACCCGAATGAAGCGATAGCGTCAGCATTCCGCGGTGCGGATATGTCAAACCAGGTGCTTGTGCTTATCGACAAGGTGATACAGTACACACTTGAGTTTATGGGAGCGTCAGATGCGGCGCTCGGCAACATAAACCCGCAGAACACCTCGGCGATTATCGCAACGCAGAAAGCGTCGGCAATGCCGCTTGAGCTTCAGAAACTTGCTTTCCGCCGCTTCACTGAGGACTATGTAAGAACTCTTGTAGATATGATGAGAGTTGACTACGGTCTCCGCGAGGTGCAGAGCGAAGACGAGGGAAAAACCGAGTTTTTTGACTTTGCAAGCCCTGAGAGCGATGCACTTTCGATGAAGGTGGATATAGGCTCGGCGGCGTACTGGAGCGAGCTTATGCAGGTACAGACGATGGACAACCTCTTTGCAAAGGGAGTCATAACGGATGTCGTTACATATCTTGAGGGAATACCCGAGCAGTATTTAAAGAATAAGAGCAAGATACTCTCAAAGCTCAAGAACGATATGGCGGCTATGGAAAACGGCGCCGCGCCTGTAATGGGAGCGGAACTTCCGCCTGTCGCACCTGCCTCAATGCCGATGATGTAGAAAAAATTGTGCAGGGGAAAGACTTCCCCTGCACAAACAAACAGTATTGCCAAAAATGAAAAACTATACTAAAATAAAGGAGGTAGAAGATATTGGCAAGTTTACAAGATTGGATGTATATGCCACCGTTGAATGCTTCTGCATTGGAAGATGCCGTGGTGTTAGATAAAGAGGCAACAAAAAGAAATCAATGGAGAAATCTGACTGGTATTACGCCTGAGTCTGAAGCGAGAATGAAAGCTATTGCAGAACAATATCAGGCAAAGCAGAATGAAGCGATACAACAGAAACAGCAGACAGAGACAAAACCGTCTTCAAAAAAGGAAGACCCGTTTCTTGAAGGCTTTGACGACCCGTACGGAGAAAAGGAAAAACAGAGAAAGGAACAGGAGCGAAAAGAGAGACTTTCCAAAATCGGGATAAGCGCTGTCGGACAAGCAGGGGCAATTCAGAGCACATTTGCCAAGGCAACCGACCCCTTCCTCGAGGGCTTTAACGACCCAAATGGGGAGACAA
>JAZOAS010000014.1:0-2497 GCA_045595605.1 Eubacteriales bacterium
AGTCTTGTAGCCTCGCCAACGGGAACAACAAGTGCGAAATGGTCTATCTTCTTACCTTCTCGGGCAAGCTTTTCTGCCATATAATCTTTAGCAGCCTCGATGCCCTTTTCTGCACGGATAGTTGCAACCTCGCGAGCCGCCTCGACCTCTTCGGGAGTTCCCTTGTTGTAGTTAACGGTAAGGTCGCGCTTTATGTAGGAAATCTTATCTCCCGAAATCGGAGTTGCAAGCTCATAATCTGCAATTACCGACATCGCAATCTTTCTTCCCATATAACGCGAGCGGTCATAGCCGTCAAAGCACTTATCAAGCGGAAGGAACCAGTCGCAATGGTTCGAGTCGCCCTGAGAGCCATTGATGTACATACAACGGGAGTTCGGGATAATCGTTTCATAAGTATCGCGGACAAAGTGCGGGAAATCTGCCGAAAACTTGCAACCGTGAACAACATCGGGGTGAACCTGGAAGTTTACTATGCCGATTTCGGGCTTACCCTCGCGCTTTATGATAAGAAGTGATGAGTTATTATCCGGCTCGTCAAGCGGGAAGTCGATATTCGGGTCAAGTCTGCCCGGGTTTGTACGGGTTGAACCGTCCTTCATCTTAAAGCAACGGACAAACGAAACATTCTTTGCCTCGCCTCTCGTATAGCTCATTTCTGCCGGAGCGAGGTCAGCAAGTGCAAGGATTGCGACATCCGAAAGCTTCTTAATAAGAGTCTCGGCATGTGCCGGGTTTGACCACTCACCGGGTTTTGTCGCGCCGCCTGCAATGCACGGGCCTGTGTGGATATGAGTACAATGAATGAATATTGCCTCTTCCGGAAGGCCGGTATTCTTTCCGACTTCATCCTTTATAAGCTTCATAAAGTGTTTATTGAGTCCTATCTGATCTACGCTCATGACAACGGCTCGCTTCTCACCGTCGTCAAACGCGACAGCTGTCGCGCAGAGCGGGTCGAGGATGCCGTCAGCATATCTCGTTTCAAAATACCCCTCCAAGGTTGTTCCGAGCGGAGGAGTTATATCAATTCTTGCAAAGCCTGCTTTCAAGTTTCCCATTTTTATTCACCTCAAGTGCTGATTTACTTACATTATACGCTCATCCTTTTTTCTTTTCAACCATTTTTTCTTTAGTAACTGAAATAATTTCCCATAGCCCCAAAACCACAAGAAAACCGCCAAAAATCCGAGGCAGGACAGAAAGCTCCGTCTTTGTCGCGATATATGCCGCAAGGGCTGCAAAAAGCGCACCTGTACCGCCCGAGACAAGCCACGCCGTATAGTCAACCCGCTTGTTTTTCACATGCAGAACAAGCGCCGATACGGCGCACGGTATGAAATAGAGAAGATTTATCCCCTGCGCCGCAAGCTGTGGTGTTTTCCCAAAAAGCGTAAGATAGAGAACGAGGAGCGTCCCCCCGCCAACGCCAAACCCGCTTATTACCCCCGTCGCCGCGCCAATAGCCGTGTCAATCAAAAACCTCATATCTTCACCTCATAAAAAGCCGTATTCCGCCGTACAGCATAAACAGCGCAAAAACCGCCCTCAGAAGCCGTACGGGAACTTTCTTGAAAACCTTGCCGCCGACAAAACCGCCAACCGCACCGCCAATAATAAACGGAAGCGCGCTTTTAAAATCAAAGCTTCCAGAAAAAGCATACACCGTCGCCGAAACGGCAGACAACGGAAGCACTACGGCAAGCGAGGTCGCAAACGCGCGTTTTTCCTCCATACCTAAAAACTTACGAAAAAACGGAATGAGAATCATTCCGCCACCTGCTCCGAAAAGCCCGTTAGCCACCCCTGCGAGCGCGCCCGCGAGCGCGTATTTCGCCTTTTCCTTCACTATTTTTTCCTCCCTTTTTTGAGAAGTGTAACTGTGATTACACCAAAAAGTACAAGCGACATAACGATAAGAACAGCCACTTCAATCCTTATAAAGAGCTCTGCACGATGAGTTGTGCTTTTTTCAGCATCAGGCTCAAATGAGCGGAGTGTTATTTCCTTAGGTCTTTTAACTTCAACCTCGATAACGGTCTCTCCCTCCCCCGAAAGGCTTATTCCGATGTGCTCAACTCCCGCGTAATTTGCACAAACCGAGCAGGTTTCCCCTGCGGGGTAGATTGTAATCGCGCCTGTATTATCAAGAAGCCGCCACGAAAGCTTCTCCGACATCGTTCCCTCAGGGCGCACCTCTGCCCTGAGCTCGCTTGCCTCGCCCTCAAAGAGCGAAAGCCTTAATGTATTCGGCAGAACGGTATTCTTTTCCTTGAAGACCGCGTACTCCCTTCCGTTTAAATAAAAGTCGCTTACTATGATTTTTTCACCGCAGGCGACCGTTCTGAGCAAAAGAAAAATCGCGCAGAAAATTATACATTTTTTCAAGAAAACCACCCGTTATATTTTCGCCAAAAAGCACTTTTTCTAAACATTTTGGGAATTGATATTTTTGAGGTGCGGTGATATAATATTTTTATAACAATGTGGAGGAAAA
>JAZOAS010000015.1:0-10073 GCA_045595605.1 Eubacteriales bacterium
GAGCCTATGGAAATATGCGCTTTTACCGGAATAAGCTGAAAAACCATGTCAGTCATCCAGATTATCCAAAGAACATGAAGTATTGATAACTTCTCAAAAAAATTAACACCTGAAACAATATCAAACTGGTCTCTTGCAAAAACATAAGTTAATATTGCAATTAAAAGTATGAAAATTCTCCCTATAAGTCGAATAAAATATATTTTTCTCGTCTTAGAAGTTGCGATTTTGCTGTTTTGCATTAAATTTTGCCTCTATTTCTGCCAACTGACTATTTTTCTTCTTTATAATGTGAAAGGGGATTCGCCTGAGCAGCAGTGCGTAAGGTTTCGCTGTCGGCATGTGTGTAAATTTCTGTGGTATTTAGGTGTTCGTGGCCAAGAACTTCCTGAACAGCCTTTACATCAACACCGTTTTTATACATAAGAGTTGCCGAAGTATGGCGAAGCTTATGTACGGAAATTTTAGAATCAAGTCCTGCGAAGCTACAATACTTTTTAACCAGCCACTTGACCGTAGATGTGCTGATTCTGTTGCCATTTCGGCTGATAAATAATGCTTTTTCGTCTTTTTGGCGTATTTTAGTAACTTTAGAACGTTCTTGCAAATATTCGGTTATTGCGTTTTGAGTAGCGTCGTTAAGGTAAACAACTCGCTCTTTCTGACCTTTACCGAGAACTCTGAGAGTTTCTTCTTTGATATCTCCGATGTCAATACCGCAGAGCTCGGAAACACGCAAGCCACAGTTTAGAAACAGCATTATAATGCAGAAATCGCGTATTTTGAATTCACCTTCAATATTTTGGAGAAGCTTGATACTTTCATCATATGTAAGATAATGCGGAAGCTTCGTGCGGCTCTTCGGAAATTCGAGCTCAGACATTATGTTTTCAGTAATTCTGCCGGTTTTCTGGAGATATTTATAGAAGGTTCTTAAAGAGGAAACCTTTCTGGCGCGCGCAGCAGGTGAGAGCCCGATATCGGAATAAGTACTGTTGTGAAATTTTTTTCTTTCTGTTGAAAGGTAATCAAAGTACTCATAAACATCTGTAATTTTAATTTTCTTTATAAAGTTAATATCAATGTCTGAAATATCTATTTGGGTAATTCCGGTTTCAGGAGAAACCGTAGCAATACCAAATACAACTTTCATATATTTAAAAAATGTACGAAGGTCAAGAAGATATTCATTTATTGTTCCGGGTGATTTGTCATTAATTGTATGCAAATAATTTGCAAACTCACGAACAATTGACGGCATACTGTGGAGTTGGTCACGATTCATATAAAACACCGCTTTTCATTGATATATTAGTATAATACCATAAATGTGCGGTTTATTCAATACCCCGAATTGAACAAAATTTTTATTTTGTTCAATTCGATTAATGTCGCGACAGGGAAAATTAACATCATCCCCCTCGCGAAAACCTTCAGAATTATTCTCTTCTTAAAGCGATTATCGGATCAACTCTTGCAGCTTTTATTGCCGGCAGCAATGAAAATATTATTCCAAATACAATTGAAATTATTTCTGCAACAAAAAATGTTTTAATGTTAAGCATAAAACTTATTCCAATTAAGCTTGAAATTACTTTACCGAGTGTTATTCCAATTAATGCTCCAAGAGCTCCCCCGATTAAAGATACTATAATTGCTTCCGTAAGAAAGCATATAAGAATGTCTTTGAACTTTGCGCCTATTGCCATAGAGATGCCTATTTCCTTTTGTCTTTCCACGCATGAAGAAAACATTGAGTTCATTATTCCTATTCCTGCGACGCATAAAGCAATTCCGGCAATTGCTGTTATAAGCATTGAGATTAACCCTGCAATAGATTTGACTTCATCCATTTTTGAAGAGACATTTTCAGCAACATATTCATCTTTTGTATTATTGATTTTGTTTAAATAATCAGCGAAAATGTTGATTTTTGTGGGATTAATACCTGTTTTTATGCTTATTTGTGAGATTTCATCTGAATCTCTCAAGTTATTTAAAGTTGTGTAAGGAATATAAATAAAATCGGGTATATTGTTGCCAATCATTTGATTTATACCGTCTTTTTGTGACTTTATTACTGAAATTATTTCAAATTCTTCGGTTTTGCCATTGATTTTGAGTTGGATTTTTTTGCCGACGACATTTGTTCTTTTGTATGTCCGCATTGCAAGCTCGTCGTCAATTGCCGCTACCCGTCTTTTGATTTGAATATCCCGCTTACGCGGCGGAGTTCCGTGTAACACCTTTATATCGTAAACTGAGGTTGCTTCTTCACCTACGCCAATTAAAACGCAAGGTCCGGAAGAATGGCTGAAGCTGAAACTACCGGTTTCAAAAATCATAGGAGTTACAGCTTCAATCTCATTAAAACGATTCCTCAACGCGTCAATATCCTTATCTGTAAGTTCACCGCCTTTTGAAGAGCTTTGTTTATATATGGAAATACCCTGAAGTCCCATTTTCTCAATTTCGTTTACAACGACACGCTCTCCAGTTGCCCCTATTGAAGAAACCAATAAAACCGACGCGATGCCTATCGTTATCGAGAGAACGGTCAGGAGTGTTCGCGTCTTCCCTCTTGAAACATTCATAAATGAGAGTCTTAAAACATCTGCAAAAAGCATTATTCATTCTCCATATAGCTAAATACATTTACTGCCTGATTGTCAATAAGGTCTTCTTCGGGAGTAAGAACTATTAAAGAATCTTCAGCTATTCCCTCTTTAATTTCAATCTCGTTCTCAAGTTCGTATCCTGTTTTGATTATTTGTTTCTTAATTCTTCCGTTTTCTGCAAGGTAAAGAAACTCGTTTCCGTTTTCGTCCTGCATTACACACTCATAAGGTACTGTAAGCGCGTTTTTTACCGCATCTATGCTGATTTTAGCCTTTACCGCAAGTTCAGGTTTAAAAAGAGAATTGCTTGAATTTGTGCGGATTATGGCGCTTATATAGGTTTTTCCGTCACCTGTTATGGAAGGAATATGCTTTGCAACAGGAGCAATTGACTCAATTTTACCGAAAAAGGAAGTCTCGCCGAATGCTTCTGAGGTTATTTGGGATTCTGCGCCGAGGGTGATTTTTGAAGAATATGCTTGTGGAATTAGTGTATCTATATATAAGTCAGAAAAATCTGAGACGGTTGCAAGCTTAATTATTGGAGTTGTATTTTCGCCTTCTTTAACTGTTATTTTTGTGATTACACCATCAATCGGACTTGTTATTATTGAATCACTTTTGGAAATGAAAGAAGGAGTTTCTTGTTCGGGAATTTCGAAGCCGTATTTTTCAAAAACAGCAAGAACTTCTTTCTCGTCTATACTGTTTTCTTTAAAGAATTCTTCCTGTAATGAAGTGATTTCAAAAAGAGGACTTCCCTTCTTGACCCTCTCTCCTTCGGCGACATATACCTTTTCAATTCTTGACGGATTTCCGACATATATATCGCGCTTTGTTCCTTCTTTGATTCTTCCGTCTGCAGTTACATAGTCATATATATTCTTTTTTGTTGGAGAGACAACAGCTACATCTGCCACAGTCTCTTTTTCTGATGAAGAATTAAATATCCACATGGAAGATATAATTAAAACCGTCATCATGACAATGAGGATGTTTCTTTTCATATTTGCCTCCGTAAAAAGAATAATCGGTAGGATTCGGGAAAAAACTATAAGAAAAATAAAGGTGTGTTGTTGGATATGAGTTATATACCGTGTGCAAATGATTGTAAATATCAGAAAGAAGGGCTCTGTGCGCTAGAAACAGGCGAAAATCGTGCGCTTCCTTGTTCTTCATCGGACTGTATTCATTATGTCCCAAAAACGGTTTCTGAATACGGAGTGACGGAAAATAGAAATAAAAAAAGTGAGAGGTAAAGTACCTCTCACTTTTAAAGTGTTATTTCGGTTATTTGCAGTCATTAAGAACTGCTTTGCAAGCTTCAGCAGACTTTTTGAAGAGAGCAAGCTCTTCGTCTGTTATGCTCGGAAGCAATACTCGCTCTGCGCCTCGTGAGCCGATAATTGTCGGAAGAGAGAGCGCAACATCAGATACTCCGAACTCACCGTCAAGAACGGTACTTACAGTTCTGATAGTATCACTGTCACGCATGAGTGAATCTACCAATGTCGCAACACAAACTGCAACACCGTAGTAAGTAGCACCCTTGCGCTTGATAATCTCTGCACCACCGGTTTTGATCTGCTCAAGAACAGACAACTTGACATCGTCATTCAAATTGATGTTATTAGCTTTGCAGTAATCATCAATCTTGATACCTGCGATGTGAGTGTTGCTCCAGACCGGAACCTGTGAATCACCGTGCTCGCCGATGATGTAACCGTGGATATTGATGCAGTCAATACCGGTAATTGAAGCGAGCGCGCTGCGGAAACGGATTGTGTCAAGAGTTGTACCGCTTCCAAGGACCATACCACTGGGAAGGCCTGTCCACTTTGTAATCATATATGTGAGTATGTCAACGGGGTTTGCAACAACGAGTATTACGCCACCGTTATAATACTTCATAATGTTTGCTGTAATTTCCTTTGCAATAGAAACATTCTTGCGAGCAAGGTCAAGTCGGGTTTCCCCTACCTTTCTGTTTGCGCCTGCAGTTACGACGATAACATCACAGTCTCTTACGCAAGAATAGTCACCTGCGTAAACATTCATAGAGCCGATAAACGGAAGACCGTGAGCGATATCAGCAGCCTCACCGATAGCCTTGTCAGCGTTTACATCGATGAGGACAAGCTCAGAACAAATCTTCTTGAGCGCAATAGCATAAGCAGAAGCTGCGCCAACAAAACCTGCACCGATTATAGCAACTTTTGATTTTCTTTTATTCATATCACATTTTCCCCTTAAAGCTAAAACAGAACTAATACTAAAAACTTATAATAATATCCTTCTCAAAAAGATACGGAATATTTATATTTTTGATTTAGCAAGTTCTGCAAGAGCCTTGAAAGCTGCCGGATCGTTATGAGCCATATCAGCAAGCATCTTACGGTTGATGTCAACATTAGCCTTCTTGAGACCGTTCATGAAGCGTGAGTAGTTCATGCCGTTCATCTTTGCAGCAGCAGAAATTCTGGTGATCCAGAGACGACGGAAGTCACGCTTTTTGCGCTTACGACCAACATATGCATATGTGAGAGACTTCATGACAGCCTGGTTAGCCATCTTAAAGTGCTTGGATTTAGCACCCCAGTATCCCTTTGCAAGCTTTAAAATCTTCTTTCTTCTTTTACGCGTCATCATCGCGCCTTTAACTCTAGCCATTCTATAAAACCTCCTGTTTCGTAAATCTTAATTGTAAGGAACTAAACGCTTGAGAGTTGCTTCGTTTGCCGGGGATGCGTAAGCAGCCTGGCGAAGACCTCTCTTGAGCTTTGTGCTCTTCTTGTTCAAGATATGGCGACGGTTTGCGCGATTGATTTTAACCTTGCCGTTCTTTGTGACCTTGAAACGCTTTGATGCACCGCTATGTGTTTTAATCTTAGGCATTTTAATTTCTCCTCTCGTATATTGATTACTAATTTGATTTGGGGCTGACTTTTGAGGTAATGTACATTACCATCTGGCGGCCCTCAAGCTTCGGAGCTTTGTCAACATTGCAAAACTCAGAACAACCTTCAGCAAAACGGTTGAGAAGGTCTGTACCAAGGTTTGTATGAGCAAGTTCACGGCCCTTGAAACGAACCGCAACCTTAACCTTGCAACCTGACTTGAGAAAACGAATAGCGTTATTCATTTTAACTTCAAAGTCGTGTACATCGATACTTGGTGTCATACGAACTTCCTTTACTTCGATTACGCGCTGGTTCTTGCGAGCTTCCTTTTCCCTTTTGTCCTGTTCGAATTTGAACTTACCGTAGTCCATGATTCTGCAGACGGGCAGAACTGCCTGCGGAGCAATTTTGACGAGGTCAAAACCGCTTTCTTCAGCCATTCTCAAAGCTTCGTCCGACGAAACAACACCTACCTGATTTCCTTCTGCATCAATAAGACGGACTTCCTTGTCGCGAATTTCCTCATTGATCTGATGTTCTACCTTGCTGATGTTAAAGCACCTCCAAAACTAATTAAAAAAGCACGGGCAAAACTCACCCGTGCTCAAAAGTCCACAAAAACGGCAAAAGCCGAAATTAAGACGATATTAACCTTCTCGCTTACTTGCTAAAGGTGAGGACGGGAAAGCCCTACTTTCTTATAACATTGGTAGTATATCACGATTTTTATGTAGTGTCAAGAAAAATTTTCTGTTAAACAATAGTTTGCAGTAACCAGCAGATAAACGGCAGTGTAAATAAGCTCACTATTGTTGTTATGAAGAGACCGACTGCGGTATATTCATAATCTGCGCCGTTTTCATGAGCAAGAATCGTAAGAACTGTCTGTGCCGGCATTGCCGCTTCAAGAACAACGACACCTAAAAGAATATCTTTGATTCCGATTGCTTTGAAAAGATATATAAAGAGTATTGGCATGAGAACGAGCTTTATCGGAACAATTATGAAAATCCACCATTTCTTCATTGTCTTTTTGAGGTCAACTGTTGCAAGTGTCATACCGATAAAAACCATTGAAAGAGCTGTTGTGAGGCTGCCGACAGAGGTTGTGGCCTCATTCAGAACCGGCGGAAGCTTGATTCCGAAAATAAACATAAGTATTGCAATAGCAAAAGAAATAGTGTTTGGATTTAAAAGCTTTTTACTGAAGCTTTCTTTTTGGGCTCCGTTTTTTCGGCTTAAAAGGAAAACACCAACGGTCCACATAAACAAATCGTTTAAGAGCCAATAGATTATCGCGTAGAAAAAGCCTGTCTGCCCATACATTGCAACGATTATGGGATATCCCATGAAAATAACATTGCCGAGACAGAACATCATCTTGTGCGCCGCTACCGTAGCATCCGGAATTTTTAAGAGCTTGGCGCTGATAATACCAAGCAGGAACAAGGTGAGAATACAAAAAACTGACAACAGTGCAACTGTCAGAAGTTCTCCTATTCGCGAAACCTCAAAGGTCTCTTTCGATATGGAAGATATTATCAGGCATGGCAAAATTAACTTTACGATAAGCTTTGATATAGAATCTTTATGTTTTGCTTCGACATATCCGGTTTTAACAATCAGAAAGCCAAACAGCATAATAACAGCAAGCATACCTACCTGCATAACAACTGTCATAAAATTCATTTAAACTTCCCCAAATTCCATTTGTTTTAGACTAAATCATTTGCAACAAGGTCTTCATAGCTTTCGCGTTTTACAACAACGCGGTCCTCGCCGTTTTTTACAATTACGACGGGCGGACGCGGAACTCTGTTGTAGTTAGAAGCCATAGAGTAGTTGTATGCGCCTGTTGTAAGAACTGCAAGGTATTCCCCTGCTGATACCTTCGGAAGAGCAATGTTTTCACCGAGCAGATCTCCGCTCTCGCAATTTCGACCTGCGACCGTATAGCGCTCTGTTTTCTTCTCAAGCGGACGCTCCGGCAGGAGCATAGTATATTCAGAACCGTACAGCGCATATCTCGGGTTATCTGTCATTCCTCCGTCAACTGCCACATAAGTTCTGATTCCCTTAATTTCCTTTACTGAGCCTACGGTATAAACTGTGATTCCGGCATCTGCGACAATGGATCTTCCCGGTTCGATTGAGATGTGCGGCTGTGAAATACCAAGACGCGCACACTCACGCTTTACTATTTCTGCAAAAGAGAGCACGGATTCAGAGATAGACTTCGGGTCATCGTTATCTACATACTTTACGCCAAAGCCACCGCCAAGGTCAAGCTCTTGGATTTCAAACCCGAGTTCATTCTTGATTTTTGCGATAAAGGAAAGCATTACCTCTGCCGCGTGCGAAAACGGCTCAGCATCAAAAATCTGCGAGCCGATATGGCAGTGGAGACCGATGAGGCTTACATTTTCCATATTAAGTGCAGTTTTTATTATCTCAAAAGCTTCTCCGTTTTCAAGCGCAACTCCGAACTTTGAGTCAATCTGACCTGTTTTCACAAAGTCGTGCGTATGTGCATCAACCCCGGGTTTGATTCTGAATGAAATATTTGCTGTTTTTGAGAGCTTTTTCGCCTCTTCACTGATAACTTCAAGCTCTTCGATATTATCGACGATAAACTGCTTTATGTCGCTTTTAAGCGCAAAAACAATCTCGTCGCGTGTTTTATTGTTTCCGTGAAAGGAAATCTTTTTTGCAGGAAAACCTGCGCTGAGAGCTGTAAATAACTCGCCACCGGAAACTACATCAGCGCTTAGTCCTTCTTCGTCGATTATTTTGTATATAGCTTTTGTCGAAAAAGCTTTACTCGCATAATTCACGGTAAACTTTTCGCCAAAAGCTTCTTTCATAGCGCAAAAGTATTCTTTACATGTACGGCGAATCTTATCTTCGTCCATCAAATAAAGAGGTGTTCCGTATTTTTTTGCAAGTGCAACAACATCTGCCCCGCCAATTGTCAGATGTCCCGCGCCGTTTACTGATAATGAATCTGAAATAAACAAAATACAAACCTCCTTATCTATTCAAATGAATTCTGGATGATGCGGACAACATCATCTTTGCCTTCTCCCTTTTCGGCAGAAAACGGAATAATAATCTGCTTCGGGATATTAAGCGTTTCCGAAATAAGATCGAGAGACGGCTCAATCTGACTCTTCTTAAGCTTGTCCGACTTATTTGCAATTACATAAAACGGCATTCCGGATTGGATGAACCATTCAGCCATAACAACATCGTCTGCCGTAGGTTTATGTCTGATATCGACAATAAAAATTCCGAGAGTAAAGGCCTCATCACGGTTTAAGTATGTTTCGATGAGCTTTGCCCATCTCTGTTTCTCGGCCATAGAAACCTTTGCATAGCCATAACCCGGTAAATCGACAAAATAAGCTTTATTGTCGATTAAAAAATAATTTATATGAATTGTTTTTCCGGGTGAAGCACCAACGCGCGCAAAATTCTTGCGGTTGAGGATTCTGTTGATAACCGAAGACTTTCCGACATTGGACTTACCTGCAAAGACAATCTGCGGTAATTCGGTTTCAATAAAACCTGACGGTGTTGCCGCAGATTTTACAAACTCGGCAATATGCAAATTGAGAAACGGTTTATTGTCCATAACTTTTCCCTACTGTCTGATGCCGCGAACCTTTCCGCATGAAGTTGTTTCGTCAAGGATAGGTGTATAAGCATCTTCTTTCTTTTCTTCTTTTGTGCAGTCGCAAGCTGAAAGGTCAATCGCACATTTGATTACCTGATCCGCGTGGCTTACCGGGCAGAACGAGAGTTTTTCGCGAACAGTCTTATCTATATCGTCAAGGTCCTTCAGGTTATCCTCGGGGATTATGACTGTCTTGATTCCATGTCTGTATGCCGCCATGGTTTTTTCTTTAAGACCGCCAATCGGAAGAACACGTCCGCGAATGGAAATTTCACCGGTCATAGCGATATCGTTTCTTGCAGGAGATTCTGTGAGCGCTGAAACGAGCGCTGTTGCAATTGTGATACCTGCACTTGGGCCGTCCTTCGGAATAGCTCCCTCAGGAAAATGAATGTGAATATCGCGGGTTTTGTAAAAATCAGGTGTAATGTTATATTCCTTTACACGGCTTCTGACATATGTCAGGGCGGCCTTTGCGGATTCATTCATTACAGTACCGAGATTTCCTGTAATTTCAAGCTTTCCTGTTCCTTCAGTAACATTTACTTCGACCTCGAGCATCTCTCCGCCGACGGAAGTCCAGGCAAGACCGTTTACAACGCCGGCCTCTTTTCCGTCTGAAAGTCTGTCTTCTTTGAACTTCTCAACACCGAGGAAGTCTGAAATGTTTTTATCTGTAACCTTAACCTTCTCTGCAAGTCCTGAGACAATCATTTTTGCCGATTTTCTCATAACCGTTCCGATTTCGCGTTCAAGAGTTCTTACACCCGCTTCTCGGGTGTAGGCTGAGATTATCTTATATACCGCATCGTCGGTAAGTTTTACAAGGCTCGGGGTCAAGCCATTCTTTTCCATTTGTTTTTTTATAAGGTGGTTTTT
>JAZOAS010000016.1:0-1778 GCA_045595605.1 Eubacteriales bacterium
GAAACTGTTCTGTATCTTATAAAAATGAGAAAAACCTCGGCTGTTGCGGATGAAATTGCGCTTCACCGCGAAACAAAAGAGCCGTTTATGTAAAAGGGTAAAAGTGCCATAGGAGGTGAGATGCGTGAAAGAGGAGAGACTCGCAAAAAGAATTGCAGAAGCTGTAAGGGCTTCGGGTGGCAGAGTGTTCTATGTGGGAGGCTATGTCAGGGACAAGCTCCTCGGTATTGAGAATAAGGATATCGATATAGAAGTTCACGGCGTCTTACCTGAAACTCTCGAAGAGATTCTCGATAAAGAGGGAGAAAAGCTTTCGTTCGGAAAAAGCTTTGGCGTGTACAATATAAAGGGAAGCTCACTTGATATTGCAATGCCCCGCAAGGAGGAGTGCATCGGAAATCGCCATACTGACTTTAAAGTCGATATCGACCCGTTCTGCGGAACAGAGAAAGCTGCAAAGCGACGCGACTTTACAGTAAATGCGATGATGGAGGATGTCCTGACGGGTGAAATTGTTGACCATTTCGGCGGAAAGCGTGACCTTACCGATAAAATTCTTCGCCATGTAAACGACGAAGCTTTTGCGGAGGACCCGCTTCGCGTGCTTCGTGGAGCGCAGTTTGCATCGCGCTTTGAATTTATAGTTGCTGACGAGACGAAAAAGCTCTGTGGCGGAATGGATATTTCAACCGTTTCCTGTGAAAGGGTTTTTGACGAGCTTAAAAAAGCGCTTCTCAAGGCAGAGCGCCCGTCAATCTTCTTTGAAGTGCTCCGTGAAATAGGGCAGTTGTCTGTCTGGTTTCCTGAAGTTGAGAGCCTTTTTGGAGTAAAGCAGAACCCGAGGTATCACGGGGAGGGGGATGTTTTCCGACATACGATGATGGTGCTTGATGAGGCTGCAAAGCGACGCGACAAAGTAGAAAACGCGCTTGCTTTTATGCTCTCGGCCCTTGTTCACGATTTCGGTAAGCCAATAACAACCGAAGTTCACGACGGAAAAATTCGCTCATACAATCACGAAATAAAGGGCCTTCTGATAGTTGAAGAGTTTATGAAGAGACTTACGGGTGATAAAAAACTTCTCAGATATGTACTCAATATGACGAAGAACCATATGCGCCCGAATGCGCTTGCCGCGCTTGCATCATCAATCAAGGCGACGAACAAGCTGTTTGATGAATCAGTTGAACCCGAAGCTCTTATTGAGCTTGCGCTGGCAGATGACCTTGGAAGGATGACGGAAGAAAAAACTGAATCAACCGAGCCTTTTTTAAGAGAAAGGCTTTTGGAATACAAAGAATGTATGGCAAAACCTTTTGTCAGAGGTGAAGATCTGATTTCAGCAGGGCTAAAACCTGACGAGAGATTTTCAGAGCTTCTTTCGTATGCTCACAAGCTTCGCCTTGCGGGGATAGAAAAGGACGAGGCGCTGAAACAGACTATTGCATATTATAACGCAAAAAAGTGAGGATGTTTATGTTTAACGGAAAGAATAAAGCGCTTACCTTCAGCTATGATGACGGTGTAACGCAGGATATCCGTCTTATAGAGATTTTTAATAAATACAATCTGAAGGCGACCTTCAATATTAATTCAGAGCTCTTAGGGCTTCCGGGAAGTCTGTCTCTTGAAGGGAGAGAGATAGACCATACGAAGAATAAAAGAGAGGATGTAAAGTATATATACGACGGCCACGAGGTCGCAGCGCATACGCTTACACATCCATATCTTATTGCGATAGAGGATGAAAGTGAGATTGTGAGGCAGGTTGAGAGAGA
>JAZOAS010000017.1:0-15606 GCA_045595605.1 Eubacteriales bacterium
ATTGCTTTCGGGAAGAGTTCCGTCCTTCGGCGGGTTTACGAAGTTTGAGTAGATGAGAATTTCAAGCTTTACAAAAGGATAAACCTTTTTAACCTCACGGGCTATGCGGTTTACAAACTTCATAGCGTATCCCGTATCCCCCGCTTCTTCCCTGACCTTTAAGCACTCTGGGCACTGACAGAAGAAGTCCGCACTTATGTCATCAAGCGAGAGTGAATAGAAGCACGGCACTTCTGCACCCGTCTTCTCTGAAAGCTCGATATCCTCTTTGATTATCTCAAGAAGTCTGCCAAGAAGAGCATTGAAAAAGCCTTCATTTGAGAAGCAGTTGCTTCCTGACTTCATATGCTTCCCCTGAACATTGTTCCATGCCCACCACTCGGGATGCTCATCGAAGTACTTGTCAGCAGGGAAATATTTGCCGAGCACATGGACATGGTGCGGGCGTCCCGACTGCATAGCTCCACCGTATCTGAGAACGCGCTCGTCGTAGACACCATCGGGGATGTTATCGTCAAGCGGAGAGACAACATTTGTTCTTGTCTTTGCCATAAAGTGAAAAGCTTCAGGCCCCTCCTGCGGTTCCATATGCGGCTTGCGGTAGAAAAATGCAGGTGTACCTTCTTTATACAAATCATCAGGAAGAGAAAGCGAGTCAAGAGAAAGGATGTCCTCTTCATACGGGTTCCACCATCGAACACCGAGGAAGTCTTCGATGAAGTGATATGCGGAATATATAATACCGCGATACTCGCCGCCGGTAAGAACGAGACTTCCTTCCTTCATCGCAATAATCCAGTTCTCAAGTGACTTTCCGATAAAGCCGTTTTTCTTTGCGAATTCCGTCGTACCGACATAGATGCACTTGCCCTCGGCGATCCCTTCGCACACTATCGGAAGCTTTATTGAAAGCGCCTTTTCTATATACTTTGATAGCTCCTCTGCCGCAGTTTTTTCGACAAGGTGAGCATTTTCAGGTATGACTATTTTACAGTCTGAAATCCCTTTTGTAAGAAAAACCATTTCTCTCTTCTCCTTAAAGTTTTTCTTCATTCTAACACAAAGAATTCAATAATGCAATATTTTTTCAAGTGATAAAAAAATACCGCAGAAACCTGCGGTATTTTTAGTTTATTTACTTTCTTACGACTATCATACGCTCAAAGTAAATTGCGTTTTCGTCAGACGAATTTCCGCCGTAAACCTCACCGGTAAACTTCATCGAAATATATATGTCACACTTGTCCATCGGGAAGGTAAGCGCAAGCGCCTTGATGTTCATAGAACCTGCTCCACCGGGAAGCTTTGCTCTTACGTTTGTTGAACCCGAAATATTTTCGACTGTGCCAAACTTGTAGAGGCGGTATCCTCCCTGAATGCAATCATCCTTATAAAGCTCACGCACTGCTATATCCTCTGCCTCCTGCTGGAGAGAAAAGTACATAGCACCCTTCTTCTCTGCTGTCTTCTCTGTCGGATACATATTGAGAAGCTTATGTATTCCCTTTGCATCATCGAATGACAGCTTGAGAACTTCAGAGCAGGTTGAATCTTCATCCTTTACCGCCGAGTAGCCGTATGCAACTCTTACATATTTCTGAACATACTTTGGCATATTGAGAAGCGAGAACTGGAAGATGTCATCAGGATTTTCATCTGCAAGCTCTTTCGGAATATCAAATGTCATCTGCTCTTCAGGAAGCCCTACGAGATAATCTCTCATTAAAGCATAGCCACTTTCCGTTTTCGAAACTCCGATAAATTCAATATACTCATTATATGCCGCAGCAATTCTCTCCTTGAGTTCCTTCATATTAAAGCTGAACTCTTTTCCCTCGCGTTCTGCCTGTTCCTTGAACTCGAAGAAACGCATGACGATAGCCGCATCAAGAGCGCGTCTTAACCAGTTTATGCGTGGTTCAAACTTCTCATCACCGCATACCGTTTCTTTTGCTTTATCAAGAAGCATTGACCCCTTTACTGCGCTGTCTAAATCAACATAGTTAAAGCGACTGTCCTCAGCGCAACAAAATACCTTTATATTGTTTTTCTCAAGAGTTGAGCGCATAAGCTCAAGATACTGCTTTGTATATTCTGCCGCAGGTCCGAAATATCGTTTTATAGCATCGTCAATAAGTGCGTTTTCGTCAAGTGACGGATCTTCAAGAAGGTGAGTAAGGACATATTTATTTATATCCCAGCAGTCCGCATCCGCACATTCAGCCTCTATAAAGAAGCCGTTTACACTGTATTCGCAGTATGTATTTACCATATCCTTTATGCGATAGAAAAGCGGAAGTGCATAGTTTAAACGGATATTAAAAAGATAGTCATAAACATAAAGCTCTGCTCCTGCCTTCTCACAGGCACCGCTCCAATCACTCAAAAGGCGGAGATAGTTCGCATTTGACTTTGCATGAATTCCACGTGCCATATCGCTTACGAGGTCAGCAAGACGGATAACGACATTCTTCTCAGGAAGAGAGCCGTCCTTCGGGAGTTCGATATAGTTCATATATGCAAGGAACTCAAGACGCGCCTGCGGATATTTCTTTCCTACCTCGCGTGCAAGACGGTTTACAAAATCGAGTGCATAACCACTGTATCCCTTTTCTTCAATTACCCTTTTACACTCTTCGCACTGACAGAAGAAGTCTGTGCCGTAATCGCCGATTGAAATTGAGTAATAGCTTGGGAAAGCAACGCCCTCACGCGCTGACACCTCGACATCCTCTTCAATATAAGCCATAATCTTTCCGAGGAATTCATCAAAAAACGCCTTGTTTGAGAAGCAGAAGTTACCTTCCTGGATATGCTTATTCTGGCGCTCATTCCATGCAAACCATTCGGGATGCACTTCATATGTTTCCTTCGGCGGAAAGTATTTTTCTATCGTGTGAACATGGTGCGGTCTTCCTGCCCACTTTGCGCCGCCGAATTTCTTAACGGTTTCGTCAAGGACGCCGTCAGGTATTCTGTCATCAATCGGAGAGATGGCATTCACTCTTGACTTCACAAGATACGGGAACCCCTCAGGTCCTGCGCCGTGCATATATACGCCACGGTGGAAGAAGTGCGGAGTTCCTTCTTTATATAAATTTTCATCAAGAGAGATTTCTGAACACTCAAGAATATCCTCAACAGTCGGGCTCCAGAAACGAACTCCGAGAAAATCTTCGATAAAGTGATATACCGCATATATAACACCTCGATACTCACCACCCGTGATGATAAGGCTATCACCGAGCATCTTTATTATCCAGTTTTCTTCTGATTTTCCGATTGCATTTGCACTTTTTGCAAACTCTGTCGTTCCGACATAAATGCACTTACCCTCCGCGGTCCCTTCGCACACTATCGGAAGCTTTATGGAAAGCGCCAATTCGATATACTTCGAGAGTTCCTCCGCTGCCGTTTTTTCAACAATATCAGCGTTTCGAGGGATAACTATCTTGCAGTCATTTATTCCTTTTCTGAGGAAAACTTTTTCCATCTCTCTGCACACTCCTTATCCTGCGGTTTTTTACTTAACGCAATTCTAACATATACATTTCTTTATTTCAATCGCTTTTTCGAAACTCAACCAACTTATACAAAACAAAAAGACTAAACCGTCGGTTTAGTCTTTTTAATTCATATTACTTTCTTACGATTATTGCGCGGTCAATAAAGAATGCATTTTCATCTTCCTTGTTACCGCCGTGAATCTCGCCTGTAAACTTCATAATGAGGTATACATCGCAAGAATCCATCGGGAATACCGTTGAGATACCCTTGAGGCTTACTCCGATTTCTTCAGGAAGACCGAGCTTTGTATCAAAACTTCCTTTGATACCTGAAATTGAGCCAATCTTATAGAGATTGTAACCGTCAAGATTAATATCCTCTCGGTAGAACTTGCGCTGCTGCACAACCTCTGCGCCCATACCTGTACCATGACGAAGCTCAAAGACGAGCGCCTGTGTGCTTTCTGCATACTTTGATGTCGGATAAAGAGCATACGGAGCACGGGAACCCGTTGCCGCATCATAACTTACTTTAAGAACTCTCTTATCGCCGTCGCTTACAGCAGAGCAACCAAAGCCCTTTTCAAATACGCCGAGAGTAAACTTGACCATATCCTTGAGCGGGAACTGATAAATGTCATCAGGGTTCTCGCCACGAAGCTCTTCCGGAATATCAAACTTTTCTTCCTCTGTCGGAAGATTTCCGATATACTCAAGGAACTTCTCAGTTGTAGCCTTCATATTCTTGCCGGACGGAGTTTCAAGATGTGCATTATACGCATTAACAATTCTCTCACGAACTTCAAAAATATCAAAATCAAACTTCTCACCTGCATCTGCGGCATTCTTCTTGAAGTCAAAGAAACGGATGAGTATAGCTGTATCAACTGAACGTCTGAGCCAATCAACACGTTCTGCAAAACGGCCCTCTCCACGAACCTCTGCACACGCAAGAGAAAGAATACGGTCAGCTTCAATCGCTGTGCGGAAATCCATATAGTTAAACGGGCTGTCCTCGTCACAGCAATAAGCGTGTATCGGATTTTTCTCAGTAGCGTCCTGAATAAGCTTAAAGTATTCGCGGACAAACTTAGCTGCACGTCCGTAATAACGCTCTGTAAAATCATAAATGAGCGCTTCCTCGTCAAGGTCGGGGTCTTCAAGAAGATGACAGAGAAGATATCTGGTGAGTTCCCATGCGTCTGTGTATTTGTTCTGTGTCTCGGTGAATACACCCGTAACACCACACTCAGCAAATGTCTTTACCGTGTCCTTAAGACGTGAAAAAACAAGAAGCGGATATGCGTTGAGAACTATATTGTAGTGGTAGTCCCATACATAGAGACCACAACCCGCCTTCTTGCAGTAATCGCCCCAAGCTGTAATCTCGGAAAGGTACTGCTTATTTATCGGATGATGCGGACCACGGACAAGATCGATATAAACATCTGCAAGACGGATAATGACATTCTCATCAGGAAGAGTTCCATCCTTCGGAAGCTCGATGTACTCAAGATATGCAAGAGTTTCAAGCTTAACCCACGGATAAACCTTTTTAACTTCGCGAGCAAGCTTGTTTATAAACTTAATTACATAACCGCTTCTGCCTGCCTCCTCAAGTGTCTTTGTGCACTCGGGGCATTCACAGAAACAATAACCCATAAGGTCATCCATTGAGATTGAATAGAAATCAGGAAGCTCAACACCTGTTTTCTCCGAGAGCTCGACATCCTCTTTGATTATGTTCATAAGCTTTTCCAAAAGCGCGTTGAAGAAGCCTTCGTTTGAGAAACAACGGTGACCTTCTTTAAGGTGCTTGCCGTGTGCATTATTCCACGCCCACCACTCGGGATGCTCGTCGAAGTATTCATCCGCAGGGAAGAATTTTCCCATTGTATGAACATGATGCGGTCTGCCCATGGTAAGGACATCGCCGTACCTGCGGACAGTTTCATCATAAACTCCGTCAGGGATGTTATCATCAAGCGGTGAAACGACATTTGCACGTGTTCTCGCCATATGCGAAGCACAAGCTATTCCACCCTGTGAATCCATGTGCGGCTTGCGGTATGAAAAATAAGGAGTGCCTTCCTTTACAAAATCATCATCAAGAGAAAGCGAATCAAGAGAAAGAACATCTTCCTCCATCGGAGTCCACCAACGAACGCCGACAACATCTTCAAGAAAATGATATGCCGAATACATAATACCACGCTGACCTCTCTCAACACCACCGGTGATGACGAGGCTTCCGTTTACCATCTTGATTATCCAGTTTTCTTTTGACTTTCCGAGAACATTATTTTTCTTTGCATACTCGGTATGACCGACATAGATGCACTTGCCCTCGGCGGTCGCTTCAGAAATTATCGGAAGCTTTATTGAAAACGCCTTTTCAATATAATTCTGAAGTTCTTCTGATGCTGTTTTTTCAACAACATGAGCATTTTCGGGAATGACGATCTTACAGTCCGCTATTCCCTTTTTCAAAAATACTTTCTCCATTTTTACTTCTCCAATCAAATGTACTTTCATACATTGTAAGTTTAGCATATCTGTTCGCCCATTTCAATATTTTTTCTTCCACTGAATAAAAAAACATCGTGGATGCAACATCCACGATGTTTTTTATTTCTTTCTTACAACTATCATGCGGTCAAAGAAAATCGCGTTTTCGTCGGACGCCTTTCCTCCATAAAGCTCACCGCTTGCACGAAGTGAAAGATACACATCGCAACTCTCCATCGGGAAGGTTACGGAAAGTGCAGACAGGCTTATCGACACTGCACCGAGAACATAAAATACAAGCGCAGTATCGGGGTGCAAACTGACATTTCGAGCAGTTCCTATCTTATAGAGCCTGTATCCGTCGTTATCAAAATCCTCTTTGTAGAGAGAAAGCTCTGAGACCGTTTTTTCGTCCTGGTAGAGGCTGAATTTTACTCCCCTCTTATTTTCGGCATATTTTGATGTCGGTCGTGCATCAATTCCCCAGCCAAAAGGTGTGGCAATCTCAGGCGTTAACTTTACAACGCTTCCTGAAGCTGAAAGCTTATCTGGAACTCCTGCAAAACCAAACATATTCACAATCGGGAACTGGTATATATCCGCCTCATTTTCGCCTTTTAAAGCTTCGGGGATATCAAGTTCCTTATCATCAAACGGAAGTAAATTAAAATACGCCTCCTCAATCGGAACTCGCCAGGAATGTTTCTCGTTGAGTGGGAGTACCGAATACTCCGAAAGCGCAGAAACAACTCTCTCTCGAAGCTTATTCACATCGAAGTTGAATTTCTTATCCTTCTTAAGGTCATTGTATTTTGTGAGAATCACGCCGTCAAGTGACTTGCGAAGCCAGTTAAGGCGTGCACGGTACGGTGATGCCTCTCCTATAAACTTTTCTGCACGGTCAAGAATTTCCGATGCTTTTACCACGCATTCTGCATCAATGTAGTTAAACGGGCTGTCTTCAAGACAGCAATAGACAGTCGCAATATGCTTTTCGGATGTCTCTTTAAGCAATTCGAGATATTCGCGCACATATTTTCCCGCCGCACCGTAATAGCGGTCTGTAAAGTCGCGAACCATTACATCCACATCAGAGTCGGGCTCTTCTAAAAGATGCGCGAGAACATACTTATTAAGCTCCCACATATCGGAAAGATGCTCTTCTATTTCGACAAAAACACCTGTAACTCCGTACTTTTCAAAAGCTTTTATCGTATCTTGCATGCGGTAGAATATCGGAAGCGGATAGTTAAGGCGCATATTGAACATATATTCCCACACATGAAGCTCCGAGCCTGCCCTTTTGCAGACCTCCGACCACTCTGCGAGAAGACGCTTATATCTCTTGTTCGATATTGAATTTATATCGCGCAGAACATCGACATAAATGTTCGCAAGCCGAACTACAACATTGCTCTCAGGAAGTTCACCGTCATGCGAGGGTTCAATGAAGCTGAAGTATGCAAGGTGCTCTATCTTTACAAACGGATAAACCTTTCTTACCTCGCGGGCGATACGGTTTGTAAAATGCAGGCAATACCCGCCGTATCCCGCTTTCGCAATAATCTTCTCACATTCCGGACACTGGCAAAAGGCTTCTGTTCCGGGAATGTCGTCAGGCGAAATTGCGTAGCAATACGGAAACTCTGTTCCCTCTTTTTTATGACGGGCGATATCCTCTTCGATCGTTTTAAGAAGCTTATCAATAACCGTCTTTACAAACTCTTCATTTGAAAAGCAACGGTGTCCGTCCTTTATTCGCTTTCCCTCTGCCTTGTTCCACGCAAACCACTCAGGATGCTTTTCGTATGTCTCATCCTTCGGGAAGAGTTTTCCCATAACATGGCAATGGTGCGGTCTGCCGTAATGCGCGACATCTCCAAACTTTCTGATTTCAGGGTTGTATGCACCGTCAGGCACATCGTCGTCAAGCTCCGAAACCATATTTGTTCGCGTTCTTGCGATATATGAAAAGGCTCTTACTCCCTCTTCTCCGAGCGGTCTGTTGAAAATCGGCTTGCGGATTGAAAAGTGAGGTGTCCCCTCGCGATAAAAATCATCTTCCAGTGAAAGAGAATCAAGAGACAGAACATCCTCCTCATACGGATTCCACCAGCGTACTCCCACAATATCTTCAAGGAAGTGGTAAACGGAGTATATTATACCGCGGTCACCTCGCTCAACACCACCCGTAAGGACAAGGTTTCCGTCGCACATTTTCATTATCCAGTTTTCTTTGCTCTTTCCGAGAATACCGTTTTTCTTTGCATACTCAGTATGACCGACATAGATGCACTTACCCGAAGCTTCATTTTCAGAAACTATCGGAAGCGAAATAGAAAGCGTTTTTTCTATATAGTTGCAGAGCTCTTCCGAAGCTGTTTTCTCAATAACATGAGCATCCTTCGGAATTGCTATTTTGCAATCATTTATACCTTTTCCGAGAAAAAACATCTTAATCTACTTCCTTCTTACAACTATAAGGCGATCATAGTATGTCGCATTTTCATCCGCCGGATTTCCGCCGTAAATCTCACCCTTTGCTTTCATGCGGATATATACGTCGCATTCATCCATCGGGAAAGTTATTGCAAGACCCGTGAGGTCAATCGTAATCTCCTGCGGAAGTCTTACACGTGTGCTGTAAGATTTTGAAATTCCCGAAAGGCTGCCAATCTTATAGAGCTTGTACTCATCCGTAAGGATATCCTCACGATAAAGCCTGAGATCACCTACTGTTTCATTCTCCTGACAAAGTTCAAAGAGAAGTGCTTGCTTGCTTTCGGCATTTTTCGATGTCGGAACGAGCGTATACGGTGCACGCTCGCCCGTTGCCGTATCGCAGGAAAGCTTCATAACCTTTGACGCGCCTGCCTTTTCATCTTCAACGAGAGAATAACCAAACGGTTCTATGAAGAAACCAAGTGTAAACTTAACCAGATTTTTGATCGGGAATTGATAGATATCCTCGCTCGGAACATCCTTTAATTCCTCAGGAACATCAAAAACTTCCTCGTCTGCCGAAAGTTCTCTGAGATAATCCATTTCAACTTCAGTACAAACAGCAAGTCCTTCAAGAGTTCTTATCGGGAATTCGTAAGCATGTCTTTCGTCCACACATTCAAAGATACCTGAGACATCAGGAGGAGTTGATATTCCTATCGTTTCGGGGTCTGAACGGTATTCCACAAGTGCCGCTATTGCACGGGCACGCACCTTTTCAAAGTCGAAATCGAACTCAAGACCGTCGCGCTTCGCTGCCTTTTTAAAATCGTGGAATCTGTTGAGGATAACCGTATCAAGCGGCTTACGAAGCCAGTTTAGCCTTGTTCTGTAAGGCTTCTCATCGCCGATTACAGCTTCTGCACGGTCAAGAAGCTTACTTCCCTCAATTACAGTCTTGGGGTCAAGATAGTTAAACGGTGAGTCCTCTTCACAGCAATACGCACGAACCTTGTTTCTATCAAGACAGTCCTCTAAAACCTTATAATATTCCTTTATGATTTTACCTGCCTCACTTCCGTAGTAACGGGCAAGAAAATCATCTATAATCACTTCCTCATCTGCATACGGATCTTCGAGGAGATGCGACATAAGGTAATTATTGAGAACGCGCGAATCCGAAAGTTGCGCCTCTGTTTCCGCGAACACACCCGATACTCCGTACTCTGCAAAAGCGAGCACTGTATCCTTGAGTCTGCGGAAGATCGGAAGCGGATAGCTGATCTGGATATTATAGAGATAATCCCATATATAAAGCTCACATCCTGCCTTTTTGCAAAGCTCTGACCAGCCGCGGAGTTCTTCAAGATACTGTGCATTTGTCGGAGAAGTTACACCGCGTGCAAGGTCGATATAGACATCTGCAAGACGGATGACAACGTTCTTTTCAGGCAAAGTATCATCCTTCGGGAGTTTTATGTAGTTAAGGTATGCAAGAGTTTCAATCTTTGCCCACGGATATACCTTTGCCACCTCACGCGCAATGCGGTTTATGAACTTGAGAGTGTAGCCCGAATATCCCGATTCCTCTATCGTCTTTGAGCACTCGGGGCACTGACAGAAACAATAACCCATAAGGTCATCCATCGTTATTGAATAGAAGTTCGGAAGTTCAACGCCCGTCTTCTCCGCAAGCTCTACATCTTCTTTTATAAAGCCAAGCAGCTTTTCAAGGAAAGCGTTAAAGAAGCTTTCATTCGAAAGACAACGGTGTCCCTCTTTGAGGTGTTTTCCGAGAGCATTATTCCACGCCCACCATTCCGGATGCTCATCAAAGTATTTCTCAGGCGGAAAGTATTTCGACATCGTATGAACATGGTGCGGACGTCCCATCGTGAGGACATCTCCGTATTTGCGGACGTCGGGATGATATACGCCCTCGGGAATTCCATCGTCAAACGCAGAAAGAACATTTCCGCGACCTCTTACGGTATGCGGAAAGAACTCAACCCCGCACAAAGAGTCCGCAAAGGTCTTGCGGTAGTAGAAGTACGGTGTTCCTTCCTTATAAAAGTCTTCGCCAAGCTCCAAAGTTTCAAGAGAGAGAACATCCTCCTCAAACGGAGTCCACCAACGAACACCAACGATATCTTCAAGAAAATGGTATGTTGCATAGATAATACCGCGATCACCACGATTGACTCCGCCTGTGAGAACGAGATTACCATCTACCATCTTCATTATCCAGTTTTCTTTTGACTTGCCGAGGATGCCATTTGCCTTTGCATACTCGGTATGACCGACAAAGATGCACTTGCCTTCCGCTTTACTTTCACTTACAACCGAAAGTTTTACAGAGAGCGCTTTTTCAATATAATTCTGAAGCTCTTCCGAAGCCGTTTTCTCAACAACGTGAGCATCATTCGGAACAACAATTTTGCAATCATTTACACCTTTTTTCAAAAAGATCATATTAAACTTCTCCTCAAGCTCTTTTTTCTTAAGTTTAACACAACCAGTGGTAGAATGCAACATTTTTTCAGGCAATAAAAAAATACCGTGAAAATTCACGGTATTTTTTATAATTATTTTGTCCTTACAACTATGAGGCGGTCAATAAACAAAGCGTTTTCATCTCCTGCTTTTCCGCCGTACATTTCGCCTGACGGTTTGATTGAGAGATATACGTCGCAAGCTTCCATCGGGAAGGTTACGGCAATACCTCTTATCTTTATAGAGAGGAAGCCGTAGTCATAACCTACAAGATGTGTGTCGGGGTAGCTTGAAATGTTATCAACATGACCTACCTTGTAGATGTTATATCCACCCTGAACGAAGTCATCGCGATAAAGCTTTATTCCCTCTACAAATGCATCATCCTGATAAAGACCGAAGTTGATTGACTTCGGGTTTTCCGAAGCTTTCGGTGTTGCAACCATGATATAGTCCTTCTGTGAGCCGCGGCAATTGTCAAAGCTTATCTTAAGCGACTTTGAAACGGTTGTATCGGGGTCACGCTCAGGCCAGAAGCCGAAGGTATGGCGGAGACGCTTATCTGCCGCCTTTGTTATATCTGCCATACGGAACTGGTAAATATCCTTCGGGTTGATATCCTTGAAGTATTCCGGAATATCGAGAATTTCTTCCTCTTCAGGGAGATTTGAGTAGTACTCAATCTCATCCTCGGGAGGCGTGATTCTTGCGATTGCAGAACCGCCTTCTACCGGCATTCTTGTATAGTTTTCATTTATCGCATCAACGATTCTCTTCTTCATAGTCTTAAAGTCATACTCGAACTTTTCGCCATTCTCTTCAGCCTGATGCTTAAAATCAAAGTAGCGGTTGAGCATTACTGCATCAAATGTCTTACGAAGCCAGTTAAGACGTGCGCGATACGGCATCTCATCGCCAACTGCCTCGGTTGCGCGATCTAAAGCCGCTGTACCGTCAATTGCAGCGCGGGCATCGATATAGTTAAAGGGGCTGTCGTCACACATACAGTATGTATGGACAACATTTCTGTTCTGTGCATCACGGAGAACATAGAGATATTCGCAGACCGCCTTACCTGCCTTGCCGTAGTAACGGTCGCAGAAATCTGCGATAAGTGTCTCTACATCGCAGTCGGGGTCCTCAAGAAGGCGTGTAAGAACATATACATTAAGGTCATGGCAATCTGATGAGAATTTTTCTATCTCAACAAATATTCCCTTTACTCCGTAGTCACGGTATGTCTGAATAAAGTTCTGAAGACCGAAAACGAGCGGACAAGCAAAATTCATCTGGAGATTGAACATATACTTCCAGATCTGAAGCTCTGCACCGTTCACCTTGCAAAGTTTTGACCATGTCTTGAGCTTATCGAGATACGGACGGTTTGCAGGCTCTACAAAGCCGTGTGTCATATCCGCACGATCTCCTGCGATACGGATAACTACGTTCTCCTCGGGAACGGTATCATCCTTCGGCGGATGAACGAATACAACGTATGCAAGAAACTCAATTTTTACCCACGGATAGAGCTTCTTCACATCTCTTGCGACGCGGTTTATAAACTGAAGAGCGTAGCCCGTTACACCTGATTTTTCAATCTTTTTCTTACACTCGGGGCAATGACAGAAGAAGTACTCTGCGTCAAGGTCGTCAAATGAGAGCGAGTAATAATACGGAAGCTCGACACCTGTCTTTTCAGCGAGCTCAACATCCTCTTTTATAAATCCGAGAAGCTTCTCCATAAGAGCGTTGTAGAATTCTTCGTTAGAAAGGCAGTAGTGACCTAACTTAAGACGCTCTTTCTTATCCTCGTTCCAAGCCATCCACTCGGGATGCTCTGCATGGGTTTCTGCCTTCGGGAAGAGCTTACCCAAAACGTGAACGTGGTGGGGACGTCCGTGTGTAAGCATATCACCATGCTTGCGAACTATGGGCTCATATACGCTTTCGATGTTATCATCAAGCGGAGAAAGAACGTTTATTCTCGATCTCGGAATAAACGGGTACTTCTCCATTCCGGGAACGGATGAACTGTCTGCGCCATCAGCCGCGCCCTTCTCGGCATCTGCATTGTCCAAGCCGATAAGAATATCCGTAAGCGGTTTGCGGTACGGGAAATACGGAGTTCCTTCTTTTTCAAAATCCTCTGCGATTTTAAACTCGTCAAGAGTGAGAACATCCTCTTCAAGACCGTTCCACCAACGCACTCCGAGATTTTCTTCAAGGAAGTGGTATGCAGCGTAGATAATACCGCGGTCACCACGATTGACACCGCCCGAGAGAACGAGGCTTCCGTCTACCATCTTGATTATCCAGTTTTCTTTTGATTTACCAAGGACGTTATTCTTCTTTGCAAACTCGGTATGACCAACATAGATACACTTGCCCTCTGCCTTGCACTCGCAGATTATCGGAAGCTTGATGCCGAGTGATTTTTCGATATAGTTACAAAGTTCTTCAGACGCTGTTTTTTCAACAACGTGAGCGTTTTGGGGGATGACGATTTTCGCATCTTCTACCCCACGTTTGAGAAATACCTTTTCCATTTCTTTCTCTCCCTATAATACTTTTTGCAAGCTTTGAAAAAATCTTGCTTTCCTTGACAGTTTAGCATAGTTAAGTTTACTTTGCAATAGTTTTTTAATTTTTCGAGTTACAAGAAAAAACGTGAAAAATCACGGCTTTTTACAGGTATTTATTTCGTTTTTACAACTATCATGCGGTCAATAAAGAGTGCATTTTCCTCTCCCGCTTTTCCGCCGTAAAGCTCGCCCGACGGCTTCATTGAAAGATAAACATCGCACGCTTCCATCGGGAAATCGGCAAGAAGTCCGTTTATCTTTATCGAGAGGAAGCCATAGTCATATGCGATAAGAGAAGTATCGGGGAACTTGCTGATATTCTCAACGCTTCCTACCTTGTAGATATTATATCCGCCCTGAATAAGGTCTTCGCGGTAGAGGTTAAGCTCGCCCACAACCTCATTGTCCTGATAGAGACTGAAGTTAAGCGGTCTACCACCGTCCTTCTTTGATGAGGGAACCATGACATTTTCACGCTGTGAACCACGGCAGTTGTCATAGCTTATCTTGAGGGATTTTGAAACCGTAGTGTCACTATCCTCAACAGGCCACAAACCGAAAACCTCGCGAAGAGCCTTAAGACCTGTTTTTGTAGCATATGCAGGTCTGTACTGCCATATATCCTTCGGATCTACGTCCTTGAAATATTCGGGAATATCAAGAACCTCGTCCTTTTCGGGAAGATTTGAGTAGTACTCAATCTCCTCCTCGACACGTTTCTCAAAGCGTGCCGCATTCGGAAGAGTCAAGAACTCGCGCAAGGCCTCTGCAACACGTTTTTTGAGAAGCGGGATATCAAAATCAAAGCTCTCGCCCATTTTCTCTGCCTGACGCTTAAAGTCAAAGTAGCGATTTAAGATTACGCCGTCAAGCGCCTTGCGAAGGAAGGCAAGACGCGCACGATAAAGCTTATTATCGCCAATCACATCTGCCGCACGGTCAAGCGCCTTTGCACCGTCGATTGCGGCGCGGGCATCAATAAAGTTGAGCTCAGTATCGTCACACATGCAATAGTTGTGGGTAATGTTGCGATACATCGCATCGCGGATGACTTCGAGATATTCCTTTACATATCCTCCCGCTTTTCCGTAGTAGCGGTCGCAGAAGTCAGCAACCAATGCATCTACATCGCAGTCGGGATCCTCGAGAAGGTGGGTAAAGACATATTTATTGAGATCCCAGCAATCAGAGAACTGATTCTGGCTTTCGGAGAAAACGCCCTCAACGCCGTACTCCGCAAAGCCTTTCATAAAGCTCTGAAGCCCCCAGAAAATCGGGAACGGGCCGTGAATCTGAATGTGATACATATACTGATAAATGTGCAAACTTGCACCGTTTACTTTACATCTCTCTGACCACTCGCGGAGCCAACGGAGATAAACTCTGTTCCACGGTTCACGGAATCCGTGGAGAATATCCGAGCGGTCTGCCGCAATACGGATGACCACATTCTCCTCGGGAACTGTATCGTCCTTCGGCGGTTCGGAGAAGATAACATAACAGAGAGATTCGATTCTCGCCCACGGATGCTTTTTCTTAACCTCACGCGCAATTCGGTTTACGAAATTGAGAACATATCCCGAAAATCCTGATTTTTCAAGTATAGGCTTGCACTTCGGGCACTGGCAGAAATAATAGCTTGCGTCCTTGTCATCAAGCGCAAGAGAGTAATATGTAGGAAGCTCAACGCCTGTCTCCTTTGCAAGTCGTTCATCTTCCTCAACATAAGCAAGAAGCTTATTAAGAAGAGTGTTGAAAAACTCTTCGTTTGAGAAGCAGAAATGACCGCGTGGGAGATGGCGCTGTTCCTTCTCGTTCCATGCAAACCATTCAGGATGCTCCTTGAACGTCTCTTCAGCATTAAAATATTTCGGCATAGTGTGAGTATGGTGTGGGCGTCCATGAGGAATCACATCACCATATTTGCGGACATCAGGGTCATAGGCACCGTCAAGAATATTATCGTCAATCGGAGAAATTGCATTTATGCGCACTCTCGGCATCTGTGCATAGCGCTCAATTCCGCACTTCGAATCGAGATACGGCTTACGGTATGGGAAGAAAGGAGTTCCCTC
>JAZOAS010000018.1:0-16818 GCA_045595605.1 Eubacteriales bacterium
AAGAATAAAAGAGAGGATGTAAAGTATATATACGACGGCCACGAGGTCGCAGCGCATACGCTTACACATCCATATCTTATTGCGATAGAGGATGAAAGTGAGATTGTGAGGCAGGTTGAAGAGGACAGGTATAAGCTTTCGGAGCTTGTAGGCTATGAGGTCCGTGGTATGGCGTATCCTTGTGCAGGTCCGAACTGCGATGCTCGCGTCGCAGGACTTGTAAAGAACAATACTATAATAGAATATGCAAGAACGGTCGAGACAACTAACAGCTTTGAGCCGTATCCTGACCTTTATCAGTACAGAATGACGCTTTATCATCATGGCGAGTGGGACAAGCTTTTTAAGATGGGCGAGGAGTTTTTGAATCTAAAAACAGACACTCCAAAAGTCTTCTCAATATGGGGACATTCATTCGAATTTGATATATACCCTGAGCGTTGGGAGCAGTTTGAAGAGTTCTGCAAAATGATGAGTGGAAGAAGCGATATCTTCTACGGAACGAACATAGAAATTCTTACGAAATAGGAAGGAGATAAAAATGACAGGAAAACAGAGAGCGTATTTAAGAGGAATCGCAAACGGAATTGAGGCGAAGTATCAGATAGGAAAGGGCGGTATCGACGAAGAGACGGTCGAGATGGTAAATCTTGCGCTTGAGGCAAATGAAATCATAAAGATTAAGATTTTGGAAAACGCTTTCCTTGATACGAGAAGCGCGTGCGACGAAATATGCGAGGCAACGGGCGCTGAGCCTGTACAGTGCATCGGCAACAAGTTTGTCATTTACCGCGAGTCAAAAAAGAACAAGACGATAATCCTTCCTAAAGCGAGGAAAGCGTAATGGAGCTTCGGGTCGGAGAAACTGTAAAGACAAAAAAGAAGCATCCGTGCGGAAGTGATGTGTGGAGTGTGACGCGGGTAGGTATGGATGTGAAGCTTCGCTGTCTTTCGTGTGGGCATGAGGTAATGCTTTCGCGGAAAAATGCGGAGAAGAGCATAAAAGAGATTGTTTAGCTGCTCTGCCCGATGAACAAACGCTTCATCGGGCAGACTATATGAAAGAAAGGGCGAAAAAACATGACGCTCTGTTTTGTATGCGGAGAGCATATGAGATATTAAAGCGCCGTCGCCGTTTCTATACAGTATCAGTTTATGAGAAATTATTTTTAAATGTTCATTGACCTTTTTTTATGTAGTGGTATAATATAGTAAGTTACAAAAATGGAGGAAATATATTATGGCTATTGTATCACCGTCGATTTTATCGGCAGATTTTGCTAATCTTGAAAGTGAGATGAAGCGTCTCGAGGTTGCGGGCGCTGACTGGGCGCATGTTGATGTTATGGACGGACACTTCGTTCCGAACATCACAATCGGCGCACCTGTTGTAAAGGCGCTTTCGAAAGGCTCAAAGCTTCCGCTTGATGTTCACCTTATGATTTCAGACCCTGATTTCTACCTTGATGATTTCATCAAGGCGGGTGCATATGTCATAACCATCCACGAGGAATGTGATTCTGATGTGGAAAAAACTCTTAAGAGAATCAGAGAAGCGGGCGTTAAGGCGGCGCTTTCCATTAAGCCGAACACACCTGTTTCTGCTCTTGAAAAGTACATAGACCTTCTCGATATGATTCTCATTATGACTGTTGAACCGGGCTTTGGCGGTCAGAAGTTTATTGAAAAATGTCTCCCGAAGATAGCAGAAGCTCGAAAGCTTATAAATGAGAAGAATCCGGACTGCCTTCTTCAGATTGACGGCGGCGTAACCTGTGAAAATGTTGAGGTTGCAAAGGAAGCGGGAGCAGATGTAATAGTTGCGGGCTCTTCTGTTTTCGGAGCTTCCGATATGAAGAGTGCTATTGAATTTTTAGGAAGATAAAACAAAGGAGAGCTTTTAATGCAACGAAAAAAACAAAGCTTTTTTAAAGGAGCGTTCATTCTTTCTGTTGCAGCTTTGATAGTAAAGCTTCTTGGCGCTATCTTTAAAATTCCTCTTGCGAACATTCTCGGCGGAGACGGTATGGGATATTTCTCAACGGCGTACGACCTTTATATGCCGGTGTATGTTATCTCCAATGCCGGTCTTCCGGTTGCAATTGCTAAAATTGTCGCAGAGAGTGTTTCGGAAAGAAGATTCCGCGATGTAAGGCGGACTTTGAAACTTGCAAACGCGGTTTTTCTCGTCACCGGAACGGTGGGCTTCTGTATTCTCTTTTTCGGCGCGGGATTCCTTGTAAAAACAATAAATAACCCCGGGGCATATCTCGCTGTTATGGCTATGGCGCCGACTGTGTTTTTTGTATGCCTGACCTCTGCGTATAAGGGCTATTACGAAGGCCTTTCGAATATGTACCCGACGGCATTCTCTCAGGTTTCTGAGGTTGTCGTAAAGCTTATCTTCGGACTTGGTCTTTCTATGGCAGCATACAAGCTCGGTATGAGTGAGTATGAGACTGCGGGAACGGTTTTCGGAAGAGCGTTTTCTGATTTTGAAGAAGCCCGTCTTGCTGTTTTGCAGGTCGCGGCGGCAGGTGCGATACTTGGTGTTGCGCTTGGTGCGCTCGGAAGTTTTCTCTCGGTATATATCCGTCACAAGAAGAGTGGGGATAAGATAACCGAAGAGGAACTCTCAGCTCCGCAGGAGACAACTCCGACGAAGACAATACTAAAGAAAATTATAAAGATTGCAATTCCGATAGCGCTCGGTTCGTGTGTCGGTCAGATTACGGGTGTAATTGACCTCTGGTCTGTAATGAACAGATTACACCATGCCGTAGGTCTTGACCCGACGGCGATTCGGGACATTTACGATGCAGCTATCCCGCTTGGAAAAGCGGCAGAAGATATCCCGAATTACTTAAACGGTTGCTATAAGGGAATGGCAGTTAATCTCTATAACCTCATCCCGACATTTACCGTAGCGTTTGGCGTAAGTGCGCTTCCTGCGATAACAACCGCGTGGACAGAAAAGAATGCAGATTCTTTGAAAGAGAATGTTGAGAGCGTTCTTCGGATGACGATGCTGCTTGTTCTCCCTGCGGGAATAGGGATGTCCTCGCTCTCGCACGGGGTTCTTTCGCTCTTGTATGGCGGTCGTCCGGAAGAGGTTGAAATTGCGGCTCCGCTTCTTGCGATTCTCGGAATCGCTGTTATCTTTTCGGCAACCTGCTCGCCGATAAATAGCATGCTCCAGGCAATCGGCAGGGCAGACCTTCCGGTGAAAATTATGATTGGCTGTGCGGCGTTTAAGCTTGTTTTCAATTATATAACCGTTGGAATCCCCGTGATAAACATAAAGGGCGCGGCGATTGGCACACTTCTTTGTTATATAATGATAATGAGTATCAGTTTGTACTTCTTAATCAAGAACACCAAAGTAAAGCTGAACTACATTACAGTGTTTGCAAAACCGCTTGTTTCTGCGGTTTTTTGCGGAGTAAGCGCAAAGCTTTCGTCAGTTCTTTTGTGTATGCTTATGCCCGAAAAGGTTGCGACGGTTATTGCTATCGCAGTTGGCGGAATTGTGTATATCGCATCGCTTATTATTCTTCGTGCGATTGATGAAGAAGACATAAAGCGCTTTCCGAAGGGGGAGAAGCTTGCGCGAATTTATGCGCGTCTTCCCGGGGTGAAAAAATAAATGTTCAATGCACCGGATTTTAATTCGGTGCATTATCTGTTTTATGCGATTTTCGGTTGATATTTTTTAATTGTTATGGTAAAATATTCTTTAGTATATTTGAACTTTGGAGGCGCAAAAACATGGAATTTTCAGAGAGAATATCTTCACTTAAGCCGTCGGCGATTCGTGAAATCTTAAAAATGCCGAATGACCCGGAGCTCATTTCCTTTGCGGCGGGCAATCCGGCGCCTGACAGCTTCCCGGTAGATGCTATGTCGAGAATTGCGACGACTATTTTTGAAACTCGCGCTGCAAATGCTTTGCAGTATGGCGTAAGTGAGGGATATACTCCGCTTCGTGATATAACAAAAAAGAGAATCAGCGAAAAGTACGGTGTCGGGGGAGAGAATGACGACCTCATCATCACAAGTGGCGGTCAGCAGGCGATAGAGATGACTGCGAAAATCTTCCTCAACGAGGGCGATGTTGTTATTTGTGAAGACCCGAGCTTTGTAGGCGCGCTTAACGCTTTCCGTTCTTACGGCGTCCGTCTTGTCGGTGTATCTGTCGATGATGACGGTATGAAGATAGACGAGCTTGAAGAAAAGCTTAAGTCTGAAAAGAATGTAAAGATAATTTATACTATCCCGACCTTCCAGAATCCTACGGGAACAACAATGAGCCTTGAGCGCAGAAAGCGCCTTCTCGCTCTTGCGGAGGAGTATGATGTTATCATCATCGAGGACAGTCCCTATTTTGAGCTTCGCTTCCGCGGTGAGCATATTCCGCCGATAAAGAGCATGGATACAAACGGCCGCGTCATTTTCGCAGGTTCGTATTCCAAGATTCTTGCGCCGGGTATCCGCGTCGGTTTCGTTTGTGCTGATAAGAGTATAATAAATAAGCTTACCGTTGCAAAGCAGGTTTCGGATGTACATACAAACCTCTTCTTCCAGATGCTTACGGCAGAATATCTCGATAAGTTCAATGTTGATGCTCACATCAAAAAGACTTGTGATTTGTACCGCCAGAAGGCAGATAAGATGATTGAGTGTATGGAAAAGGAATTTTCTCCGAAGGTTTCCTTTACCCGTCCTGACGGAGGTCTGTTTATTTCGTGCACATTGCCTGACGGATTTGACGGTGCAGTCCTGACTGCCCGTGCAAAAGAGGCAAAGGTTGCGATTGTTCCGGGTGTTGCTTTCTCGGCAGACGATACTAAGATAAGCCCGTGCTTCCGTCTCAACTTCTCGCTTCCGTCAATCTCGGATATTGAAAAGGGTATAGCGAGACTTGCCAAAGTTCTTAACGACTATGTCGGCTAAAGGAGATATAAATATGGAGAATACAGAAAAAAGACAACTTGTTTTTTCGGGAATCCAGCCTTCCGGAAATATAACAATGGGAAACTATATGGGCGCTATCACAAACTGGGTCACGATGCAGGATATTTACGACTGCTTGTTCTGTGTTGTTGATATGCACGCGATAACTGTCCGTCAGGACCCGAAAAAGCTTCGTGAGCAGACGCTTTCTCTTCTTGCGCTTCTCATAGGCTGCGGTCTTGACCCCGAGAAAAATATCATGTATATTCAGAGCCATGTCCAGCAGCACGCTGAGCTTTCGTGGATACTCAACTGCTACACGATGTACGGTGAGTTATCCCGAATGACGCAGTTCAAGGACAAGTCATTAAAGCATGCTGACAATATCAACGCGGGTCTTTTTGACTATCCTGTTCTTATGGCTGCTGACATTCTTCTTTACAATGCGGACTTCGTTCCGATAGGTGAGGACCAGAAACAGCACCTTGAGCTTGCCCGCAATATCGCTCAGAGATTCAACAACCACCACGGCGATGTGTTCAAGATTCCTGAACCGTACATCCCGAAAGTCGGTGGAAGAATCATGAGCCTTGCCGAGCCTGATAAGAAGATGTCAAAATCTGATACAAACCCGAACTCATACATTCTTCTTCTTGATAAGCCTGAAGATATCATGAGAAAGTTCAAGCGTGCGGTCACTGACAGTGAGGCAAAGGTAGAGTTCCGCGAAGGGAAGAGCGGCGTAAATAACCTTATGACGATTTACTCCATTGCGGCGAAGAAGAGCATGGAGGAAATTGAGCGTGAGTTTGAGGGAAAAGGCTACGGCGACTTCAAGACTGCTGTCGGCGAAGCTGTTGTAGAAATGCTCAGACCTATCCGTGAGAGAACGGAAGACCTTCTGAAGAACAAAGATTACCTCGAAGAAATTTATTCTAAGAATGCAATGAGGGCGGCATCTCTTGCAGAAAGAAACCTCGTAAAAATCCGCAAGAAGGTCGGCTTCGTTCCGAAACCCCGCGTATAAGCATTCCTGAAAGATAAAAGAGGATTGTGTAATGGATAAAATTACGATTTTCAGAACCGTTGCCGGTTTTCTGATGGCGGCGATACTCTCGTTTGTGCTTTCACCGCTTGCAAAGTACATTGCCCATAAAATCGGCGCGATAGATGTTCCGAAGGACGAGCGCAGAATGCATAAAAAACCCATTCCTCGCCTTGGCGGTCTTGCGGTTTTCTTTGCATTTCTCGTGACTGTTGTAATTCTTGTACCTGTCGATCTTGAAATGCAGGGGATTCTGCTTGGTGCTGTTGTCATAGTAATTCTTGGTATGATAGATGATGCCGTAGCCTTACCTGCGAAGCTCAAGTTTCTTGTACAGATACTTGCAGCGATTATTGTGGTTCTTCACGGCACGCGTATAGATGTTATATCGAACATAAACATCTTCAGTGATAAAGCATATTTGAATCTCGGCTTCTGGTCAGCGCCGATAACAGTTTTGTGGATAGTTGCGATAACGAATGCCGTCAACCTTATCGACGGTATCGATGGACTTTCGGTTGGCGTCTGCACGATTGCTTCAATTTCGCTTCTCATAATAGCTGCTATCGTTTCGGAGTTCAATATAATGATTGTAACTGCGGTGGTAGCTGGCGCGTGTATCGGATTTTTGCCGTATAACATCAACCCTGCAAAGATGTTTGTCGGTGATACCGGGGCAACCTTCCTCGGTTTTATTCTCGCAACGCTGTCAATTCAGGGAATGTTCAAGTCGTATGCAATATTGTCATTTGCGGCGCCGTTTCTTATTCTGGGTCTTCCGATTTTTGACACTGTATTTGCAATATGCCGTCGTCTTATGAACGGTCAGAGCCCGATGAGCCCTGACCGCGGTCATGTTCATCATCGCCTTATCGATGTCGGCTTTTCGCAGAAGCAGACCGTTCTGATACTCTATCTCGTAAGCGGAATTCTGGGTATTGCGGCAGTTCTTCTTGCAACAAGCGGTGCGGCGAGAGCGTTGTTATTTGTTGTTGCGGTATTTATTCTTGCGATAATTATAGTCAATATATATCGTGCAATAATGATGAAGAAAAAGAAAAATAACGATATAGATAGTCAAAAATAAAACTGAATATTATAAGTGATAAAAAAGCAAAGATAAAAAATCTTTGCTTTTTTTATATATGTGTAGTATAATATTTAAACATAAATATATTTTCGACTTAAAAAAATCGTGATTTGTGAGGGGAGAAAAGGTGAAGTTTAAAAATAACGGATTCTTTTTTAAAATTCTAAGTTGCTTTATAGCTGTAATTTTGATTATATCTATTGCCTTCGGAATTTTGCAGATTGACAATTCGCACAGAATTCGCAATATAGCAAAGCACAGCTTGGAACAGAACTTTCGGGATAATGCAGAGGATGTCAGCAGAATTATATCTCAGATAAGATATACGATGTCTGAGCTTTCGGTGAAGATTGCTGCAAGTGATAAATTTGAGAATGGCTCGTATATTGATGACAATTCTCTTCGTGCAGAGATGCGTGCAATTTTTGTGGATAGACGGCAAAATGAGTTTTCAAAGTATCTTTCAGGCGCGTTTTTGGTGGATACACAAAAAAGTGGGTATATATACGAGCTCACGGGTACATATGCAGCGGATATTTTTTATAATCAATTTTTTGTAAACGAAACTTACAACGCTGATTTTTGGTTATCAAGAGCTGGAAAAGGAAAAATGTTTGAGGTTTTTCCATCGTCCGTATATACAACGGTCCGCGACGCAAAACGCGTTGATATAGAGCTTATGCCGATTGTTTACAAGCCTGCAACGGAAAGTCGGTATGTAACGGTAGTGCTTATTGATGCTGTGTCACTTTCTGAGGATTACGGAATATCCGGAATAAGAACAAAAGAAGGTGATGTGATTCATTTATCAGGCGAAGTTGTTGCTCAATACGGAGAAGAAGATATATTTGAATCAAAGAAGATAAAATCTGCGGATATATTTAATTTTTCGGATGACAAAAACGGAGAGCTTGAAATTTTTGATGTAGTTTCGCCGTCTGAGGTGAGAGCGGAGAAACAGAGCGTAGTGTTTATATACTCTTTTGTTTTTGTGATTCTCGCAATACTTTCACTTCTCTTCTCTTTGGTGATATCCAAAATTGCTGCAAGTAAAATCAGAGACATATCAGAGATGCTGATGTCAAATCCTATTGTGAGAACACAATTTGAAAGCGGTATCAATAGCTTTAAGGAGCTTTTTTTGGCTGTAAAGATAATCTCTTCACAGGAAAGGTCGATGGCTCCTGTTGGAAAAAACGGCGATTCGGTGCTTGATTCGATGCTTTTGCAGGCGCATATGCGCGATGTTTATGCGGGAATACAGGATATCGAGGCGCAGGTAAACTATTCAAAAGCTTTCTTTATGATATATTTCAAAGTAAGCTATATGAAGAAGTTTAATTCTTATATGAAAGAGGACACAGGAAAGGCGACATTCCTTTTAAAACAGCTTATTGAGATGTATCTTGAAACATGGGGGATATCAGCGGTTACTTTCCAGACGGAGAGAGACGGTATCGTGTCTGTGTTTGATGCAGCTGTTGAGGTCTCGCCGCAGAATATCCTTGACGATATTCTCAAAAAGCTTTCAAATGAGTCAGAGTATGCGTATTTTACGGTGTCGGTCTCTGATGTTCATGGCGGAGCTGATAATATAAAAGAGGTTTATGGAAATCTTCTGGAAGCAGTAAAATATGCAAAGCCGATTACCGAAACCCAGGTTCTTTCGGAGAATCAGGGCAAGGGGGGCGTCAGCAGGTTCTATTTCTCTGTTGAGGAAATGGGCAAGCTTTCAGCGCTTCTCCAGAATGGCACGGAAGAGGATGCGATCAAGAAGATTGATGAAATTATTGAATACAACCTGAGGAAAGAAGTAAATCGCTTTGAGATGCACCTTCTTTGCACTGAGATAGTAAACTGTGCGATAAAGCTTGTTAACCGTGTGTTCTATACTGTGCCTGAAAGTGTAGATGTTTCATCGGTTTACGGAAGACTTTCGGTTGCAACGACGCCCGAGGAATATCGCGAGATATGCTTTGGTTTTGTGCATGATATAATGGAATTTATAAAGGAGAATAAGCGCGAGGACGATTATATAATCAGTTATATTTTCGATTATGTTGAAAATCATTATTCTGAGGATATATACTTAAATCTCTTTGCAGAAAAGCTTAAGCTCACAGGTGCATATATCTCTTCTTATTTCAAGGAAAAGACAAATATAAATCTCACTGATTATATAAACAACTACCGGATAAAAAAAGCGGTGATACTCAGTGAAAATCCGCAGAATAAGAATAAAGATATTGCTGAAATGGTAGGTCTTCCGAATATAAACACCTTCATAAGACTGTTTAAGAAATATACCGGATATACACCGGGTGAATACAGGAAGAAGCATTTTGGAGAAGATTCAAACAGCTAAGAATAAGAAATAAATAAATTTGAATGTAAAAATATGTTATTTTCTGTAGAATGTTAACGAGTTATTAACAAGGAAAAAACGGGTAAAAATTTGAAAAACAACTGTTTTGTCAAAATTAAGACCCATTTTACGACCAAAAGTTCAAAAATGATTTTTTGAGATATCATTTGTAACTTTTTTAATTATTTTTCGTGAAAACCATAATTTTGGTGACTATCTAAAAAAATAACAGTTCATATTATATATGATTTTGTTGTATAATACGATTGCAGATAAATGTCGGAAACAAACTTTTCTCTCTGCTGTTTGCGGAGAAGGGCTCGGCCGACTTATCTTGTCTGTTGTATTCAAATACTTTAAGCGTGTCCTTCGCCCGATTCTGTCGGGTGGGATGTGCAAAAGAAAAATCAAGGAGTTGAAAACTTTGAAGGCGACAAAAAAAGTTCAGGCAGAAGTCCTGCCAAGTTCCCCTGAGAGTGCAACCCCTGCATGGCTCAAGAAGTTCAATGACGGTAAATACCTCATGCTTCTCGTTCTTCCTGCAGTTATCATTCTTGCGCTCTTCCACTACTTCCCGATGTACGGTATCATAATTTCATTTAAGGATTATAAGCCGTTCGTTGGACTCATGGACAGTAAGTGGGTTGGTTTTGACCACTTCGTCAGATTCTTCAATTACAAATTTGCATGGAGAATGATTAAGAACACTTTCGTTCTTTCTCTTTACAGTCTTCTTTGGGGATTCCCGATGCCGATCATTCTTGCTCTTATTCTTAATGAAACAAAGAGTGCTCGTTTTAAGAAGTTTGTACAGACAATAAGCTACATGCCTCACTTCTTCTCAACGGTTATCATCGTCGGTATCGTTACAATGCTCTTCAACCCGACAGGCGGTCTTCTCACAAAGGCTTTAGCTTCTATCGGTCTTGATGCAACAAATGTTCTCTACGATGCACGTTGGTTCAGAACTCTTTACATAGGTTCAAGCCTCTGGCAGGAAACAGGTTGGGGTGCTATCATCTACCTCGCTGCTCTTACAAATGTTGACCCGCAGCTTTATGAGGCTGCTGTTGTTGACGGTGCAGGAAAGATGCGTTGCCTCTGGAGTATCACTCTTCCGAGTATCGCTCCGACAATCATCACAATGCTTCTTCTCCGCATGGGTTCACTTTTCTCTGTTGGTTTCGAAAAGGCATACCTCCTCGGTAGCCCGTCCACATATGAAACATCGGAAATTATTTCTGTTTATGTTTATCAGGCAGGTCTTGCCGGAGCTAACTACAGCTACGGTACTGCGGTAGGTTTGTTTAACTCAGTTGTTTGCTTGATTCTTGTTATAGTTTCGAACTATGTCGCAAGAACAGTCAGCGAAACAAGTCTTTGGTAAGGAGGAGATTTTAAAATGGTAGAAAAAAAGTTTAGTATCGGTTGGTTACTTAGAAATCTCGTCCTTTGGTTTGTAGTTCTCGTTATCCTTTTCCCGATTCTCCATATGATTTCGGTTTCAATTTCCGGAACATGGGATGTTGTCCAGGGTAAAGTTGGTATCTGGCCGGTTGTTGACGGAAAATTCGGTGCAACACTTGAAACATACAAGTTCGTTTTCTCAAAGCCGACTCTTTTTGTCGCCTATAAGAATACAATTATCTATACAGTTGTCGGTACTTTTCTCGCACTTGCTGTTATGTCAACAGGTGCATACGCGCTCAGTAAGCCGAACCGTCTTCCGGGCGGCAAAGTTCTTAACATCCTCGTTATGATTACGATGTTCTTCGGTGGCGGTATGATTCCTGGCTTCCTTTGTATGAAGTGGCTCGGACTCGTTAACACAATCTGGGCAGTTGTTCTCCCGCCGGCATTCACAGCTTACAATGCTATTATTATGAGAAGCTTCTTTGCAGGCTTCCCGAAGGAGATTGAAGAGTCAGGTAAGCTTGACGGTCTTAACGATATCGGTATCCTCTGGTATCTCGTTCTCCCGACTTCAACTGCTGTTCTTGCTACAATCGGTCTTTTTGTCGCCGTTGCACAGTGGAACAACTTCTTCTCACCGCTCATCTACTTCACAGATGAGGCTAAGTATCCGCTCCAGATTATCCTTCGCCAGATCGTTCTTCAGGGCGTTATGGATGATGTTGCTGAGGGTGCTGCCCGTGATACAAGATTTGCTGAAAATGCTATCAAGTATGCAACAATCGCTGTTGCGGTTCTTCCGATTATCGCGGTTTATCCGTTCCTTCAGAAGTACTTCGTTAAGGGCGTTATGATTGGCTCTGTTAAGGGTTAATAGAAAATCTAACTACCTGAGCTTTTGCTCAGGTAGTTTTTTACTTTTTACCTTTTATTTTAGAGGAAAATATGGTACAATAATAGAAGAAAACTTTGCAAAGGAATTAAGGTCAATGTCACATATTGAAAAATTATATGCAGGAAGACGCGCGTTCCATGGAGATTTACATAACCATTCAAACTCCGGTGGAACGAGTGACGGTCAGTGCACTCTTTCAGAGTGGAAAGAAGGCATGAAAGCGCTTGGAATGGACTTCGTTTCAATTTTGGACCATAGGCAGGTAAGGCATATGTATCTTCCGGAGTGGGAGGACGGCACCTTTATCGGCGGAAGTGAGCCCGGCACTGTTATATCTGACAGCAAAGCTAAAAATAAGATGATGCATTACAATATGATTTTTGAAGGTCCGAAGCCGCTCGAGAAACTTCTTGAAGCATTTCCTGAGTTTGAGTTTGAGGGTGGTGCGGAAGGTCATTTCATCTATCCTGATTTTACCCGTGCAAGGATGTGCGAGCTCATCCGATTTATTAAGGACAACGGCGGGTTCTTTGTCTATCCGCACCCAAAGCTTATAATGGAATCTGACGATCCGCTTGAATACTTCTTTGAGGACGAGATTGGAATCGAAGTCTTCTACCGCGAAATAAAAGATGAACAGACAGAGATGAACTACAAACTCTGGTGTGAGCTTCTTGCTCTCGGTAAGCGCCTCTGGGCGTGTGCGGGAGAGGATAGGCACAGTGTCCCGACGACTGATGCGCTCACTACCATTTATGCAGAAGAGAAGAAGAACAGCTCTTATATTTCGCATTTAAGAGTTGGTGATTTCGTCTGCGGTGGTGTCGGAATAAAAATGGCGATAGGCGACACTGCAATGGGCGGTGTTTGTGACTTTGCGGGAAAAGAGCTCGAAGTTTTTGTTGGCGATTTCCACAAGAGCACGAAAAAAGACGGACATACATACAAGATGCTTCTCATCAATGATGAAGGTGTTGTATGTGAAGAGAAGATATCTCCTGACAAGGGGAACAACTTTACGTTCAAAATTAAAAATTGCAAGTTTTACCGCGTCGAAATTTTTGACGAAACAGAAAATTTGCGCATAGCAATAGGTAATCCAATCTGGAACTTATAATATAAACTGAAAAGGGGAAGTAAAATGGGAAAGACAGTAAAGGACATTTTAAAAATTATTGCAGAGAACGATATCAAAATGGTTGACTTCAAAATGGTTGATATCAACGGTCAGTTCCGCCATGTAACGATTCCTGCAAAGAACTTTTCCGAAAAAACAATGAAGAACGGAATTGGCTTTGATGCTTCAAACTATGGCTATGCCGTAGTTGAGAAGAGCGATATGGTATTTATTCCTGACCCCGATACCGCAGTTATCGACCCGTTCTGTGAAATTCCGACACTCTCGATGACGGGTAACGCGATGATAATCGATAATCCTGAGAACAGACCTCTTGCGCAGTATCCGAGAAATATCGTTATCGCTGCTGAAGAGTACCTCAAAAAGACAGGTATCGCCGATACAATGCTCATTCTCCCTGAGTTTGAGTTCTATCTCTTTGATAATGTTGGTTGGGAAGTGAAGCCGAATTCCGTGAGCATGAACCTTGACGCTTGCCAGGCACACTGGAACAGCGGCGTTGAAGGGCTTGGCAATGTAGTTGCAAAGCAGAAGAACTACCATATTGCAAAGCCGTTTGATGTATCGTATGAGGCGAGAAGTGAGATGTGTATGCTCATTGACGAGGCGGGAATCGCGCTTAACTACCACCACCCTGAAGTTGGTGCAGGCGGTCAGTTTGAGATTGAGCCGGAGCTTGGACAGATGTCAAAAATGGCAGATGCTACAATGATGATTAAGTACATCATCCACAACACGGCTATAAAGCATGGTATGTCTGCAACTTTTATGCCGAAGCCTGTAATGGGTGAGGCAGGAAACGGTATGCATGTCCATATGCTTCTCCTTAAAGACGGCGAGCCTGTATTCTCGGATGATAACGGATATTCCAACTTAAGCCGTGAGGCGCATTACTTCATGGGCGGTCTTCTCAAGCACATTTCATCCCTCTGTGCAATCACGAACCCGAGCACAAACTCCTTCAAACGCCTTGTGCCGGGCTTTGAAGCTCCGGTCACTGTTGGGTATGCAACCTCAAACCGAAGCGCGGTTATCCGAATCCCCGCATATGCAAAAGCGCCTGAGCTCCGTCGCTTTGAGCTTCGTAATCCTGATGCAACCTGCAACCCGTACTTCTGCTATGCGGCAATACTCATGGCAGGGATCGACGGTGTTATCAATAAAATCGATCCGCACGAAAATGGCTGGGGTCCGTATGATGTAAATCTTTTCCATCTTCCGGAGGAGGAAAAGGCAAAGCTTTCTCATCTTCCGACCTCTCTCGACGAAGCTCTTGACGCTCTTGAAGCTGATAACGATTATCTCACAGCCGGCGGAGTTTTCCCGAAGGAGCTTATAGACAACTTCATTGCTACAAAGAGGGCAGAGGTCCGCGAGCTTGCGGCAATTCCGCATCCGGCAGAGTTTGATAGGTATTATAATCTTTAATTGCTTGAATCAGGAGGTTCACAATGATAAGATCAGAGGTGAAAAACCACGGTGGAGTTCCGGCTCTCTTTGTTAACGGAGAGCCGATACCCGCGAATGCATATATCACATACTTTGTGGAAAATGCACGGTATGACGATTTTACAGATGCAGGCTACAACCTCTTTTCTGTGCCTGTTTATTTTGCAACTCGCGGAATTCAGGAAATGAATGAAATTCCGCCGTTTGCTCCGGGTATTTTTGAAAACGAAGAGCCTGATTTTGGAATTCTTGACAGAACTTTCGGGCAGATTCTCGAAGCTTGTCCGGATGCCTATATCTTTCCGAGAGTCAATATGTCACTTCCGCTTCGCTGGGAAAGAGAGAATCCTGACGAGCTTTGTGACATCGGAAATGCAAATCCGGATAAAAAGAGACCATGTTATGCTTCTGATAAGTGGGCAGAGGATACAAAGAAATATCTTTCAATGTTCATTGAGCATATTGAGAAAGCTCCGTATCGTGATAGTGTTATAGGATACCAGCTTGCTGCAGGAAATGCTGAGGAGTGGTTTCCGTATGACCTCGACGGTTCAAAGGGAAAGCGCTCAAGAGAGAAGTTTGCAGAATATATAAAGGAGAACGATCTTTCGGGAACGGAAGATGAGTACTATGCTTTTATATCAAAAGTGACGGCAGACAGAATCTGTGAGTTTGCGGCTTTTGCGAAAAAGTTGACGGGGGAGAGGCTTGTTATAGGGTCTTTCTACGGTTACACCTTTGAAGTGCCTACTCGTGGATGGGCGCATTTTGCGCTTGAAAGAGTCCTCAATGATAAGTCGATAGACTTCTTGTGCAGTCCGGTATCGTATATGAATGGCAGACCGATGGGGTTTGATCATCCGTGTATGGTTCCGGTTGACAGTCTTAAAGCGCACGGAAAGCTTTACTTTGTAGAAAACGATACGAGAACGCATCTTACAAAGCCTCTGTTTGATATTCCGCATTTCAGAAATCCGAATTACGAGCCGAGGGAGCGCAATGTTGCGATTGAGAACATAAAGCAGCATTATGCTCGTGCGCTTACTCATTCCCATGCGCTCTGGTGGTTTGATATGGGCGGCGGATGGTATCACTATTCACCGTATATGCAGATGTTCAGTGAGTTTCTTAAAATTACAAAAGCGTCACTCGGAAAGGATATGTCGAGTGTAAGTGAGGTTGCGGTTATTGCGGATGAAGGCTCTGTTCCGCTTGTGAGAAACTCCGAGATACACCTTTTCTATAAGACGCTTTATGACGGAAGAATAAACTTAGGTCTTATGGGGACTCCGTATGATTCATATCTTGCATCTGATTTTGAGAAGATAAAAAACAAGTATAAAGTATTTATAATTCTCACGCCTAAAATGACGGAAAAACTTAAGAAAATTGCAGAAGAAAACGAAAATTGCCTTGTTGTTACATATAAAAATCACGAAATAACAACTGATGAGCTTCGTGAGTTCTGCAGGAGTAAAGGCGTTCATATGTACAGCGATAAGGATGCTGTAATCTATGCAAACAAGAGCTATTTCTTCCTGCATACGGCGTCACACGGTAAAGCGGATATAAAAATGCCGGAAGGAAAGGCCTTGAAGCAGATTCACGGCGATGCGATAGATATAGAAAATGATTTCTTGCCAAGACATACCGGATATCTCTTTGAAATTACGGATAAGGCTTGACATAATCGAAATTTGCATTTATAATTTTTACAAGCAATAAAAAAATATACGGAGGAAGACTGAAATGATTTTCGATAAGATAGAAAATTTTGAGAATTATAAAGGTCTCGGAAGAGTTTACGATGCTCTCAAGTTTCTCGCAGAAACAGATTTCAGCAAGGTTGAGCTCGGAAGATACGAGCTTGACGGCGATAATCTTTTCTACAATGTTCAGGAGTTTGAAACTCGCGTAGATGCAAATCTTTCGGAAGCGCATAAGAAATATATTGACATTCAGTATGTTTACGGCGGGGAAGAGCTTATCGGCTGGGCGCCGATTACTACTGCTGAAAAAACGCTTGTTCGTGAAAATGAAGCGGGCGACTGCTGGATATACGAGGTTGAAACTGAAAACCTTATTTTGAAGGACAAGAGATTTGCGGTGTTTTATCCTGCAGACCTTCACCGTCCGTGCAGAGCGGTTGACAAGCCTGCTATGTGCAAAAAAGTTGTAGTAAAAGTCAAGATTGACTAGATAAATGGAGGAATAGAAAATGGCTTACTTTATGTCAAGAATGACAGTAAAAGAAATGAAAGAGGCAATGGAGAAGACAAAGACTGTCATTATCCCGACCGGTGTCGTTGAGCAGCACGGTTATCACCTTACTCTTGCTACCGACATCCACAATGCAAACCGTCCTCTTGAGATTGCGGCAGACAGACTTAACGCGGTAGTTGCTCCGTCTGTAAACTATTGCTTCTCAGGTGGCGAGCTTCTCGGAACAGTCAATGTCAGCCCGAACACC
>JAZOAS010000019.1:0-6953 GCA_045595605.1 Eubacteriales bacterium
AATGCCAGCCGAAGATGATTATCGCAGGTGCGTCAGCTTATCCGAGAATTATCGACTTTGAGCGCTTTGCTCACATCGCAAAGAGCGTTGGTGCTTACTTTGTTGTCGATATGGCTCATATTGCAGGTCTTGTAGCGGCAGGTGTTCATCCGAGCCCTGTTCCGTATGCTGATGTTGTTACAACCACAACACATAAAACTCTCCGCGGCCCGCGTGGCGGTATCATCCTCTGCAAGGAAGAGCTTGCAAAGCAGATTGATAAGGCGGTGTTCCCGGGAACAATGGGCGGCCCGCTTATGCACATCATCGCTGCAAAGGCAGTTTGCTTTGGCGAGGCATTAAAGCCTGAATTTACAAGCTATCAGAAGAAGGTTGTCGCAAACGCTTCGGCTCTTGCAAATGCTCTCGTTCAGTGTGGCTTTGACCTTGTTTCAGGCGGTACAGATAACCACCTTATGCTTGTTGACCTTCGCAAGGTCGGCGTTACAGGTAAAGAGCTTGAACACCGTCTTGATGAGGTTGGAATTACGCTTAATAAGAACTCTATCCCGGACGACCCTGAGAAGCCGTTTGTTACAAGCGGTGTCCGTATCGGTACACCTGCTGTTACAAGCCGTGGTTTCGGTGAGAGTGATATGGCTGAGATTGCTCGCCTTATCCACCTCACAGCAACTGCATTTGACACAAAGAAGGAGTATATTGCCGATTGCGTAAAGGCTCTCTGCGATAAGTATCCTCTTTACTAAAAAACGGAGGCGCGTATGTACAGACCCCTTGCTGACAGAATCAGACCTGACAATTTAGATGATGTCTTCGGTCAGAAGCATATTCTGGGCGAGGGTGGGCTTCTGCGCCGAATTATCCTCAGCGGACAGATTCCCAATATGGTCTTTTATGGGCCGAGCGGAATAGGGAAGACTACCGTTGCTGAAATAATTGCAAAGCATACCTCGCGTGAGTTTAAAAAGCTCAATGCGACGACGGCTTCCATTTCCGATATAAAAGAGATTGTTGCAGGACTTGATACCTTGCTCACCCCAAACGGTGTCCTGTTGTATATTGACGAGATTCAGTATTTCAACAAGAAACAGCAGCAGTCGCTTCTTGAGTTTATGGAAAACGGCAAGCTTACGATTATCGCGTCCACTACCGAAAATCCATACTTTTATGTGTACAGTGCGATACTTTCGCGTGCGACAGTATTTGAATTTCGTCCGCTCGAAGCAGGGGATGTAAAGCTTGCGATAGAACGCGCGTTCTCAAAGCTTTCGGACGAGGTGAGCTTTGAAGACGGTGTAGTTGAGCATATAGCATCCGCTTGTGGCGGAGATGTGAGAAAAGCGCTCAATGCCGTGGAGCTTCTTTTCGGAAGTGCTGTTGAGATAGACGGAAAGCTTTGTGTATCGCTTTCTGATGCAAAGCTTGTTACTCAGAGAAGTGCTATGCGTGCAGACCGTGACGGCGATGCTCATTTTGACATAATGTCAGCGCTCCAGAAATCAATCCGCGGTTCTGACCCTGACGCGGCGGTTTATTATCTTGCCCGTCTTTTGGAAGCGGGAGATTTGATTTCAGCTTGCAGGAGACTTCTTGTAATTGCGAGTGAAGATGTAGGCCTTGCTTATCCGCAGGCTGCGACTATAACAAAGTCATGCGTTGATTCAGCGCTTCAGCTTGGTCTTCCCGAGGCGAGGATACCTCTTGCCGAGGCGGCAATACTCCTTGCGACATCGCCAAAATCGAATTCAGCGATATGCGCGATTGATGCGGCTCTTTCCGATATAAGAAACGGCAAGGGTGGAGAAGTCCCGTCACATCTTCGGGATGCTCACTATGCTGGCGCGTCAAAACTTGGTAGAGGCACGACTTATAAATACCCGCACTCTTTTGAAAACCATTGGGTAAAACAGCAGTATCTGCCTGATGATATAGCTGACCGTGTTTATTATGAATACGGCGATAATAAAGTCGAATCCGCTTCGGAAAAATACTGGAAAGAGATTAAAAATAAGTAAAAGATAATCCCCAAAAGCATTTAAGCTGTTGGGGATTGTTTTATTAGCTATTAGCCCATCATGTCGACTTCGGTCAATTTGTCTCCTGATTCCATTATGCGGTTATATGCCATTGTTGCGATGCAAAGGTCCGGGCTTCCCATGCCGACCAATTCGCACATAAGACGGTCGTTGGGGTTTTCTCTTCTGGGTTTCTTTCCTGCAACAATATCAGGAAGCTCAGCTGCAAAATCCTCCTCGCTGATTTCGCCTCTGGATGCCATCGGCAAGAACTGGCCTCTGTGCAAGCCCTGAGCGATGTGGTCAAGATACAACTTGTCGAACTTTCTTGCGATATCGTCAGAAACTTCCTGGAACGATCCCATTGTAAGAACGAGGCAACCGGGTTTGCACCAGGGTTCCTCAACGAGAACTGCATTTGCAGTAGTAAGAGTTATGATGACATCAGACTCCTTGCAAGCTTCTTCGTTGCTGTCGTACGGAACGATATCAAAGTCAGCGTCAGGGAAGTATGATGAGAACTTCTCACGCGCTTCTTTAGAAATGTCGCAGGTGCGAAGTTCTTTGAGCTTGTGAGCGCGGCTGATGCACAATGCTGCGTAATATGCCTGGCGGCCAGCTCCGATTATTGTAACGATGTCGGTTTTTGCTGCAAGGTATTTCATTGCAATGGCTGGCTGTGCACCTGTTCTTGCGTCAGAAATCCAATCACCGCAAACAAGAGCTTTGAGGAAACCGTTGCTCGGATCTGTAACAAGAATGTTTGATCTGATAAACGGAAGTCCTTTTGAGGGGTTATCTGCATAACCGCCAACAACCTTTATGCCCGCTGAATTGAGGGGATGAATGTATGACGGCATGGAGTTAAACCATCCGTTTACGTTGAGACTGCTCATATCTGTTGTGATCTTCGGCGGCATAACAATGTTGCCTTCACCGTACCATTTCCAGGTGTTTTCAACGCCCTCGATGACGTCATCAATTGAGACGTACTTTTTTACCATTTCATTAGTTATAATAACTGTCTTTTTATCCATATCAGACACCTCCTTTTTCATATTATCATATTGTCTGACATTTTGCAACATTAAATTGAGGTAACTTGCTCTTTACAATAAAATATAAAATTGTTATAATATAATCAAAGGAAAGGAGCATTTTTCAATGAAAATAGCACCTATTGTTAGTAAACAGAAATACGAATCCGTAGCAGAGCAGATTATGCTGATGATTCGTGATAATACATTTTCAGAAGGAAGCTACTTGCCTGCGGAAGTGGAGCTTGCTTCAATGTTTCAGGTTGGCAGAAGCTCTGTGCGCGAAGCGATAAAAAGTCTTCAGATAGCAGGTATCCTTGCATCTTCTGCAGGAAAAGGTACGCTGGTTACGGACAATGCCATGATTGCGATAGCCAATTACGACCTCGGAGAGCTTATTATGGATGAGAGTTCTCTTGCAGAGCTTATTGAGCTTCGTTGCATTATTGAACCTGCCGCTGCCGCTTTGGCTGCTTTGCGCCGTACCGATGAAGATATAACGCGTATGAGAGAAACTGTTGAAAGGATGGAAGGGGTCACGGATAAATCAAAACTCCTTCGTTTGGGTCATAAGTTTCACTCGCTTCTTCTCTCGGCGAGCAAGAATCGTTCGATGAAACAGTTTCACGATTCTATTTCTCTTCAGCTTCTTAAAATGCGTGAACGCGATTTTTTAAGCAGCGAGATATTTATTCGCGATTCATCAACCCATCGGGAGATTCTTGATGCAATTATAAATAGGGATGAGAGAAAGGCGAAAGAGCTTATGCTCAAGCATCTTGAAACCGATTATAAAGATTATATACCGCAGAAATAGTTTCTAAAATGCACCTCTGTCGAGTTTCGGCAGGGGTGTTGTTTGTTTTAAATGTTAAAAATGTTTGAAACTAACAAAAATTGTGAAAAAAACTCTTGCAAAAGTGTTTGACATGGTATATAATTTAAAGTAATGACTGGAAAGGTGTTAATTTTAAACTTTTTTACTGTTTGAAATTAACATTTGGTAACAGAAAAAATGAATGACAGACAAAAACTGATAAATGATTTTATTCAGGGCAGGAGCGAGGTTTCGCTCTCGGCTCTTAAAGAACTTGTACCCGATGTTTCGGAAATGACCATCAGACGCGACCTTGAAGCGCTTGAGACGGCAGGTAAGATTGTCCGTATTCACGGCGGTGCGAGATCGGTCAAAGCTATAAATATGCTCGTCGAAGATGTCTTCTCAAAACGCTCTGCGACGAATGTAAGTATGAAGCGTGAGATTGCCGAGAAAGCTCTTGAGTACATCGGCGAAAACCGTTCGGTTTATATTGATGCGGGAAGTACGATGATGGCTCTTGCCGAGCGTATCCCCGATAAGCATCTCTTGATTTCAACATCTGGCATAAATATCGCCGCGGAGCTTCTTAAACATAAAGAATGCAGAGTTAATCTTATCGGTGGCGAGGTCAATAAAGACAGCATCGCAACTTACGGACCGAGGGCCCGTGCAGATATAGAAAAGCTAAATCTCGATGTCGCGTTTGTCGCGGCGACGGCGTTTTCGGAAAAATGTGGATTCTCTTGCGGAAATGTCCACGACTACGAGCTCAAGAGACTTGTCCTTGAGCGCGCAACACAGCGTATATTACTTATGGATAGTTCAAAGGTAGGGAATGTTATGCCCTATACCTTTGCACATCCGAGTGATATAGATATTCTTATTTCAGACAGCGGTCTGTCTGAAGAAGTCCGTGCCTTCTTTGAAGAGCAGGGAACAAAAGTATTGTAAAATTTTGAAAGGAGAATACATATGAAAACAAAAGCATTAAGACTCTATGGCGAAAACGACCTTCGTTTGGAAGAGTTCGAATTGCCGAAAATCACAGACGACGAAATTTTAGCTGAGATTATTACAGACAGTATCTGTATGTCCAGCTACAAGGCAGCTATCCAGGGTGGAAACCACAAGCGCGTTCCGGATAATGTTGCAGAGAATCCGATTATCATCGGTCACGAGTTCTGCGGTATCATCCGTGAAGTCGGCGCAAACTGGAAGAGCAAGTTCAAGGAAGGCCAGAAGTTCTCAATTCAGCCGGCTATCAACTGGAAGGGAAGCCTCGGTGCTCCGGGTTACTCTTATCCGCATTGTGGCGGCTGTGCTACATATGCTATCATCCCGGCAGAGGTTATGCTCTCTGACGCTCTCCTTGATTACAAAGGTGATGCATACTTCTACGGTTCTCTTGCAGAGCCGATGTCCTGCATCGTTGGTGGATACCATGCTTTCTTCCACACAAAGGCAGGTTCTTACAAGCATGAGATGGACATCCGCGAGGGCGGCAATGTCATCATCATGGCAGGTGCAGGCCCGATGGGTCTTGGCGCTGTTGACTACGCAGTTCACGCTGACCGCAAGCCGGCTCTCGTTGTCTGCACAGACATCGACGACGCTCGTCTTGAAAGAGCTAAGACTCTTCTTACTCCGGAAGATGCAGCTAAGAACGGCGTAAAGCTCGTATATGTAAACACAAACAACTGTGAAGATGCAAAGCAGTACCTTATGGACCTCACAGACGGTCACGGTTATGACGATGTTATGATCATGGCTCCTGTAAAGCCGGTTTGCGAGCTTGCTGACTCAGTTCTCGCATACGACGGTTGTGCAAACTTCTTTGCAGGCCCGACAAACCACGAGTTCTCAGCAATGGTCAACTTCTACAACATCCACTACGGTGCAACTCACTACATCGGTACATCCGGTGGTAACACAGACGACATGAGAGAGTCACTTTCTCTTATGGAATCAGGCAGAATCAACCCGGCTGTTATGATCACTCATGTTGGTGGTATTGACAGCGCTAAGGAGTCAACACTTAACCTCCCGAACATCAAGGGTGGTAAGAAGCTCATCTACACTCATGTAAATATGCCGCTTACGGCTATTGATGATTTCGCAGAGCTCGGTAAGACTGATCCGTTCTTTGCAAAGCTCGCTGAAATCACAGCACGCAACAACGGTCTCTGGTGTGCAGAGGCAGAAAAATTCTTGCTCGAAAACAAATAATCGAAAGGGGACACTAAACTATGGCAACACCGGTAATTATGCCGCGTCAGGGACAGTCAGTTGAAAGCTGCATCATCTCAAAGTGGCATAAAAAGGTAGGAGACATGGTCGCAGAAGGCGATATGCTTTTCTCCTACGAAACAGACAAGGCAAGCTTTGACGAAGTTGCAAAGACTTCAGGTAAGATGCTTGCAATCTTCTTTGAGGAGGGCGACGATGTAGAATGTCTCCTCAATGTATGTGTTATCGGTAACGACGGTGAAAGCACAGCTGAGTTTGCTCCGGCAGGCGCAGAGGCAGCTCCGGCTCCGGTTGCAGAAGCTCCCGCAGCTGCACCTGCAGCAGCTCCGGCTCCCGCAGCAGCTCCGGCAGTAGCTGTTGATCCGGGCAACTGTGCTCCGGTAATTATGCCGCGTCAGGGACAGTCAGTTGAGAGCTGCATCATCTCAAAGTGGCATAAGAAAGTAGGAGACATGGTCGCAGAAGGCGATATGCTCTTCTCCTATGAAACAGACAAGGCAAGCTTTGACGAAGTTTCAAAGCTTTCAGGTAAGATGCTCGCTATCTTCTTTGAAGAAGGTGACGATGTAGAATGTCTCCTCAATGTATGTGTTATCGGTGAAGACGGTGCACATCCGGAAGCATTCGACCCGAATGCATCTGCTGCACCGGCTGTTGAAGCAGCTCCGGCAGCAGTCGCAGCACCTGTCGCAGCAGCAGCTCCGGTTGCAACAGCAACTGTATCAAAGGCTGGCGACAAGATTAAGATTTCTCCGCGTGCAAAAGTTCTTGCTGACAAGACTTTTGCTGATATCTCTCTCGCTGTTCCGACAGGTCCGAATGGCAGAATCATCG
>JAZOAS010000020.1:0-7440 GCA_045595605.1 Eubacteriales bacterium
AAAGCACGAAAGCGTTTCCAAGTTTTTAAGGTCTCCTATATGCGCGCTCGGAAAGACCATTCCGTCACGCGAGATTGAAAACGACGCCTTCTGCTCAGCTCCGCAGGCGAGGATGTTTCCTTTAAGTCCGTTTACCCGGACAGGAAGCGGCGCATACCCTCGGCTTCTGCGGGCAAAATATTCTCTGCCCTCGTACTCCCAGAGGAGAGAGTCGTCACACCGCGCAAAAATCTCGCGGTTGTTTATGAGAAAACCGTCGGCAATTCCACAAAGCTTTTCGAAGGCTTCTCTTTCCTTATATATAATAGGAAGGTCCGACAAATTTGCGCTCGTCATTACAAGCCAATCAATTTCTTCCATAAGAAGATGATGCACTGGCGTATAGGGAAGCATTATTCCGAGATACGCGTTTTTACTTATATATAAATAGTCTTCTTTTTTCTTCTTTTTGAGAAGAACTATCGGTCGGCGATTTGAGGTAAGAAGCTTTTCCTCTGTGTCTGATATATCGCAAATCTTTTTTGCCGCCGAAATATCGCGGCACATCACGGCAAAAGGCTTTTCGTCACGCCTCTTTCTCTCGCGGAGAAGCGAAACCGAAGCCTCTCTTTCCGCAAGGCATGCGAGGTGATACCCGCCAAGACCCTTTATCGCGCAGATTCCGCCCGAGAGAAGAACCGCCTTTGCATTTTCTATCGCGTCTCCCGATTTTTCTGTACCGCCTTTGTCAAGAAAGACAAGGCGCGGTCCACATTCCTCACAACAGTCGGGCTGGGCGTGATAGCGACGGTTTTCTATGTCGGAATATTCCGCTTCGCAATTTTCGCACATCGGGAATTTTTCCATTGTCGTATTCTTTCTGTCATACGGGATGTCGCGCGTTATGGTAAAGCGCGGTCCGCAGTTTGTGCAGTTTATAAACGGATAGCGGTGGCGTCTGTCGCTTTTATCAAAAAGCTCAGAAAGGCACTCGTCGCACACCGCCATATCGGGAGAAATGAATGTTCTCTTCTCTTTCCCCGAAACGCTTTCCTTTATCGAAAAACCGCTGTATCCCGAAAGCTCTTCGGAATAGCTTTTCTTTATTTCGTAAATCTCGGCAAGCGGCGGCGCAAGGCTCGGAAGCGTTTTCAAAAACTCTTCGACCCTTTCACGCTCGCCTTCGAGAGAAAGCGAGACGCCAAACGGCGTGTTCCTGATTTCCCCCGCAAGAGAAAGCTCAGCCACACGCTTATTTATGAACGGGCGAAAGCCTACGCCCTGAACTATTCCGTTGATTTCCGCTTCCGCGTGAATCTTTGCCATAACAGCTTTCCTTTCAAATGCTTACCCCTGTGAACTTATATTTTGCACACACTCGCCACGGTGCGCGCGATGTGTTAAAATATCAAATTTTTCTTTACAAACCATCCTCCCCTTACACAGGGGAGGCTTTTTATCCATGACTTTTTACATCCTTCGTATGATTTTGTAGAGTTACGGATAAAACAGATAGATAAATTGGAATTTATCTTTAATAATTAGATATGGCTTCTTTATAGTAGTGATTTCCTTCCAACATTTGTTTTAAAGATTCAAATTTGCATTCACACAATTTTTCACATAATGACAGAACTTCATTATTTGTGAAATCATATACCTCATATCTTTTTATTCCGTCGTCTAAATGAAACAGGAATACAACACCATATTCTGTTAAGTATTCATTCCAGTACCCAAGTTCAAGATGTTTCGATATAAACTCTTCCCAGACAGAACTCTTTTCCCGAGGAAAAGTCACCATGTAATTACTTCCATCATTTCTGATTTCAAAACCTTCGGTTGTTAATGCCGTAATTTTGTCATCAACTCCCATAACATAAGAATAATACATCCTAACACCCCACAAATTTTAATTTGCATAAGGCTCCCTTGTGTAAAGGGAGCTGTCAGCGCAGCTGACTGAGGGATTGTTTCACCACATTATCAATATACATGCAAACCCCCTCAAAGTTTTTCAAAACATCAAGATTTGATATTCTTATTACTGTTATTCCGTATTGCTCTAAATATGCACTTCTCTTTTCGTCATTTAAAAGACCTTCATCCTTATAATGCTGAGATCCATCCAACTCAATAACAAGATTTGCCTTCGCACAATAAAAATCTGCTATATATTTTCCTAAAACCTTTTGTCTTGTAAACTTTGTGGGATAATTTCGCAGGTAATCATACCACAAATGCCGTTCTTCTTTGGTCATATTCTTTCGGAGTTCCTTTGCAAACGGAACTATCTTTCTATTATGTTTCCTTTCCATTCACAACCCCTCCGAGTTTGCTTCGCAAACCCACCTCCCCTTACACAGGGGAGGCTTTTCTATAAAAGCTTTATCCTTCTCTTTTCAGTCTCTACGATTCCCTCGTCGCACATTCTGCGAAGCTCACGCATCATCGCGCTTCTGTCCGCGCAGATATAGTCGGCAAGGTAGCTTAAGGAAAACGGAAGCTCAAAGGAATTGCTTCCTGTTTTTCTCGCATACATCGTAAAAAGACTTAAAAGCTTTTCTCTTATCGAGCGGTTTCCGAGAATCTCAATTCGCTCTGAAAGGCGGCGCGTCTTCTGCGTTACGATTCGGAACATATTTTCAACCGCAACCGTATGACACCTGCACGCGTTTGAACAACGCTTTGCGATGTTGTCATAATTCATAATCGCAATCTCGCTCTTTTTATCCGACATCGCGAAAACGCCGTGCTCGCTCTCCTCGGAAAACGCGAACATCTCGCCGAAGACATCGTTCTCCGAAAGGTTTTCGAGAAGAACACGGTTTCCGTCGGCGTCTATTCGCATTAGCGACACACTCCCCGACATGACGATTCCTATTTTGTCGTTTGAGCGGTCAAAGTCCCATATCGTCTCTCCCGCTTCAAATTTCTGCCTCTGGATATTGAAGCAGGAGACCATACGCGACTTGTCGTAGTCATCAATTCCGTCAAAAAGAAATATTTCCTCAAGTTTCAAAATTTTTCCACCCCCTGTTGCAAATGCAACAGAATTTTCTTTAAGTATATGATACTATAACATTAACAAAAAGTAAACAATAATTTTTTGGAAGGAGTTTTTCATCATGGAATTTAAAGGTTCAAAGACAGAGGCAAATCTCGCTGCGGCTTTTGCAGGCGAGAGCCAAGCAAGAAACAAGTACACTTACTACGCTTCAAAGGCTAAGAAGGAAGGCTATGAGCAGATTGCAGCTATCTTCGCTGAAACTGCTGACAACGAAAAAGAGCATGCAAAGCTCTGGTTCAAGCTTCTCCACGACGGCGAAATTCCGACAACTACCGTAAACCTCAAGGATGCGGCTGACGGCGAGAACTACGAGTGGACAGATATGTATGCAGGCTTTGCCAAGACTGCAAAGGAAGAAGGTTTTGACAAAATCGCTTTCCTCTTTGAGGCTGTTGCTAAAATTGAGAAAGAACACGAAGCAAGATACAGAAAGCTTCTCTCAAATGTTGAAACAGGCGCAGTATTTTCACGCGAAGGCGATACTGTATGGCAGTGCAGAAACTGCGGTCACATCCATGTCGGTAACAAGGCTCCCGAGCTTTGCCCGGTTTGTGCTCATCCGAAGGCATATTTTGAGCTTCTTAAGACAAACTATTAATATCTGCACTACATTATAAAGGAAGGTAGTTTGTTATGAAAAAATATGTATGTTCAGTTTGTGGCTTTGTTTATGACGAAGCTGCAGGTTATCCGGACGGCGACATCGCTCCCGGAACTGTATGGGAAGATGTTCCCGAAGACTTTGCATGTCCTCTTTGCGGAGTAGGCAAGGACATGTTTGAAGAGGAATAATTTTCAAATATCTTCCCGCGGTTTTCTCGCGGGAAGATTTATTTTCAAAAGAAAGGAATCAGAACGCTATGCCCGCAATAAAAATTACCGACAGCGTTTCGTCTGTCGGAATCCTCAACCCGATTCTCCGCATCTTCGATATCGTTATGAAGACGGACTACGGCACAACCTATAACTCGTATATCGTAAAAGGAAGCGAAAAGACAGCGCTCATTGAGACCTGCCACCTCACATATTTCGACCGCTACCTCGACAACATCCGCGAGGTTTGCGACCCGAAAGATATCGATTATATCATCTTAAACCACTGCGAGCCTGACCATTCAGGCGCGCTCCGCCGCCTTTTAGAGCTCTGCCCGAAGGCAGAAATCTATGTTACAAAGGCAGGAAGTTTGTACCTTGCAAACATCACAAACCGTAAGGACCTCCCCGTTCACACGGTTGCAGACGGCGAGGAGCTCTCCCTCGGCGATAAGACCCTCCGTTTTATCCCGGCACCCTTCCTCCACTGGCCCGATTCTATGTTCACCTATCTCCCTGAGGAGAAGGTTGTTTTCTCTTGCGACTTCCTCGGCTCTCACTACTGCGAGCCGCACACACTTGACACAAACATAGTTTATCCCGAAAAGTACGCCGACGCGCTTGCATATTACTACGCGGCAATCTTCGGTCCGTTCCCGGCATATGTCCGTCAGGGCCTTGAAAAAATCTCAGCTCTCGACTTTGACATCGCCGCTACAAGCCATGGTCCCATTCTCACCCGCGAGGGAAAGCTTTCGTTTGCGCTTGAAAAATACGCTGAGTGGAGCGCGGAAAACAAGCGCGAAAATCAGTTTATCCCCGTTTTCTTCTGCTCGGCTTACGGAAATACAAAGAAGCTTGCTGAAGCTATCGCTCGCGGTATAAAGACAGCAAAGCCCGAGAGCACCTGCCCGATTTTTGACCTTTCAGACTGCGATATGGCAGCGGCGGCGCAGGCTATAAACTCGGCAGACGCTATCGCTATCGGCTCGCCGACAATCAACGCTGATGCGGTTGCGAATGTATGGCAGCTTCTCTCACATGTTGACGCGATAAACTCAAAGAAAAAGCCCGCGCTTGTATTCGGCTCTTACGGCTGGAGTGGTGAGGCTGTCCCGAATATCCGCGCCCGCCTTGAGGGACTTCGCATGAAGGTCTTTGGCGACGGTTATAAGGTCTGCTTTGTTCCAAGTGATGAAGACCTTGCGGAAGCTAAGAAGCTCGGCGAAGATTTTGCGCTTTCATTTTAATGAAATCACTTTAAGGAGTTCTGACATATGAACAAGAAGGCACTTTTTGACCTTTCATACGGAGTATATATCGTTACGGCAAAGGACGGAGGTCGCGATGTCGGCTGCGTTGCGAACAGCGCAATGCAGGTCACAAGTTCTCCTGCCACGGTTGCAGTTTCGGTAAACCATGACAACTTCACAAATTCCGCAATAAAGGAAAGCGGAAAGTTCGCGCTCTCGATTCTTCCCGAATCGGCAGACGCGTCTCTCATCGGTACTTTCGGCTTCAAGTCAAGCCGTGATACCGATAAGTTTGAAGGGCTTCCGACGGTCGAAAGGGACGGTCTCCGTATCATCCCGACAGCAAAAAGCTACATCACCTGCCGTGTTATCGATACAATGGAAACCGCGACTCATACGGTCTTCCTCGGCGAGGTGACGGATGCGGATGTTCTCTCCAGCGGCGATGTGATGACATATTCGTATTACCACAAGGTAATTAAGGGCAAAGCGCCGAAGAACGCGCCGACCTATATCGAAGAGGTTAAGGAAGAGCCGAAGTGGAAGTGCTCTATCTGCGGTTATGTCTCAGACCTCACAGAGCTTCCCGACGGTTTCACCTGCCCGATATGCGGAGTTCCGAAAACACTTTTTGAAAAAGAATAAAATCAAAAGAGCTGTGAAATTTCACAGCTCTTTTTGTTGCTTTTTTAAACTCTCAATGTTAAAATTAAGAAAACACGACTTAAAGGAGTATTTTTCTTAAAATGAAGCTTTACCCGATGCCCGAAAAGTACGAAAAAATATCTTCGGAATATACAGTAACCTGCCGCGGCGAAAATGTCGGGGTTTACTCCTGCGATGTTTCCGCCCATCCTTTCAATCAGGTATGGCCGGGATATCAGCGCCCCAAGAGCCAGACCGAAAAGTCCGCTTTTCTGATGCTTTCGTCAGATGACGCGGTTACGCTCGATATTTCTCCGAAGAAGAGCTTTGAGAAGGTAACCGTCCGCCCGCTTTCAAGAAAAATCACCCCGAAGGCAGAAAACGGAACGGTAAAAATCACCTTCCCCTCGGCAGGTCAGTATATCGTCGAATTTGATAACCCCCACAATGTCCTTGCTGTTTTCATTAACCCCGAAAAGAGCTTTGAAAAAGAGGGCGATGTCCTCTATTTCGGGCCGGGTGTTCACTATGCCGATAAAAGAATTGAGCTTTCAGACAACCGGACGGTTTTTATCGACGAGGGCGCAGTTCTTTACGGCGCGTTTGAGGCTTTTGACAAGAAAAATATTAAAATTGTCGGCTACGGCATTATTGATAACAGCCTTATGAAGCGCGAGCACGAGATAAACGGCTGTTCGATTCTTAAAAAAGACCGCGGTGAAGATTCAGGCAACCCGATTTTCCTTGAAAGGTGCGAAAATGTTCTCATCGAGGGCGTAACGATTGTTGACTCCTCGGGCTGGAATGTTTATCTCGACGGCTGTCACGACATAACGGTTGACAACATAAAAATCATCGGTCAATGGCGGTACAACGCCGACGGTGTTGACTTCTGCAACTGTCAGCGCGGCGTTATAAGAAAGAGCTTTCTCCGCAACTTTGACGATTGCATAACCGTTAAAGGCTTTAAGCGAAACAACCACCTTCCCTGCGAGGATATTCTTGCCGAAGGGTGTGTGCTCTGGTGCGACTGGGGTCGCGCGCTTGAGGTCGGCGCTGAAACGAGCGCGCCGTATATGAAGAACATCACCTTCCGCGATTGCGACATTGTTTTCGGCACGCATATTATGATGGATGTTCAGCACGGCGACCGCGCGACGGTCGAAAATGTCCGCTTTGAAAACATCCGCGCAGAGTACAGAGCTTTTTCCGAAGCTCCGCTTCTTCAGGAGAGCGACGACGCCGTTTATTCAAACCTCGATGATAAGTATATGGCGTCTCTTTTTGAGGTCATCGCAATAAAAACGATGTGGGCGATTGACAAAGACTCGGGCGTTATGCACGATATTTACTTCAAGGACATCGCCGTTACGACGGAGGACGATCACCTTCCGAAGAATCCGAGAATTCTATCTACCGACGGAGAAGACCGCATCCGCGATATTTACTTTGAAAACATAACAGTAAACGCTTCCCCCTGCGATATGGAAACGCTTTCCGTCAAGGTGGGAGACGGCGCGAAAAATATTTTCTGGAAATAGAAAAGAGCTGTGAAAAGGCCACAGTCACATAAGGCAGTTTTGCCCTGAAAATCTGTCTTTTGGCGCATTTTCTCTCAAAAAAGGCAAGCGAACCGTCAGGTTATGCTTGCCTTTTTCGCTTAAACTGCATCCAAAATCA
>JAZOAS010000021.1:0-13505 GCA_045595605.1 Eubacteriales bacterium
TGCACCGAGAAATACAATCACACGCCAGGATATGATGGCAATTCTCTACCGCGCACTCACAGAGCTTGGAATCGAGCTAGTACCGGTAGAAGGAATCTCAGTTGAGAGCTATCCTGACTATGCAGATGTAGCAGACTATGCAAAGGAAGCAGTCAAGGCACTTGTCGAAGCAGGACTTGTCAACGGTAAGTCAGGCTTCATCGCAGGAAACGAGACAACAACCCGCGCAGAGGTTGCAGTTCTCTTAAAGAGAGTTCTTGACTACATCGCAAAATAAAGACAACTTTTTCTCTCTTCATTTTAACCGGCGGGGTTGCATCCGCTTCTCTGCCGGCAATTCTCCCTAAAAAAAGACCTACGGAATTTTCCGTAGGTCTTTTTTATTTAATCAGTCATTTTCTCGATCGAGAGTTCTGTATTGAATCGCCTCGGCAATGTGTATCGCCTCAACGGTATCTGAGTCTGCAAGGTCGGAAATCGTCAGCGCAAGCTTTAAGATTTTATCGTATGAGCGACCGGTGAGACCGAGTGAATCAAAAACAGATTTCAAAAGCTCTTTCGCGTCGTCTGTAAGATTGATAAGTTCGTGAAGAGCGCTTGGAGAAAGCTCGGCATTTGAGAAAACTCCGCGAGCCCGTGCCTTTTTGCGAGCTTTTTCAACTCTTGCGCGAATAAGTGCTGAGCTTTCGCCCTTTTCCGTATTTGACATATCGCTGTATGTAACGCTTGGGACGGAAATATGAATATCAATTCTGTCAAGAAGCGGTCCCGAAATCTTGCCCATATAGCTTTTTACCGAAAGCTCAGAGCAGGTGCAACGGTGAGCCTCGCCTTCGTATCCTCGCCAGCCGCATTTGCACGGATTCATCGCACAGACGAGCATAAACCGCGCGGGGTAAGTTACCGTACCCGATGCGCGCGAGAGCGTGATTTCTCCCGTCTCCATAGGCTGACGGAGGATTTCGAGAGAGTCACGGCGGAACTCAGGAAGCTCATCAAGGAACAAAACTCCGTTATGAGAAAGCGAAAGCTCGCCCGGGAGAAGAGCAGTTCCGCCACCTGAGAGCGCAACCGCAGAAGAAGTGTGGTGCGGCGCGCGGAAGGGCCGCGCGAGAAGAAGCGGGTTTTCGTTTGAAACGAGCCCGCGTATAGAGTGAAGCCCCGTTGTACGGAGAGCTTCTTCGTGGGTCATATCGGGGAGAATCGAGGGGATTCTTTCTGCAAGCATGCTTTTACCCGAGCCGGGAGGACCAATCATCAGTACATTATGGCCGCCAGCCGCGGCAATTTCGAGAGCTCTCTTTACATTCTCCTGTCCTTTGACATCAGAAAAGTCGAGGAAGGTGTGCTCGTCGGGTGTTGGCGACCAGACGGGCTCTCGTGAAAGATTTACCTCGCCTTTGAAAAACGCGATAAGCTCGGCCGCTGTCTTTACGCCGTAAACCGAAATTTCCTCTCCTGCAAGAGAAGCCTCTCTCGCATTGTCCGACGGGACAAAAATGCGCTTTATGCCGTTATCCTTTGCGGCAATCGCCATAGAGAGAACACCTCTCGCAGGTCGAAGCTCGCCGTTTAAGGAAAGCTCGCCGAGAAAAGCGCAATCAGGAGAAATCTCGGGGAGCTGTTTTGAAGCAACGAGCATACCGAGAAGGATGGGAAGGTCGTATATCGGGCCTTCTTTTTTCGTCCCCGCAGGCGCGAGGTTTATGGTTATTTTGTTTTTTGGAAAATCAGCGCTTAAGTTTTTAATGGAAGCGCGGACGCGGTCACGCGATTCGCGTACTGCGGCGTCGGGAAGACCGACGACATCAAAGCTCGGAAGCCCGCCTGAGAGGAAGCATTCCGCCGTGACGATATAGCCGTCAGCGCCGTCAAGCCCGAATGAACAAATTTTCGATACCAAATACCCCACCACCCGATAAATACAAACTATAAAGTTATTATACCATAGCGAAAAAATCGTTTCAAGTGTAAGAAATTATTGTAAAAGCATATGTTTTTGTGCTATACTTATAATGTAAAACTGTACAATGGGAGTAGTATATTGTGGCAAATAAAGAAAACATCAGAAACTTTTGTATAATCGCTCACATCGACCACGGTAAGAGCACCCTTGCAGACAGGCTTTTGGAGAAGTGCAAGGCTGTTACCGAGCGCGAGATGGAGAACCAGCTTCTTGACGATATGGAGCTTGAGCGCGAGCGCGGAATCACCATAAAAGCGCGCGCCGTAAGGCTTGACTATATCGCAGAATCGGGGGAGGAGTATGTCTTGAACCTCATCGACACCCCGGGACATGTTGACTTCAACTACGAGGTTTCCCGCTCGCTTGCGGCGTGCGAGGGAGCTTTGCTTGTTGTTGACGCGTCGCAGGGAATCGAGGCGCAGACTCTTGCAAACACCTACCTTGCGATTGAGCACAACCTTGAGGTTCTTCCCGTAATAAACAAAATCGACCTTCCGAGCGCAGACCCCGAGCGCGTAAAGGGAGAGGTTGAGGATATAATCGGCATTCCCGCAGAGGATGCACCTGCAATTTCTGCGAAAATGGGAATAAATATTGAGTCCGTCCTTGAATATGCCGTTGCAAACATCCCCGCACCAAAAGGTGAGGATAGCGCACCTCTCCGCGCAATAATTTTTGACAGCCGCTATGATTCTTACCGCGGAGTTGTTGTTTATATCAGGGTTATGGAAGGCGAGATCAAACCCGGAATGAAAATCAAGCTCATGGCGAGCGGTGCCGAGTTTGATGTAGTTGAAACGGGCTATATGCTTCCGCGCGGTGAGAAACAGACAAAGGGTCTTTCTGCCGGAGAGGTAGGCTTCTTTACGGCAAGTATAAAGAATGTTAAGGATACGCAGGTCGGTGACACCGTAACCTCGTTTGACAACCCTGCATCCGAACCGCTTCCGGGTTACCGCACAGTCCGCCCGATGGTTTTCTCCGGTGTATATCCGGCAGACGGCGCGAAATACCCTGACCTTCGCGATGCGCTTGATAAGTTAAAATTAAACGATGCATCGCTCACATACGAGCCCGAATCGAGCGCGGCTCTCGGCTTTGGCTTCCGTTGCGGATTCCTCGGTCTTCTTCATATGGAGGTCATTCAGGAGCGCCTTGAAAGAGAATACAACCTCGACCTTATCACAACTGCGCCGAGCGTTATCTACAAGGTAAAAAAGACCGACGGCGAAGAGCTTATGATTACAAACCCGCTCAACTACCCGAACCCTTCGGAGATAGAGTGGGCAGAGGAGCCGTTTGTTGCGGCAAACATCATTGCACCGACGGAATACATCGGAAACATTATGGAGCTGTGTCAGGAGCGCCGCGGCGAATACAAGGACACAAAGTACCTTGACGCAACCCGCGTCGAGATTCACTATAATCTTCCGCTCAACGAGATAATTTATGACTTTTTCGACGCTCTCAAGTCGAGAACGCGCGGATACGCGTCTCTTGACTACGAGCTTTTGGGATACCGCAAGTCAGACCTTGTAAAGCTTGACATTCTCCTAAACGGTGACCCCGTTGATGCGCTTTCGTTCATTGTTCATGCTGAAAAGGCGTATGCCCGCGCGCGTCGCCTTGCCGAGAAGCTCAAGGAGCATATTCCGCGCCAGCTCTTTGAGATTCCGATTCAGGCGACTATCGGAAGCAAGATTATTGCCCGCGAGACCGTAAAAGCGCTTCGTAAGGATGTTCTTGCAAAGTGCTACGGCGGTGACATCACGCGAAAGAAGAAGCTTCTTGAGAAGCAGAAGGAAGGCAAGAAGAGGATGCGCAACCTCGGCTCAGTAGAGGTTCCGCAGGATGCGTTCATGGCAGTTCTGAAGCTTGACGAATAAGGGTGAGAAAATGACTCCGCTTGGAATATATATACACATACCGTTTTGCTTATCAAAATGCGCATACTGTGATTTTTACTCTCAGTGCGGAACAAAGAGCGAGTACAAGGAATACACCGCGGCTCTTGTAAAGCATATTGAAGAGGCGCAGATGCGCTCGTCCGACTATGTCGTTGACAGCATTTATTTCGGTGGCGGAACTCCGACCGCGATAGGCGAGCGAAATCTTATAAAGATTTTATCAGCCGTTATGAGAAGCTTCAGGGTCTCAGACGACTGCGAGATTACCACTGAGGCAAACCCGAACTCAGTGAGCTTTCCGATGCTCAAGAAAATGGCAAGGGCGGGATTTAACCGAATTTCCTTCGGTATGCAGAGCGCGTCAAACACCGAGCTTCGCGTGCTCGGGCGCACTCACAACTTCGAGGATGTGAGAAACGCTGTTGAGATTGCGCGAAAAGCAAAGTTTGAGAATATATCGCTCGATCTTATGTACGGGCTTCCGTCGCAGACGCTTACAAGCTTTCTCGACTCTCTTGATGCCGCGATCGCGCTTTCTCCCGAGCACATATCGTGTTACAGCTTAAAGCTTGAAGCGGGAACACCGCTTGCAGAGCGCCCTGAAACGCTTGACCTTCCGTCAGACGATGATGTTGCGGATATGTACCTTGCGGCAGTCTCAAGGCTTTTCGAGGAGGGGTATATCCAATACGAAATATCAAACTTCGCAAAGGAAGGGAAAGAGTCCCGCCACAATATGAAATACTGGACGCTTGCGGATTATTGGGGATTTGGTCCGTCGGCACATTCGCTCGTCGGCAAGAAGCGGTTTTCGTATATAAAGTCGTGGACAGGCTATGTCGAGGCGCTTAGATGCGGGGACGAAATAATCGACAGGATAGAAACGATAAATACGGCAGAGCGATGCGGAGAGTATCTCATGCTCGGGCTCCGCACAACACGGGGAATATCCTCGTCAGTTCTTGAAAAGAAATACCTTACATTCTTTGACGAGATTGAGAAGGTGCTTTTAAAATACCACAAAGCGGGATATACCGAGTTTGACGGAAAAACATGGAGACTCACGCCTGAGGGCTTTCTCGTTTCGAACCGCATAATCGGCGAGGTGCTTGATGCGCTTGAAAATTCGCGTCACCTTGTCCGCCCCGCAAACGGATATGTAAGAAAGGAAGTAAAATAATATGCGCGCAGTAATTACGGTTATAGGTAAGGATACAACGGGAATCATCGCCGCTGTTTCAAATGTTCTTTCCGAGAAGAAGATAAACATTCTTGATATCAATCAGAGCGTTCTTTCTGATATGTTCGTCATGGTAATGCTTGTTGACATATCGGGAAGTAAGGTCCCGTTCTCAAGCCTCTCCGAGGAGCTCGTTGCGCTCGGTGAAAAGATGGGACTTAAGATTCTCGCAATGCACGAGGATATTTTCAATACCATGCACAGGATATAAGGGGAACAGTGACTGATGATTAACTCATTTGATATTCTTGAAACGATAAAAATGATAGAGGAGGAGCACCTTGATATCCGTACCGTAACGATGGGAATCTCTCTTCGCGACTGTGCAGGAAGCGACATCAGAGCTACCTCAGAAAAAGTATATGACAAGGTTACAAAAACGGCGGAAAACCTCGTCAAAACCGCAGAGGAGATTTCCTGCGAATTCGGAATCCCGATTGTAAATAAGCGAGTATCCGTAACGCCTGTTTCCATTCTTGCGGATGCAGTTGATACCGAGGATGTAACCCCGCTTGCCGAGGCTCTTGACCGCGCGGCGGAGACGCTCGGAATCAACTTTATCGGCGGCTACGGCGCGCTTGTCCATAAGGGAATGACAAAGGGCGACGAAAGGCTTATCGCAACGCTTCCGGAAGCGCTTGCAAAAACCGAGCGCGTATGCTCGTTTGTAAATGTTGCGACAACTCGCGCCGGAATAAATATGGACGCGGTAAAGACTCTCGGAGAGCTTGTTTGTCGCGCGGCATACTTAACCCGTGAGCGCGAGTCGATAGGCTGTGCTAAGTTTGTCGCGTTTGCAAACGCGACTGAGGACAACCCGTTTATGGCGGGCGCTTTCCACGGAGTTGGAGAAGGCGAGGCTGTAATCAATGTCGGCGTTTCAGGTCCGGGCGTTGTCCATAAGGCGATAAAGCGCGCAGGAGATGTCAACCTCACAGAGCTTGCCGAGGTGGTAAAGCGTACGGCGTTCAAAATCACCCGCGCAGGTCAGCTTGTCGCAAAAACTGCGGCAGAGCGCCTTGATATACCCTTCGGAATAGTTGACCTCTCTCTCGCGCCGACACCTGCAATAGGTGACTCGGTAGCGCATATCTTAGAGGAAATGGGTCTTTCCTCTGTCGGGTCTCACGGCACAACGGCAGCGCTTGCGCTTCTTAACGATGCGGTTAAGAAGGGTGGCGTTATGGCGTCGCCCCATGTCGGCGGACTCTCGGGCGCGTTCATCCCCGTATCTGAAGACGCGGGTATGATAGAAGCCGCGTCAAAGGGCCTTCTCTCCTTTGATAAGCTTGAAGCGATGACGGCTGTCTGCTCGGTAGGCCTTGATATGATAGCTATCCCGGGCGACACACCGCCTGAGGTAATATCTGCGATAATTGCAGACGAAATCTCAATCGGCGTTGTAAATAACAAGACAACGGCTGTCCGCGTAATTCCGGCATACGGCAAAAAGGTCGGCGATTTCGTAAACTACGGCGGTCTTCTCGGTGAGGCACCTGTTATGAATATAAGCACTTGCTCACCGCTTAAGTTTATTTCGCGTGGCGGAAGAATCCCCGCGCCTATCCACAGCCAGAGGAATTAAAATATGGACATTTCAAAAGACGAGCTTTATATGCGCGAGGCGATTTCCCTTGCAAAGTATGCCGCAGAGCTTGGAGAAGCGCCCGTCGGGTGTGTTATCGTGCTTGATAATGAGATTATAGGCCGTGGATACAACCTTCGCGAGCGCGACGGTGACCCGCTTGCCCACGCCGAGCTCATGGCGATAGCCGAGGCAAAGGAAAAGGTCCGCGGCTGGCGCCTTTGCGGTGCGGAGCTTTATGTAACGCTTGAGCCGTGCCCGATGTGTGCGGGCGCGTGTATAAATTCGCGAATAGAGCGCGTGGTTTTCGGCGCATACGATAAAAAAACGGGAAGCTGCGGGTCTGTAATTAATCTCTTTGAGCTTCCGTATAACCATAAGCCTGAGCTTCTGGGAGGCGTGCTTGAAGAAGAGTGTGCAGGTCTTCTCTCAGAGTTCTTCTTGTCGCTTCGTGAGAGGAATAAGCTAAGAAAAATGGCAGAAACTGACAATAATTAATATTTATGTAACAAATTAATGTTTATTTGTTAATAAATGAGGAGTAAAATTAAGAATGTAACAGCCGATAAGGCTTTTACATAAATTTGAAATTAATTCTTTTCTCTGTTACTCCTCCCCCAATCCTATTTGCTAGAAAAAGAGCAGCGTGAAGCTGCTCTTTTTCGTTTATCCGGAATGTGCCGCATTGACTTTTGTGCAGAAGCTGATATAATTAAGTGTAATATTATTAAAGAGGGCGATTTTATATGAAAAAAATACTTTGCATCGTGCTTTCACTTATCATTTTAGCTTCAACCTGCTGTGCGCAAACGGCAGACGATGCGGCCCGTGATTTGGCGAAATACGGTATCATGAGCGGTTTCCCCGACGGTACCTTCCGTCTGGAAGACAATGTTACGCGAGCACAAATTGTAAAAATGATTGTTACGGCGCTTAAAAAGGATGATTTTGGCGGTGCCGGAATCGTATTTCCTGATGTGTCAAAGAATCACTGGGCAAAGGATTTTATCGAGTGTTCAGTTTTTGAGGGGATAGTCAACGGTTTCCCCGACGGAACATTTCGTCCTGAGGACAGCGTTACCAAATTTCAGGCAATCAAAATGGTCATTTGCATGATTGGACATGACAGGTTACATGACGATACCCCCAAGTACCCAACGGAATATATAAATGATGCGATTGACATCGGTCTGGTAAGCGCAGATGAGGTCGGAAAACAGGATGCACCGGCATCCCGCGGATTCGTTGCGCGGCTAATATCAAAAGCGCTCGACATTCCGATAACAGAAGCAATAGGTTTCGGTACCGGACTTGCTGTGGGAAATCCGTATGTACTGATGAACGGCCTGTACGGAAGAGAGCTCAAAACTATCAGAATGGAGCTTGAAAAGTAATCAGGTTAAGTGAATATATTTGCAATAAGCATAGTTATTTTAACTATGCTTATTTTGTTTAAAAGAATCAAAATTCCCGCAAGAGCTTAATAAAAATTTGAAAAGAAAAAGACACGACTTCTTGCATTTTTATTTGACATAAGCGGGGTTAAGATATATAATAGAATGTAAAATAGATTAATTGTATATAAATGTAAAAATGGAGGTATTTTTATGTTTGAAAATCGTGTATATAACTTTTCAGCAGGTCCGTCCATGCTCCCCGAGGCTGTTCTCTGCCGCGCGAGAGATGAGATGTTAAACTTTAACGGTTCCGGTATGTCCGTTATGGAGATGAGCCACAGAAGTAAGGTTTACGACGAAATCATCAAGGGTGTTGAAGCTCGCCTTCGCAAGCTCCTTGCAATTCCGGATAATTATAAGGTGCTCTTCCTTCAGGGCGGTGCATCTCTCCAGTTTGCGTCAATTCCGATAAACCTTATGAAGACAGGCAAGGCTGATTACATAGTTACAGGTCAGTTCTCAGGAAATGCCGCAAAGGAAGCTAAGAAGTACGGCGAAGTAAATGTCGTTGCTGACCTTAAGAGCGAGAACTACTCCCGCATCCCGTCTCAGGATGAGCTTAAACTCTCTCCCGATGCAGATTATGTTCACATCTGCGCAAACAACACAATCTTCGGAACTCACTGGAACTACTTCCTCGAAACAGGAAATGTGCCGCTTGTTGCGGATATGTCATCCTGTATCCTTTCCGAGGTTATAGATGTTTCAAAGTACGGCGTTATCTATGCAGGCGCACAGAAGAATATGGCTCCGGCAGGCCTTACGGTAGTTATCGTCCGTGACGACCTTATCGGCAACGCCCGTCCTGACTGCCCGACTGTTATGGACTACAAGGTCATGGCAGAGAAGGAGTCAATGTACAATACTCCGTCAACATACCCGATTTATGTTTGCGGTCTTGTTCTTGAGTGGATCGAGTCTCTCGGAGGAATTAAGGAGCTTGAAAAAATCAATATCGAAAAGGCAAATCTTCTCTACAACTTCCTCGACGAGAGCAAGCTCTTCATCCCGCATGCGGAGAAGAACTCCCGCTCACTCATGAATGTCACCTTCAGAACAGGCGACGAGGACCTCGACGCGAAGTTCGTAAAAGAAGCGGGCGCTGAAGGCTTCCTTTCAATCAAGGGTCACCGTTCAGTCGGCGGTATGCGCGCATCAATCTACAACGCCATGCCGGTTGAAGGCGTCAAGAAGCTTGTCGAGTTTATGAAAGCCTTTGAAGCAAACAACAAGTAGGAGGATATCTCTATGTATAATGTAAAGCTGATGAATAAAATTTCATCAAACGGTCTTAACCGTTTGCCACAGGATACTTTCACCTGTGGGGCAGATGTTGCAAACCCGTCAGCTCTTCTTGTCCGCTCTGCGGACCTTCACTCGGAAGAGTTCAACCCGGAGCTTCTCTGTATCGCTCGCGCGGGCGCCGGTGTAAACAACATCCCGCTCGACCGCGCAGCAGAAGCAGGCGTTGTTGTTTTCAATACCCCGGGTGCTAACGCAAACGCTGTTAAAGAGCTTGTTCTCACGGGTCTCTTCCTTTCCTCAAGAAAGGTAGTTGAGGGCATCGAATGGGCAAAGACACTCAAGGACAGCGGCGATGAGGCCGGAAAGCTTGTCGAAAAGGGCAAGGGTCAGTTTGTCGGTCCTGAAATCGCGGGCAAGACTCTCGGTGTAATCGGTCTTGGCGCTATCGGTGTTCTCGTTGCAAATGCGGCAGAGCGCCTCGGTATGACCGTTTTAGGTTATGACCCGTACCTCTCTGTTGACGCGGCATGGAGCGTTTCGCGAAACATCCGCCACTGCACAGACATCAACGAGATTTACGAGAAGAGCGATTACATAACAATCCATGTTCCGGCAACTCCGGAAACTACGGGAATGATAAATTCTGCGACAATCTCCGTCATGAAGGACGGCGTAAGAATACTCAACTTTGCTCGCGGAAGCCTTGTAAATTCGGCAGACATCCTCGAAGCTATCAAAGAGGGGAAGGTTGCAAAGTATGTTACTGACTTCCCTGAGGCTTCCCTCATCGGTGTTGAAAATGTCATCGCAATCCCGCACCTCGGAGCTTCAACTCCCGAAAGTGAAGAGAACTGCGCTGTTATGGCGGTTGATGAGCTTAAGAACTATCTCCTCAAGGGAAATATCAAGAACTCTGTCAACTTCCCGACAGTTGTTATGCCGCAGAACGGTGACTGCCGTCTCTGCATTCTCCACAAGAATGTTCCGAACATGGTTAACAACATCACCTCGGCTATCTCTGAGGCAGGGCTTAATATTGCAAATATGCAGAACGCTTCAAAGCGCGACTGGGCATATACGATGATTGACATCGATGGCGATGTTTCGGAGGATATCGTTGAAAAAATTTCAGCTATCCCCGATATCGTCCGAGCAAGACTTATAAAGTAATTAAGTGAAACAGACTATGCGCCATAAGGTGCATAGTCTGTTTTTAAGTATCTAAAAATATAAAAATAGTAACTGATATTCTATTGGTTTATTATAATGGTTATGTTATTCTTATAATAGAACAGTTGTACAATTTCAATAAAGATGAGGATAACTTCATGAAAAAGATGATAGCCAAAAACGGGAATAGCTGCTATTCAATAATTACTCCGAAAAACACACACATAGTCGAAAAAACCGCAGCAGAAGAGCTTGCTTCATATTTTGAAAAAGTGCTCGGCGTAAAGCTTGAGATACTTTCTGAAGAAAACTTTTCCGGGAAGGGTATCTATATCGGAAAGAGCGAGTTTGCGAAAAAAAACGGTATAGAAGGAAAGTCTGAAGAAAACTGGATAATAAAGATGGTAGGGGATAATCTCGTGCTCACGGGAGGCACAGACCGTGGTGATCGCGGAATAATTTACTCCGTTTACCATTTTGTTGAGGATATCCTCGGTGTTCGGTGGTTTTCCCCGTATGAGGAAGATGTTATTCCACTGAAAAAGCTTTCACTTGATGCCGGCTTTTACAAGGAGGGAACACCTGACTTTGCTTACCGTAAGCCACTTCTTTGTTCAGGTTGCGGCATCGATGGCTATATAAATATGGTTCGCAACCGCGTAAACTCGATTTCTGCGATTGATGACGGAATTGCCGACGGTCCGCTTGATGAGGGTGTGCGCCGTTTTGGTGATCCCATGCATGTAGGTCGCCCTCATCATGTTCATGTTGTCGGAAAGCTCTTTCCGCGTGAAGAGTATTTCGAAAAGCATCCCGAATGGTGGGCGTGGAACAAGGTAAACAAAAAGAATATGGTAAAGGGGCATAATTGCTTTACAAACGAAGAGTTCTTTTGCGCCTTTACAGAAAAGCTCACAGCCATCATCGAAGAGGATGTAAGGCTTTCCAGAGAAAAAGGCATAGAGCTTCCGTTTGTATATTCGCTCTCGCCCGATGACCTTTCTGCCGCTGCTTTTTGTCAGTGTGAAAAGTGCGAGGCGATTATCGAAAAGTCAGGATACAGTGGCTATCTTATGGACTTCGGCAACAGAATCCTCAATAAAATCAAAGAGAAGTATCCGTTCATAAGGCTTGAAATGCTTGCATATTCAGACTTTATTGAGCCTCCTAAGGATGACATGCTTCCCGATGAGAATCTTGATATAAAGCTTGCGGCGGTCTGCTCGGATATTCTTCGCCCGATTTCTTCAAAAACGAACAGGACATACAAGCGTCTTATCGATTCGTGGTCAGCTATCTGTAAGAAGGCAGGCTGCAATCTCTATATTTACGACTATATGTATAACATAAGGCTCAATTACCCGCTTTCGCTCGCTTCCCGTATCGGAGAGCTTGTTCGAGAGTATAAGGCAGCAGGGGTAAAGGGTGCATTTATTGAAACGCAGCACAGCTCTGCGGACATGTGGGAGCTGAACAAGTATTTACTCACGCATTTGCTTGAGGACACGAGCCTTTCGGAAAATGCGCTTTGTGACGATTTCATTTTGCGTTATTATGGTAAGGCGGGGAAATTTGTAAAAAAGTACATAAAGCTTTTGGATAAGTGTGCAGAGAAAAATGAGGTATATGTTTATTGTTGCCTTGAGGGAAGCCCGTTTAACTATATTGATGCTGAAACTGCAATAAAGGGAGACCGGCTTCTCGAAAAAGCGATTGTCTCGGTCAGAAACGATGAAAAATCCAGACGACGTGTCGCATGGCTTCGAAAACCGCTTGACTCTGTAATACTTATAAAGTATAATGATTTTAAAAGTCAGGCGGAGCGAGAAGGGATAAAATTCCCGTTTGATGCAGATATTGTCCGCGCCCGCGTTCTCAAGACGATTGACGAGCATATTAAAACCGAAAAACTCGCAGATAAAACAGCGCTTGAGGCAGAGAAGAAATATCTTGCAGGCATCTCTGTTGAGAAAGATGAATTTGTCGAATATGAAGAGCTTTCTTCTGTCGTACGGGAAGATATTTATCAGTTCCCGATGAAGAAAATGATAAAGTTCGTTCAGGCAAATCTCCGCCGAATTTACGGTCAGTCTGTCGTGTACGATGACGGCCTCGGCCGCGAGGTTATGAAGCTTTCTTACGATGAGGGGACGGGCTTTGGTTGGGACCTTGAAATGGTGCCGACAGCGAAGGATGAAGCTCTTCCGCGACCCATCCGCTTTATTCTCATGCAGGATGAGAAGATAACAGACGGAATTTCGTTCTTCAAGGAAGATTTAAACCACGATGATTATGTTCTCTACAAGGTCGGAAGCTTTAAGAATGTTATGGAAAATCCGCATACGCGCCTCTTGCTTTTTGCGGAGCAGAATGTTTCGATAAATGTTCGCGGTGTTGCGGTAACTCATCCGTTTGATGAGTGCGATGTATATCTTTCGATGAAATTCTCAGGCGAGAAATACGGTGGAAGTAAAGATGCCGAGAACGCTATCTTCTTTGACAGAATGGTAATTGTAAAAAAGTAAAATTAAATATTCACACAGAGTGTCGTCCGTACCGTTTGGGTATGGTCGGTGAAAAGGGAACACGGTGAGACCCCGTGACGATACCAGTCGCTGTATGTGACCGTTTATGCTGGTTGGCGAAAGCCGGTCATTGGGAAACTGAGAAGGCAGAGCATAAGCAAAAGAGGCACGAGCCAGAAGACCTGCTTTGATGCTTTTCCGTCCGTGCGTCTGCATAGGAAAGGTAGATTTGCAAAGCGTTTTTTTCGCTTTGCTGATTGTGATGCCCGCGGAAATACTGCCGTGGCAACCGTATCGGTTGCCACGGTTTTTTATTTCAAAAAGAAAAAAGGAGAAAAAAGAAAAAATGAAAAAGTTAACGGCAGTATTACTCAGCATAATTATGGTGCTCTCGCTGGTGTCGGGGGTAG
>JAZOAS010000022.1:0-1668 GCA_045595605.1 Eubacteriales bacterium
GTGGTCCTCAAATTCGGTAAAATTAAGAGGTCTGTTGTCAAACGCGCTCGGAAGACGGAAACCGTACTTTACGAGTGTTTCCTTTCTTGCGCGGTCGCCTGCGTACATTCCGCGAACCTGCGGAAGCGTAACATGCGATTCGTCAACGATGAGAAGGAAATCGTCGGGGAAGTAGTCCATAAGCGTAAACGGTGCGCTTCCGGGAGCTCTGCCGCTAATGATTCTTGAGTAGTTTTCGATACCGTTACAGTAGCCAAGCTCAGAAATCATCTCAACATCGTATTCCGTGCGCTGGCGGATACGCTGAGCCTCGATAAGCTTTTCCTCGCTCTCGAAGAACTTAACGCGTTCTTCCATCTCGGAGAGCATCTCCTCGCACGCCTTTGCCATCTTCTCGGGAGTAGAGACATAGTGGGAAGCGGGATAAATTGCAATATGCGAAAGCTCACGCTTTACACTTCCCGTAACGGTGTTTATTTCGGAGATGCGGTCAACCTCGTCACCAAAAAACTCAACTCTTATCGCTGTATCCTTTGAATAAACGGGGAAGATTTCAACCGTGTCGCCGCGAACTCTGAACTTGTTTCGCTCGAATGCGACATCGTTTCTCTCGTATCTTATTTCAATGAGCTTTCTGATAACCTCGTCGCGCGGCTTCTCCATACCGGGTCGGAGCGAGATAACCATGCTCGAATAGTCAATCGGGTCACCGAGACCGTAGATACAGGAAACACTCGCAACGATTATGACATCGCGCCTCTCTCCGAGCGAGGATGTCGCGCTGTGGCGGAGACGGTCAATCTCCTCGTTTGTCGAGGAGTCTTTTTCTATATAGGTATCCGTATGCGGAATATACGCCTCAGGCTGATAATAGTCAAAGTAAGAAACAAAATACTCAACCGCGTTATCGGGAAAGAATGCTTTTAGCTCTGTGCAGAGCTGGGCGGCAAGAGTTTTATTGTGAGCAAGCACGAGTGTGGGTTTCTGCACGCGCTCAATGATGTTTGCCATGGTAAAGGTCTTTCCTGAACCCGTAACGCCGAGAAGAGTCTGCTCTGAAAGACCGAGTTCAATTCCTTTTGAAAGTGCATCTATCGCGGCGGGCTGGTCGCCCGTCGGTGAATAGGGTGCGTGTATTTTAAATTCTGCCATCGCGACCAAACCTCCTTAAATTTAGAAAATAAGCATTGCGACTGTAAGTATAATAAGGAAACCGAAATTGAAAAGTGAGAATTTAATGAGATAACTCCATGTCTTCCCGGGGTTGTGGTGAACATAAGTCCTGAAGGTTATAAGGCTTGCAAGCGAAGAAATAAGCGTCCCAACACCGCCAATGTTTACTCCGCGGAGAAGGTTTGCGTAGTCACCCGTAAACTGCGAGAGCAGAATCGCCGACGGGACATTACTTATAAACTGGCAGGAGAAGATTGAGAAAAGAAGCGTGTTCTTTTCAAGGAGAGAAGAGAAAAGTTTATTTATAATATCTATTCTTGCCATATTTCCTGCAAAAATAAAGAAGAAAACAAAAGTTAAAAGAAGCGGATAATCAACTGCGCGAAGAGCCTTACGGTCTGCAAAGAATAGAACAATCGGAATAACTATAAGGCCTATCCAGTATGGAATACTGCGGAAGACGATAGCGATTGAAAGTGCAAAAAGGATAAGGTA
>JAZOAS010000023.1:0-1943 GCA_045595605.1 Eubacteriales bacterium
CTTACGCATTTTCCCCACTGGGAATAGTTGACTTCTTTGATTTCAAGCATCTTAAAGACGCCTCCTTCTATCGTTACTTTGATTGAATTAATTATATCAAAAAGACAAAGAATATTCAACAAATATTTATGGCGTAAAAATTTATATTGTGTTATCGGGTAAAATATAGTATAATATATGGTGTATATTACTGTTAAGTAAGGAGGAATGTTCATGATAATCAATAACGAAAAAGGTTCGATAGAGATTACCAATGAGGTTTTTACTGTTATTGCAGGTGACGCTGCGACCAACTGCTTCGGTGTTCGCGGTATGGCATACAGAAATGTAAAGGACGGTATCGTAAGCCTTCTCAAGCGTGAGAATATGTCCAAGGGCGTCCGTGTCACTTTTGATAACGACAAAGTAAATATAGATGTCCACATAATCGTTGAGCACGGTGTTAATATTACTGCAATCTGCGAATCGATAATAAACGAGGTCCGTTATAATGTTGAGCGCGTTACCCGCGTTTCAGTCGGATGCGTTAATGTCAATGTTGATTCGATAATGGCTGAATAACGGAGGTGCCTGTTTTGAGAGAACAGATTACAGCTGCAGAGTTTAAGAGAATGGTGATCTCTGCCTCTGCGGCGATAGATAATAATAAGCAGAAGCTTAATGAACTCAATGTTTTCCCTGTTCCGGACGGTGATACGGGTACAAATATGTCGCTCACGGCCCGCGCGGCTGCAAGCGCTCTTGCGGGTGCTGAGCCTGAGACAATCGGCGATGCTGCAAATATCGCGGCATCTGCGCTTCTTCGCGGTGCGCGTGGGAATTCGGGAGTTATTCTCTCTCTTCTTTTTCGTGGCTTTGCAAAATCCTGCGCAGGTGCAGAAAAGCTTGATGCAAAAGGGCTTGCGAAAGCTCTTTCAACGGGCGTTGAGGCTGCGTATCGCGCGGTTATGAAGCCCGCAGAGGGAACCATCCTTTCTGTCTCAAGACTTGCGGCAGAGAAGGCAACTGAGATTGCGGAATCAAATTCCGATATTGACGAAATCTTTGTCGAGTTGATAGGCGCGGCGAAGGTTGCTCTTGAAAATACAATGGAGCAGAACCCGGTTCTTAAAAAAGCGGGTGTTGTTGATGCCGGCGGATGCGGATGGGTTTTGGTTCTTGAAGCTATGCAGTCAACACTTCTCGGAAACGATGTAGTGCTTATGTCGGGTGAGGAGATTTCTGCGGCAAAGACACCTGCAGGTTTTGCAGATTCTGACGAGGAAATCACATTTGCATATTGCACGGAGTTTATAGTAAACATAAGCCGTGATGGCAAAAAGTTTGATGTCGGAAAGCTTCGCGCATTCCTTGAGTCAATCGGCGACTGTGTCGTGGTTGTTGATGACGACGATATAATCAAGGTTCATGTCCATACCAACGAGCCTGACCGCGCTCTCGGTCGCGCTCTTACTTACGGCGAGCTTACAAATATCAAAATCGACAATATGCGCTATCAGCACAACGAGAATATGGCAGAAGCAAAGGATGCAAAGAGTGAACCTGTTATTGCACCTCCTGAGACAAAGTACGGCTTTGCGGTTGTAGGCGCAGGAGAGGGAATCTTAAGCGTTTTCCGTGACCTTGGTGCGAACACTCTTGTTGAGGGCGGTCAGACGATGAATCCTTCGACGGATGATATACTTGCAGCTGTCAATGCAACTCCGTCGGAGATCGTTTTCGTTCTTCCGAATAACAAGAACATCATTATGGCGGCACAGCAGACGATTGAGCTTTGCGAGAAGCGGGTTGTTGGTCTTGAGACAAAGACCATGCCGCAGGGTATCTCTGCGATGCTTGCGTTCTCTCCCGATGCTTCTCTTGAAGAGAATGTTGAGGCTATGATGGAGGCGGCAAAGAATGTATCGACAGGCTCGATTACTTACGCTGCCCGCGACAGCGAG
>JAZOAS010000024.1:0-4231 GCA_045595605.1 Eubacteriales bacterium
GGTAATGCCGAGATGCTCGGCTATTTCAGCAAGGGAAAGGTCTTCGTTATAGTAAAGGTCAAAAAGCTCTCTTTGCTTTTCGGTAAGAATTTCGCCGTAGAAATCATAGAGCAGAGTAAGTTCAAGAGAAACATTTCTCATAGTGAAAACCTCCTTTGTAAAGTAAGTTCGCTTTACAATCAAGTATTCTACCACAAAATGTATTGTTTGTCAAGGTGAAAAAACTATAATATATGGTATATTTTGAAAGTTCGTATTGTAATGTTGGTAAAGTTTGTGTATAATATATAAGAAGAAATTTCGCTTTTTCAGGAGACAGTAAGCTTATGAATATGACATATAAAGAAATACTTCCGGGAATAAGGCTCAGAGTTTGTGAAAGTGATCGTTTTGAAACGAATGCGTTCTCTGTCCAGTTTCTCGCGCATGCTGATGAGAAATGCGCGTCTGATATGACGCTTGTTCCGAGGGTTCTCCGAAGGGGAAGTGTGAAGCATCCCGATATGGAAGCTCTTGCTGCCACGCTTGATGAGATGTACGGTGCTCATATTGAGCCGATTTCGAGAAAATACGGAGATATCATAACAAGTGGCTTTATATGCGATTTTGTTGATGCCGGTGAGAAAATGCTTTCTCCGCTTTGCTCTCTCCTCGGTGAGATAATGTTTAAGACGAAAAAGGAAGACGGAGTTTTCGTTTCTGAATATGTTGAGGGAGAGAGGTCAAACCTCATTGACGAAATTAAGTCTGAGATAAACAATAAGCTTTCATACGCTCACAAAAGAGCCACGGAAAAAATGTTTATGGGCAGTGCGTATGCAGTTTCAGAACTCGGAACGGAAGAATCTGCAGAGAGCATAGATTCCGCCTCTCTTTATAAATTTTATAAAAAAATGGTCTCGTCCTTTCCGTGTGAGGTTTTCTTCTGCGGAAACTATACGGCGGAAGATGTTGAGGCGGAAGTTTTAAAGCTATTCTCTCTTTGTGCAAGGGGAAAGGTTGTGCCGTTGTTCTCTGAAGCACCGAAGTACGCGGAAAATGTCCGCGTTACGGAGCGACTCGATATTGCTCAGGCAAATCTCCTTGTAGGAATGTATGCGGAGACGGAGGATATCTATCTTTATAAACTTCTCACGGCGATTATCGGCGGTGGGACAACTTCAAAGCTTTTTGAGAATGTCCGCGAGAAGCAGTCTCTCTGTTATTTTGCGGGGGCGATGTTTGATTCATTCAAGAAAAATATGTTTATGTATTGCGGTATTGACCCGAAGAATGCGGAAAAGGCAGAAAAGTCTGTTCTTGCAGAGCTTAAAAACTGCATAGACGGAAACATTACTGACGAGGAGATTGCAAACGCAAAAAAGGGAATGGTAGATGACATTCTCACGACTGAAGATTCAGTAGGCATGATGGAAGCTTTCTGGCTTCGCGGAAGTCTTATGGGAGATGAACGGACTCCGCTTGAGGTTGCCGACATCATAAGAAAAATTGATGCAACGGGACTTTCTTCTGCTGCAGCATCGCTTAAACCGTCGGTAACATATCTTTTGACAGGATTGGAGGGTGAAGGAAATGAAAGAAAACTCTTATCCCACGCTTAAACAGAAAATGATTTCCCATACCCTGCCGAACGGGCTTAAGGTATGCGTTTTTGAAAAGCCGGGGTTTCGGCGCGCGTACGCACAGCTTTCCGTAAACTACGGTTCTATAGACATAAGCTTTGATTCTGACGGTGAGAGATATACCTCTCCGCTCGGTGTGGCTCATTTTCTCGAGCATAAGGTCTTTGAACAGCCTGACGGGGGGAACGCTCTTACAATATTTGCAAAAACGGGAGCGTCGCCAAACGCGTTTACGAGCAATACCATGACCGCGTACCACTTCTCCGGAACGGACAAGTTTATGCGGAATCTTGAGGTGCTCCTCAGCTTTGTCACATCTCCGTATTTCACTGAGGAAAATGTCGCCAAGGAGCAGGGGATAATCGGTCAGGAAATCAGTATGGTCAACGACCGTCCGGGTTGGCGCGTTTATGAAAACCTCATGCGCTCGCTATATGTTACACATCCGGCAAAGGATTCGATTATAGGAACTGTCGAGAGCATCGGCAAGATAACGCGCGATGTTCTGTTTAAATGCTATAACACCTTCTATGTGCCGTCGAATATGACGCTGTGTGTAGCGGGAGATGTTTCTGCGCGCGATGTAATAGCTGCGGCAGAGTCAATTCTTCCGAAGGAGAAGGTTCCTGAAATTAAGCGCGATTACGGAGTTGAAGAAAACTATGTCGCAAGAGCACGCGTTGAAGAGACTGTGGAGATTGCAATTCCGCAGTTTGCTATCGGTGCGAAGTGCAGCCTTGAGACATACGGTGATGCGGGGATGAGAAACAGAATTATAGCTGAACTCTCGGCTGACATTCTCGCGGGGCCGTCTTCTGCTCTTTATTCGAACCTTTACGCGAGCGGGGAAATAACTGCTGATTTTGCATCTGAAGCTATGGTTTTCCCGGGAACAATAGCCATAATGATTTCGGGCGAGAGCCGTGACCCTGACAGAGTCCTTGAAAGGGTAAAGGATGCGGCGTATAAGCTTTCTCGCGAGGTTGATGTTGCATACTTTGAAAGAATAAAAAAGGCTCATATCGGCGCACAGCTCCGTTCTCTTGACAGCGTTAGCTCGCTTTGCCGGGAACAGAGTGAGGCGGGTTTCTCAGGTTTTGATTATCTTGATACGGTCGAGGTAATAAATGAGATAGAACCCGCGGAGGTTGCCCGTTTCATTGGCAAGGTGTTCCGCGACGAAAGCATAGCGCTTTCTATCGTCAGAGGTAAGTAGGTGAGAGTATGACCAACATAATAGCTTTTCCGGGGCTCGGACTTGAGTTTGAAATAAACCGCGTCGCATTTTCACTCTTCTCGCGCCCTATATACTGGTATGCAATTATAATAGCAAGCGGATTTCTTCTTGCGACATTTTACGGAATGAAGAGAGCTCGCCAGTTCGGAACAAACGACGACGAGATAATGGAAATGCTCATGTTTGCTGTTCCGCTTGCGATAATCTCTGCCCGCGCGTACTATGTGATTTTTAATATCGAACCGTATCTTGCAAACCCGATAAGTATTCTCTATATCTGGGAGGGCGGTATCGCGATATACGGCGCGATTATCGGCGCAATCCTCGGTGCGCTTCTCTATTGCAGGATAAAGAAAATAAGCATAGTCCGTTTTCTTGATATCGGCGCGCTCGGGCTTATGATAGGTCAGTCAATAGGGCGTTTCGGAAACTTCGTAAACGCTGAGGCGTTTGGAGGGGAAACCGACCTTCCGTGGCGAATGGTCATAAACGGAGGAGCGGGAGTTCATCCGACTTTTTTTTACGAGTCGCTCTGGAACGCCGTAGGCTTTGTAATTTTACATTTTTACTCTAAAAAGAGAAAATTTGACGGTGAGGTTTTTCTCCTGTATGTAGTATGGTACGGAATAGGCCGCGCTTTGATTGAGGGTCTTCGCACCGATAGTCTCTATTTCTTTGGTACAGGGATACGAACTTCGCAGGCACTTGCAATTGTGACATCAATTATTGCGTGCGTGTGCCTGATTTTAAAACACAGAAAAATTAAAAACGGAGGAAGAATAAATGAGTGCAGTGATAATTGACGGAAAGGCTACCTCGAAAAAGCTTCGCGAAGAGGTCTATGCGGGGGTAAAGAAGCTTTCCGATATGGGAATAAAAGCAGGCCTTGCGGTTGTAATCGTCGGCGATGACCCTGCGAGCCGTACATATGTAAACAACAAGAAAAAGGCTTGTGCAGAATGTGGAATATACAGCGAGGAGTATGCACTTCCTGCAGAGACAAGCGAAGCAGAGCTTCTTTCGCTCATCGATACGCTCAACAATAAGGCGGATATAAACGGAATTCTTGTTCAGCTCCCGCTTCCGAAGCATATTTCTGAGGATAAGGTAATCGCGGCTATCAACCCCGATAAGGATGTTGACGCTTTCCATGTCCAGAATGTCGGAAAAATTCTGGCGGGCGACTTTGATTTTCTTCCGTGTACTCCGGCGGGTGTTATGGCGCTTTTTCAGGAGTATGGAATCGATGTTGCGGGGAAGAATGCGGTTGTTATCGGCCGTTCAAATATCGTGGGAAAGCCGATGTCAATGCTCCTTCTTCATAAAAACGCGACAGTTACAATCTGCCATTCCAAGACGAAGAACCTTCCCG
>JAZOAS010000025.1:0-3373 GCA_045595605.1 Eubacteriales bacterium
ATCAGACTCTTTGATTTTGAAACCCGCGAAAGAAAAGAGATGTATGAAGGCTCTTACGACTTTGAGCAGAGTATCGCAGGCGGTCACGGCGGCGGCGACACAGGCATTATGGAAGACCTTTATGAGTATGTAGCAAATGGCGTTACATCAAATTCAATCTCAGGTATCGATATTTCTGTTATGAGCCACCTTGTTGCATTTGCGGCAGAAGAAGCTCGCGTAACAGGCAAGGTTATTGATATGGATGAATATGTAAAGTCGCTTGAAATATAAGCCGAAATATAGTATAATAAACCCCACAAAGACTCTTTGTGGGGTTTATTAGTGAGGAAGATATGATTAAGTTTAAATGTAACTGTGAAATGGGCGAGCATTCTGCTCCGGTGGAAAAGTATATAATCGAGCCTAACGCCTCTGACAGGGTGGGGGAGCTTCTTTCTGACTATAAGAAAATATGCGTGGTGTCAGATGAAACTACTCACCGCGTGCTTGGCGAAAAGGTGGAAAAAATTCTTAATGCGGAGAATAAGCTTTTTTCTTCGGTGGTTTTACCTGCTGACGCGCTTCCTGACTATAAATCGCTTGGTGATATTTTCGTTCATATGGTTGACCCGAAAGGCGATTTCGGCATATTTGATTATCCCGATATGCCTGATTTTATCCTTGCGGTAGGCTCAGGAACGGTAAACGACCTTTGCAGGGTTGCGGCGTTCCGCCTTCATATACCTTACGGCGTTGCGGGCACAGCTCCGTCGATGGACGGTTATCTCTCTGCGGGCTCTCCGTTTCTATTTGACGGCTCAAAAGCGACGATAAAATGCACAACTCCGAAAATTCTCATTGCTGATACCGAGATTATGCGCAATGCACCGTGGGATATGCTTCTTGCGGGAATAGGCGATATGTTCGGAAAATATACGGGAATACTTGATTGGGAGCTTGCTCGCGATTACAATGGAGATTACTTCTGCAATAAAATCGCATCCGATGTAATAGATGCGACAAACTCGTGTCTCAAAACGGGTTACGAGCTTGAGAACAGAAGTAATGAAGCGATTATAAGTATTATGGAGGGCTTTGCCGTAACCGGGCTTGGAATGGCGTTTACAGGGAATTCCAGACCCGCATCGGGGTCAGAGCATATTATCTCGCACGCGTGGGAGCTCTCTGACATAGCCGAAGGGAAGCGACCGAATCTTCACGGAATTGAAGTGTGTGAAGCGACAAGGCTTGTCATCGAAATGTATATGCTCATCTACGAAAATTCGGATGATGAACATGTAAAGGCGCTTATAGAAAAGTATCTCGGATACTTTGGGCAGGTTGAAGACTTCTGCGAAAAGATGAAAGTGCCGATGCCGGTGAAGGATGCCGACAAAATTGAAAAGAGTGTCTTGAAGGCGCTTAAGATGCGCGATAGATACACAATCCTCTTTTATCTTTCAGAGAGAGGTCTTTTGGAGGAATATACAAAGAAAGCGGTAGCACGCTTGTTATCAAAAATCAACTAAAGGGAGAGAAGAAAAATGAAAGTATTGAATCTTTTGGGAAAGCGAATTGACCTTGACAAATGTCGTGTGCTTCTTGATTATAAGCCGTCAAGTGACTGGAAAGACTATTGGACAGTTATGCAGGGCGAATGGAAAGAGGAAAACGGGTGGCTTATAGGAGCTGAGCGCGGAAACCGCGGTGGAATCCTTTTCAGTAAGGAAAGATACGAGTGTGATGTTATTCTCTCGTTCACTGCGAAAACAGTCCTTCCCGCTACACGCGATGTAAACGCCGTTTTTTGCGCGAATTGGGATTATGACATAAACAACCTCGGTAATTCGTATGTTGTCGGTTTAAACGGCTGGTATGAGGGTAAAAACGGCATTGAGCGTTGCCCTGAGGACGGGCTCCGCGCTCTCTGCGGAGGATACAAGTACATTCCGGGTGAGGAAGTGAGAATCGTGACAGGTATCGTTGACGGTCACAGCTTCCTTTATGCCGATGATGAATTCATCGCGGAGCTTATCGACCCGCACTATATAAGCGGTGGATATGTCGGCTTCTCGCCGTATTCAACAATGCTCGCGATAAAGGATATTGAAATCCGTAAGGCGGTTTATGAGCCGCTTGAGCAGAGCTACGAACCCGAGTTTTAAGATTAAAAAAACCGCATCTTGCGATGCGGTTTTTCTAATCTTCTTTTTTCTCTGTGTGATATACGCCCTTTGCCGATTGTGCAATGCGTGAGCGCGGTGCGCTTGAGTCGATATCAGAAGAAGTAAGTGTCTTGTAACGATGACTGTGGTCAGAAGCACAGGCATCTTCGGCTGTGATACCGAGAAGCTGGTGTATTGCATCTCGGTATTGCGGATTCGCGCGGTATTTTACAACGACGAGCCGCTCTGTTTCGTTGAGTGTGATACGACCGAGATTTTCGGGGAGAACCCCATCTTTGAAATACTCAACCGAGACGCCGAGAAACTCTGCGATTTTTGAAAGTAAGGAATCGTTTATCTCGTCATAGTTTCCGCTTTCAAAGTCATTTATTATTCCGGGAAGAATATGAAGCTTGATAGCGAATTCTCTGACAGATAGGCCAAGCTCTTCGCGTTTTAAGCGTAGCTTTATTCCTAAAATTTCCTTTTCAGAAAGTGAAGTTGATTTGCTTCCGTCAGCTGCTTCTGTCATACCGGCAAGCTCTGCTGGGGAAACACCGAAGAGCTCAGACATGAGAACAATGCTTGAAAGGGGAATGTTTTTAATGATGCCCTTTTCATATTTGTAAATGTTCTGAGGTGTGGTTTCTAACTTTTTAGCAACCTCTTCTTGGGTAAGACTGCACATTTTGCGGTAATGATGTATTCTTTCACCGATTTCCATATTATCACCAACTTTGTATTTATTTTAACACATAACTTTTCAGTTTGCAAGTATTTTGAAAAAAGTCAAAAAAACAACTTGACAAGTTATAACAAAGCTGTTATCATATAAGTAACCTGATAAGTTATTTTTGAGGTGAAAGCAGATGTTGAAGTACTGTTTGATAGGAGAGAAGATTAAAAATGAATATATCGGTGAATATATAAGCTATGGAATTGAGCTTCGCCACGGCGATGAAGTTATAGAAAGCATAAAGGATATTGATACGGATGGGGAAGCGGTAGGCAACCTTTGCAGACTGTGTAATGAATTAAAGCTTTCTCCGATTCACTTTCGGGATGTTGTCGAAGATTATCTTGCGAGATAAAAAAGCTGTGCAGAAATTGGCCACAGCCGCATAAGGAAGTATTGGTTTTGAATGGCTATTTTCCGCTTGTATTGCACAAAAAATTCCGGGAATACGACAGTATGCCCGGAATTTTTATATTTATCCAAACGAAAA
>JAZOAS010000026.1:0-29207 GCA_045595605.1 Eubacteriales bacterium
TTTCAAAGAAGAACTGATTTTAGAGGTTTTTAATCAGGTAAAGCAATATATTAGTCTTGCTAAAAACAACGAGACCAATATGAGAGCTATTGATATGCAATATTTAATGATGAGTTTGGTTGAGTTATGTCACAAGAATGAGTCATTATCTAGACTTAAAAAATCAATAATGAGTTCTAGATATGTTCTTTATGTTAGATTTGAACAAGACCATATTGATCTTTTTGTTGGGAGTTCTGAAAAGAAACAAGATAATGCTGTTCAATACACCAAAAATAATTTCAACAAGATTAAGGAACAATTTGAAAAAAATGTATTGCAATATTTGCTAGATGAACCAAATACAATTCAAACAAAATTAGAACATATTCATGAGTTGTTACCTCAAATTCATCATTTTATGCATAGAAGCGGGTTGTGGAGGTATCGTAGTTACAATGATCTTTATGAAAGAGCGGTACTTAGTGATGATTTTGAGCGAGAAATCAAGGTTTTTTTGCAAAAAACCTTAAAAAGCAAAGAAGATAACTTATTATATACATTGCTCTTTATGCTTGAGTTGTTATTGAACGATAAGGAAGATGTTCAGTATTTTTCATCGTCAAATAATATACTGACCTCACTGTTAAGGAGTTTTACTGTAACAGATGTGGAAAACGAAAAGTGTAGTATATCTATAAGTTATGATGATATCAAGAAAGTTATTAAAAGAATAAAATGATGTGCGTTTTTCTTATAACTTAATATGTTGCAAAATATATAAAGATAAACTTTATATACTCCTTTTAATGAATATAAAATAATGTTTCCCACAGAGGTTGAAGCAATTAAGATACTTAATAAAGTTATGTTGATGACATCAGAAAATATACATGTTAATTCGTTTATGTTTGAACCAATAATTGATATGTCTACTAAGTCGTTAGTTGATATATATAGTAAGTTGAATGTATTTGTAAGCGAAGCGTGATACTGCAACATATGGCTTTTCATAAAAGAAATAAGCAATCAATTAGTTTTACGAAAGGGTGGCTCATATGGATTTAAATGTGTTGCAAGAAATAGGTAGTCAAATAGCACCAATAGCTAGAGATACTATACCAGAGCTTCTTACAGCGTTTATAACTACCATGTTTTTGAATAAAAATGCTCAAAGCAAAGAGTATTTAAATAAACTTAAAAACAAAAAATTCTTTGAGGTTGCGGAAAACTTGTTGGAAAATGGACATATTACTTACCTTGAATTTTATAAATGCAACAATTTTTTGAAAATAGCAAAACTGGCTGATAAATATAAAAAAGCTGATACAAAAGAAGAGCGTGGTGCCAATTTTGATTTTGATTGGTTTGTTCGTTTTTTTGAAGCAAGTGGAAATATTAGCAATGAACAAATGCAGGAACTATGGGCAAGAGTTTTAGCTGGAGAAGTAAATAGACCGGGTACTTTCTCCTTACGTACAATTGAAACCTTAAATAATCTAACTCATAAAGAAGCAATAGCATTTTCTGAAATTGCTAATTTGGCGATGCATACATCAGATGGTATGTGGTTTGTGGTATCCGAAGGTTCATCCGCATTTAATCTAGATGAAGTAACGGATCTCATAATTCCAAATAACAAAATTAGGTTATTACAAGAGTGTGGGTTGCTTAATCCTTTAAAAGATGATATGTTAGTATGGTATTCTACTAATGAGATCAAAAATCCATTAAATATAGATGAAAATTTTATTGTTTCTAATGATAAAATTATACTATTATTTCATGCAAGAGATTTTGTAAAAAGACCGCAGAAGAAAATAAAAAAAGCACAGTCTATTTTCTTCCCATATTATCCTTTGACAGAAGCTGGACGACAATTATTAAAAATAATTAATAACGAATCTGAGTATAATCCTATATTAAATCTTGGTGAAGCAGTAAATAATCATAGTAAATCATCTGTTAGATATGTAACTGCACATGAAATTAACAAAATAGAAGAAAATTTGGTTTTTTATGATCCAGAAAATTTGTTGTACTAATAAATTCGGCAGATTCAATTTGATAAACATTTGATGTGCATAATTACAAATGCACTTGATATATTTGTTGGAATCTAAATCGTTCACTGATTTCTATAATAATTTAAAATGGTGAATTTTTGTAATGAATAAGGAAAGTATGTTCTTGTTCCTAACTTAACATGAACTTTTTTCCAAAACATGCTGCATCTAAACCTTATGCCTCGCAATAATTAAAAAAACTTGGCATCCAGATTATACAGCCTTTATATAAAGATTGTCGAAATTTGGCGAAATATTGGAGAATGTGAAAAGTGAAACAGTATAAAGAAAAAATGTAAGCGAAGCTACCTTTTTGATTTTTTTAAGTTGGCTTGTTTATACAATATCTTATCTTGGAAAAGTAAATTACTCTGCTAATATAACGCAGGTTATTGATTTTTACGGAATAACTAAGGCTCAAGCCGGAACTGTACCAACATTTTTCTTTTTTGCATATGGAGTCGGGCAGGTTATTAATGGTTTGCTTTGTAAAAAATATAATATTAAATGGATGATTTTCCTAAGCTTATCTGTATCAGGAATTGTTAACCTTATTATAGCCGTAAGCACAAATTTTTCAATAGTAAAGTGGTTGTGGCTTATAAACGGAGTTTCACTTTCTGCGTTATGGCCAACTATTATAAGACAACTTTCAGAAGCATTGCCAAAAAAAGTTCTTGGTACTTCAAGTGTGGTCATGGGAACAACTGTTGCAATTGGAACATTGATAATCTATGGGCTCAGTTCAGTATTTGCAGCAATTCATAATTTTAAACTGTCTTTTTACACAGCTGCTATTGCAGTTTTTATTGTTGCTGTCATCTGGATAATCTTTTATAATAGGGCGTTATCATTAGCGAAAAATGAGAGAGATCAGGAAGAGCCCGTGAAAATAACTCAAAGTGAAAAAACTGTTGAGAAAGAGCAGGAAAAAGGGGAAAGAAAGCTTATTTACATTTTAATATATGTATTGTGTTTCTTTGCAATCGGAGTTAATCTTATTAAAGACGGATTGACAACATGGGTTCCTTCCATTCTTAAAGAAGAGTTTTTTATGAGCGACTCACTTTCTATTCTATTGACTTTGTTTTTACCTGTTCTGGCAGTATTTGGTAATGCCTGTGCCCTGAATATGCACAAAAAAATTCCGGATTATGTAAATCAGTGTGCTGTAGCTTTTGGCATTATCGGCGTTTTTATCGGTGTAATTATTGGAAGTTTGTCATTTAAGGTTGTTTTGTTGATGCTTATTGGATTGGTTGTGGTAAACTTTTTTGCATCAGCCCTTAATAGCCTTATTACCAGTATATTTCCTATGTTTATGAGAGATAAGGTGAACTCGGGGCTGTTTGCCGGTGTACTAAATGGATTTTGTTATCTTGGAAGTACAATTAGTTCGTACGGACTCGGAGCAATAGCAGATAATTTTGGTTGGACAGCTGTATTCATAACCTTGATTGGATTTGTAATACTATCATTTATAGTTTGGAGCGTATATATTTGTCTTAAGAGATTTTTTAATAAAAAAACATACATATGAGTTAAGTGGCATCTAGATTATGCAGTCTTTATATGACGAATGCACTATTGACAAACTGCTTGAAATGTGTTAAATCTTAGCATATAAAATAAATGTCTCAAAAGGTGAACAAAATGGAAGACATAAAAGTTTTAACAAAAGACCTGTTCTTCAGACCGGGAGAGCGCGTCCATATACAGATGTCGAATGAGCGACCTGATTACATAGGAATTCTTCATAGCCACGACTATATCGAGGTTGTTTATATTATTTCCGGAAGCGCAACCCACGAAATTGACGGAAAAACTTACGATGTAAAACGAGGCGATTTGTTCATTGTAAATATGCACACACCTCATGTCTTTAAGCAAAAAGAAGACTCAAAAGAGCCGTTTGTTGCATATGACCTTATGTTCACGCTTGACTTTTTTGACCAGTCGATAACGGGAAATCATTATATCGAAAAGCTTAATGATTCGTTTATGTTTTACTCTCTTTTCCGTGACAGTGGTAAATTCATTCCGTATTTCAGTGTATCGGGCAGTGCCCACGCGATGTTTGGTGAGCTTTTCAATAAGATATATCTAGAACACCGAGGCTGTGAAAGCGGATATATTGAGATGATACGCGCGTATCTCACACAGCTAATAGTTTCAATTCTGCGCCTTGAAAAAGCGCAGAGCGAGGAAAAGGACAGCCACCATACAGAACAGATGGTCGAATTTGTATGCGAGTATATCAAGGAGCATTTTTCAGAGAGAATTTCCGTCAGCAGTCTTGCAGATAAGGTGTATGTAAACCCCGATTACCTCGGTCGTGTTTTTCGAAGCACGAAGGGGATTACGATAGGCTCAATGATTCAGAAAACGAGAATCGAGCAGGTCTGCCACAGACTCAACACGACAAAGAAACCCGTTTCGGAAATTGCGTCGGAATGCGGTTTTGACGATGTGAAGTTCTTTTATAAAGTGTTTAAGAAGGAAATGGGAGTTCTTCCCGGAGAATACAGAAAATTTAAAGGTAAATAGAAAAGCAGAAAAAACAGTCGGAATATCCTACTGTTTTTTTCTTTTTTTGTTTGTATAATTTTAATATAAACTATTATAAGGAGGAAAATAATATGTTTAATATCAAAGAATGGAGCAAGCAAGCAAACATCGTTGCTGATGTTCTTTCCAAGGCTCCGAAGTTTGACAAAACAATCCGCGTTGAGCGCGCAGAATTTGAGCGCCGCCAGAAGGCTGTATATGAAGGCCTTAAGGCTGCAGGCTTTGACGGTGGTATCGTTTATTCTGATGAGCATTACCACGGTGATGTTCCGTACCTCGGTGGTAACACAAACATCTCTGTTGAGCCGGTTGCAGGTATCGTTGGTAAGAACGGCTTCTCAATCCTCGCAGGTCTTGAGGGCTGCTATGTTGCAGAACAGCTCTCTCCGCGTAGCGGTTGCCGCGTAGGCCGCGTTGAGATGCTTAAGCTCGCTGATGAAGAGTATCCGGTAGAGGTTGACCGTCTTGAAGATGTAATCGAGGACATCTGCGGTGGCAAGCCGAAGAAGCTCGCTCTTCTTACTCCGCGTGCAGTTATGCCGGTTGGCATTTTCGAGCGCTTTGAGGAGTATGTCGGTAAGGGTAACCTTCTCGATGCTCAGGAAATCTATTTCAAGATTAAGTACGAAAAGTCAGACATCGAAATGCAGCTTACTCGTCAGGCAGCAAAGATTTCTGACTATATGATCGAGGGTATGCTCTCTGTTATGAAGCCGGGTATGCTTGAAACTCAGGTTGCTCAGTGGGGATACGCTATCGCATCAGAGCTCGGTTGTGAAGAGCTTGGTTTCGATGTTATGGTTACAGCAGGTGAAGCTAACCGTTCAATCGTTGGTAAGGCTCTTAACCGCCCGATTCAGGAAGGCGATTTTGTTCACCTCGGCGTAGGTCCGACAATGGACGGTCTTACAGCTTGTGAGCGTTGCTCTGTTGTATGTACAGAAAAGGGTGGCAAGCTCACTGAGCCGCAGGAGTATTGGATGAGCTTCGTTGAAGATGCTTACCGCGTAGGTTTGGAAGCATTTATCAATGTTGCTGAGAACAACCTCCCGGCAAAGCTTCAGGAGCAGGCTCTTGTTGACTACTTCGAGAGCAGAAGAGAAGAAGTAAGCAAGCGTATCGGTAAGGATATCGACCTTGCTCAGCTCAAGCCTTACACAGGAACTCACAACGCAGGGTATACAGAATGCCAGGAGTTCTACGGTGCTATTACTCTTAACTCACATGAGCCGATGGGCAATCAGATTGTTACAATGCTTGATGTTGCTGCTCGCGGTTTCGGAAGCACATGGAACGATGTCATCATTCCTGAGTTTGACTACATTCTCGTAGAGAAGACTCTCGGTAAGTTCGGCAAGAAGGTTGAAGTATTCAACGATCTTCCGATTCGCGTTCAGCACCTTGTTGGCTGCGGTTATTAAGATTGAGAGGTAGTGCAATGAAATTTACATATTGCGACCTTAACAAAAAGACAGTAACAAGCGATATCAACGACATTTTCCCGGGCTTTGGAAAAGACGAAGTCCTCGCCGTAATGAGCCCGCATGACGACGATGCTATAATCGGCGCGGGATATGCGATGCTTGCCGCAAAGGAAGCAGGGGCAGATGTTTATGTTGTTATCTTCTGCCGCGGCGATGCAGGATATAGCACTGTCGAAGAAAAGGATACTATCGAAGCAGTCCGTGAGAAGGAAACTTACGATTGTTACCTTCGCCTCGGAATCCCGAAGGACCACATCCTTCGTATGAACTTCCCGGACTTCTCGGCAATTGGCAACTGCGGTTGGGAAAAAGCTGACGGAAGACCGGGAGATATGCCGGTTATCCTTCGCTTCCTCAGAGAAAAGAAGGTAACACGCGTAATGATTCCGAACCATTACCATGAGCATATTGACCACCTTGCGGCTCATATTATGTCAAGCTATGACATTCCGCAGGCAGGCGACGCTGCTCTTGTTGACCACGGAACACCGCACGCTGTGAAGTCAACCCTTCAGTATTCTGTATGGGCGGATCTCGACCCTGAAAACGCTCTTATAGACGGTCGCCCGACAAATCTTCGCGCAAACCGTATTCTCGTTGTAGATAAGGATGTTGAAGACAAAATTGCGGATGCGATTGCAGCGTATGTTTCTCAGGAAGAGATTATAAAAGGTCTTGTCGAGGCTCGTAAGGAAAGACTTACTGCAAAAGGTGACTATGTAGAGGTTTATATCACCTTTGATTGCAGACCGAAAATCAACTTCGCGCCCTATATCGACTGGGTAGAAAAGTACAAAAAGTAAAATTAAAAGGATATGTCATCACTGACATATCCTTTTTTTATAACGAAAAGTCTTTTTCGGAAAATGTATTTTTCTCAAGCAGTGTTTCCTCGGGGGGGATGCGCTTTGTCGCGTCATAAGTAAACTTTCTGCATTTATATCCGAGAGAAACTATGCCGTGCTTTTGGCATACAGCCTCATTATCGTTGATTTTTTTAGCAAACTGACAAATGGCACAGCGCTTTTCTATATTCTTTGAAAATAGCATATTAAACACCTCTTAATTCTTCCTGTATATTAATATACACTAAAATTAAACTCTTTTCCACCCTTTTTTGAAAAAAAGACAAAATATGAGCAAAAAAATCGCAAGAGAAATTATATAAAAAGGATTTTCGCTTAAAGAGCTGTCAGCACTAAAGGTTGCAACTGTTGCGAAAACGCCGGTTTTTGTTATTAATAGTGAAAGAATCGCGCTTAATGTTCCTTGCAGCGTTTTTCCGAGAAAATATTGCGAAGGGTTAAGGTCTGTATCATTTAAGAGACTCAAGGTCTGAAAGTGAATACAAAAGCCGCCAAATCCGAGAAAAAATGAGATAGTGACAAAAGCGTATTCAAGGGCTAAGATATGCGAAATCTCATATGCGCCAGTTGTCATTTCGAGAAGCCCGCAAATGAAAGCGCGCAAGACGTTAGAAAGCGGCAAAAAATTCAAAAGAGCTGTGATTACCGAAAAGAAAATTATATATGCTGAAATGCTAAGCGAAGCGGTCATTGCGCCACAAACGGAATCTGTGAAAGCGAATGAAAATGAGCGAGGTACAGCAGAGCCCAGGCGGTTTTCTTCAATAATTTTTAGCGGAGCAAAAAGCTTCATAATAAACCCAACAGCAAAAGCTGAAGCAAGATGAATTACAAGAAGCAGAAAGCCGATTTTCAGCGACGAGAATATGCCGATTCCTATGGTGCTCAGAATAAAAGCAGGTCCTGCGTTGTTGCAAAAAGCAAGAAGCCGCTCGGCTTCATCTTTTTTTATCTCACCGTCTTTATATAGAGAGATGCAGACAGAAGCTCCGATAGGATATCCGCTTATCGCACCAAGCAACAACGGCGAAAAAGAGCCTTCACTTAATGAAAAGACAGGTTGCATAATGCCTTTGAATAAGTTTTGAAGTGGTTTTGTAAGTTTTAAGCTTGAGATAAGTCTTGTGAGAACGAGAAAAGGGAAAAGGGAAGGAACAACTGATTTAGCGCACAATTCGATAGCGGAGACAACTGCTTTCTGTGAAACTGTCGGAAAGAACAGCAGGGCAAATATGAGAAGTAAAATAAACAAAGAGATGGTTTTTGAAGCTAAATTTTTTGTATGCAAAAAGCTTCCGCTCCTTCCGATAAAAAAAGAATCATAATTTTTAAAATTTTCATTTAAATTCGAGTGATTTCGTGTTATAATAAATAATGTATAGTTTTGTTTAAATACAGCAGAGGAGAAGGCTATGAACGAAAAAGCTAAGAGAAATGAATTCCCTGAAAGCGAAAAGTACATAATCGAGGGAAGAAACTCTGTTTTTGAGGCTTTGAGGAGCGGCAGGGTAATTGATAAGGTTATCTATGCTGACGGCGACAAGAACATTTCGCATATTCTTGCCGCGGCAAAGACTGCAGGCGTTGTCGTTTCAAAGTGCGACAGAAGAAAGCTCGACTCTTTGAGCCGTAGCGGAGCACATCAGGGCGTTATCGCCTTCGCTGCAGCTCATGAATACAGCACCGTTGAAGATATATTAAAAAAAGCAGAAGAGAGCGGAAGAGCCCCGCTTATTGTTGTTTGTGATGAGATTTCAGACCCGCATAATCTCGGTGCAATCATCCGAAGTGCCGAAGCTGCGGGCGCACATGGCGTAATTATCCCGAAAAGAAGAAACGCAGGTCTTACCGCTGTCGTCTCAAAGGTTTCATCCGGTGCTATTGAGCATATCCCCATTGCGCGCGTTTCGAATATTCCTTCAACGCTCAACGAGCTTAAAAAGAAAGGTCTTTGGGTGTATGGCACAGGTCTTTCTCCGAAAGCCTCTTCACTTTATGAAACTGACCTGAAAGGCGCGTCGGTTATTGTTATTGGTTCTGAGGGTGACGGAATGGGGCGCCTTGTGAGTGAGTGTTGCGATGTCATCATAAAAATCCCGATGATTGGAAAAACACAATCGCTCAACGCTTCTGCCGCTGCCGCAGTGGTTCTCTTTGAGGCACTGCGACAGAGAAGTTAGAATTTTTAGAAAGGAGCATCTTGTTATGGAAAAAGAAAAGAAGATTTTTGAAACGATTTCAGATATGTCCGTTCAGGATGTTCTGGATGAAATCAAAGCTGATTCTTATCAATTTGACGATGACGACCTTACACTCGAGGATGTCCTTGCTGAATTTTCAGATTCCCCCGAAAAGAAGAGAGAAGCACCTGAGATTGTAAAAGAAGATATCCCGGAAAAAACTGAGGTGTTTGACGAAAAAGAAGAGAATATAGAAGATACTATCTCTGATATTGAAGATACAAAGGAGAATGTCAAGCTCGTTGATACAATTGTCCGCCCGTGGGAAAACGGTGTTTACGGTGATATGAAGCTTGAAGAAGAATCTGCATCCGAGAAGGTCAAGAAAGAGAAGAAAAAGAAGAGAAACGCAAGCCTTTCGGAAACCTTTGATACTTTTACAAGAAGCGAGCTTTTTGAAGAGAAGATACATTCAGAGCCGCTTGAAACGCGCTCCGTTGATGAAATTATAAAAGAAAACCGAAAGATATCAAAGCTCCTTGGCCTTCGCGTTACGGCGCTTTTGATTCTCTCTGTTCTTTCTTGCTATCTCGCGTTTGCACTTCCGCTTAAATGGTATATTCCTGAGTTTATTTCATACATCACGCATCCGTTCAGATATCTGTTTCTTACGGCGTTTTTCCAGATTCTTGCGATGCTTCTGTCAGTTGATGTTATTTCAAAAGGCGTTTCACGCTTAATAAGCCTTCGTCCGAATGTTGATTCTGCTATTGCGTTTTCATCGTTGACAACACTTATCCATGTAATAACCGTAATGGCAGCACCCGGGTGGAAGGGCTGGCTTCCGTATAGCTGTATTTCAGTTCTTACGCTGTTCTTTGCGATATACAGCAAATGGATTAACATAAGGGCAATTTGCCGTGCTTGTAAGACTGTGAAGTCTGCAAAGCTTCCGAGTGTTGTCCATGTAACAAACCGCTATGACGAAGTCAATATAATAAAGCAGGAAAGTGATAATACGGCGTCATTTATCTCTCATATGAACGATAAAGATGCATCCCGCACATTCTGGACATTTTTATCGCCAATTATAATTATAGCTTCGATTGTTTTTGCTGGAATTGCTTCAATAGGAACAGGCGCACCTGAGCACTTCTTCTGGGCGCTTGCCGCAATTTCATCAGTTTCAACTCCCTTCTTCACAACACTTTGCTTTGTTCATCCGTTTTCTGCTACTGAGAAGAGACTTTCTTTGGTTGGTGCTGCAATTTCCGGTTGGTTTTCCGCGACAAACCTCTCTAAAAAAGCAAACTTTATCGTCTGTGACGAAGATGTTTTTCCGAAGGGAACTATTACGCTTCACGGTCTTAAAGTTCTCGGCACATTTTCACTTGAGCAGACCGTCTGCTATGCCGCAAGCATCATTGCCGAAACAAAAAGCGGGCTTTCGGGTGTTTTTGGTGATTTGCTCAAGAGCAGATACGAGGAAGTTATTGAGGTGACAAACCTTAAATATCACGAATCAGGCGGAATAGAGGCTCAGATAGGAAATGATAATGTTCTCGTAGGCAGCGCCGGGTTTATGCTTCGTATGGGCATTTCTCTGCCAGCTGCAGCAAAGACTAAGAATGCAGTTTTTGTTGCGATTAACAAAGAGCCTGCCGGTGTGTTCAATGTAAATTACAAGGCGAATATTGAGGTTGAAAGAGCTCTTCATATTATGGTCAAGAAAAAGGTACCGGTTGTTCTTGCGGTGAGAGATTTTAACCTTCTTCCGATGATGATTGAAGAGGTTTTCGGATTAAAGGACGGTTCACTTGATTATCCGGAAATAGAGGACAGAATAGACTTGTCATCTGATGAGCAGTTCATAGACAGCGATGCCTGCGCGGTAATAACAAGAAGCGGTGTTTATCCGTTTGCCGAATCTGTTATTGCAGCTAAAAAACTGCGGAAGGCCACAGTAAGAAATATCTGCCTCACATGTATCGGGGCAGTGGTCGGAATGCTTCTTATGTTCTATCTTACCTTTATGCAGAGACCTATACTTATAACACCGCACACGGTTTTCATGTATATGATGATGTGGATGATTCCGACATATTTACTGTCGGCTCGTGTAAAGAAATAAAACTTTACAGAAAAGGAGAAAATAATGGAACTTAAAAAATCAGGAATGGTTGCGATTATTGGACGCCCGAATGTCGGTAAATCAACTCTTGTCAATGCTTTTGCAGGTGAGAAGATAGCCATAGTTTCTGATAAGCCGCAGACTACCAGAAACAGAATATGCGGAATAATTAATCGTGGCAATACCCAGTATGTATTTCTTGACACTCCCGGTATGCATAAGCCTCAAAGTCATCTTGGTGAGTATATGGTGAAGGTCGCAGGGGACTCTATTTCGGATGTCGATGCGGTTCTTATGCTCGTTGCACCTGTTGCAAATATCGGTGAAATTGAGAAAGAAATTATAGCTCGTATATCGCAGAACAAAGTTCCTGCAATTCTTCTGATAAATAAGATTGATACGGTTGAGAAGACTGAAATCTTCCCGGTTATCGAAGCTTACAGCAAAGCATATGGCTTCGAAGCAATTATCCCGATTTCAGCGGCAAACCGCGACGGGCTTGATAATATTTATGACGAACTTGATAAATTTATCCCTGAAGGTCCGGCTTTGTTTCCTGAGGATATGGTTTCTGACCAGCCTGAGAAGCAGATGGTCTCGGAAATCATCCGCGAAAAGCTTCTTCGACTTTTGAATCACGAAATTCCTCATGGCACAGCGGTTGAAATTACCCGTTTTACAGAACGCGACAACGGAATCATCGATGTTGTTGCGACAATATACTGTGAAAAAGAAACCCATAAGGGAATTATAATCGGAAAGCGCGGAGCAATGCTTAAAAAGGTGGGCGAGAGCGCGCGTCGTGATATTGAACGCTTTATGGGAACAAAGGTTTACCTCGAAACCTGGGTAAAGGTAAAGGAAAACTGGCGTGACAACGATATTCTCATCAAAAACTTTGGTTACGAGTTGTAGTGTAAAGTAATTTAGCTTTATTGGCGGTGTTATCCTTGCAGATTGTAGATAAAGGGCTTATATTACGCGAAACGCCTTACAAAGAGGCAGATGTGATGCTTACGGTTCTTACCGAGTGTCAGGGGAAGCTCTCTGTAATGGCGAGAGGCGCAAAGAGAAAGGGAAGCAAGCTTTCCTCGGCGATACAGCTTTTCTCTTATTCTGAATTTACCCTGTACGAGAGTGCGGGAAGATATACTCTCAATGAGGCTGAGTCGCTTGAAATGTTTTATGGCATACGCGGAGATATCGTAAAGCTTGCGCTTGCGTCGTACTTTGCCGAGGTTCTTGAACAGGCGGCAGACGAAGACGCGATAAATCCTGAGCTTTTGCGACTTGGGCTGAACTCGCTTTATGCCTTATCTAAAACTTCGATCGAGAAGGAAAAGATAAAAGCTGCATTTGAGCTTAAGATTGCTCATTTTGCGGGATATACGCCAAATCTTTCGTCCTGCGTTTGTTGCAATTCAGGTGAAGAAATTGCATATTTTGATATAATGAACGGTGGTGTTCTGTGTCAGAAGTGCGCGCAAGGCGGTAGATACCCAATCGACGGAAGTGTTCTCGATGCTATGCGCTTTATAATCAATGAAGATGTGAAGAGAATTTTTGCTTTTTCTATCAATGACGCTTCAATGAGAAAACTCGGAAAGCTTACAAATGAATTCTTGAGGGTTCATTTTGACAGAAACTTTAAGACTGATACATTTTATAAAGGTTTGATTTAAGTTATGGACAGCTTATATAAAAAATCGTTAAAAACCCTTGAGCTTGATGCTGTGCTTGCGATTCTTTCTGAACACGCGGTCAGTGACGGAGCAAAAAAGCTTGCTCTATCACTTTCGCCAAGTCACGACATCGGTGAAGTGCGTGAAGCACTCGAAAAGACAGGCGCTGCAAGAAAGCTTATAGGTTATAAGGGAACTCCGTCTTTTTCGGGTGTCCGTGATGTCTCTGCATCGCTTAAGAGGGCAGAGATTGGCGGAAGTCTCAATCCCTCAGAGCTTCTTCATATTGCCGACCTTTTGCGGACCGCGAGAGGAGCACAAACTTATCTCGAAGATGACAGAAGAAAAGAAAAAACCGCTCTTGACGGGCTTTTTGCAGCTCTTTTTACAGATAAGGCTTTTGAAGATAAAATTCGAAATGCAATTTTAAGCCCTGAGGAGATTGCCGACGGCGCGTCGAGCGAGCTTCTTTCAATTCGTCGCAAGATGAGACGAAGCGGTGAAAAAATCCGCGAGGTTCTCGCTCATATCATATCGTCACCGTCGCAGTCAAAATTCTTGCAGGAAACGATAATTACCCAGCGCTCAGGGAGATATGTAGTTCCTGTTAAAAGTGAATACAGAGGCGAAATTAAAGGTCTTGTTCATGATATATCATCAACAGGTGCGACGGTCTTTGTGGAGCCGTTGCAGGTTGTAGAGCTCAATAACCTTATGCGCGAGCTTGAGGCAGAGGAGAAGAAGGAAATTGAGCGCATTCTTGCTGCGCTTTCTGCCGAAGCTTCCGAAATTTCTGACGGTCTTTTGCGCGATTTTGAGATGCTTACACAGCTCGACCTCATTTTCGCGATGGGCAATATGTCATATACGCTAAACGCCGAGAAGCCTGAGGTCAATGACAAGGGGATTGTAAATCTTATAAATGCGCGACATCCGCTTCTCAATAAAGATACGACAGTTCCGGTTTCAATCCGTCTCGGCAGAGACTTTGACACACTTGTTATAACCGGTCCGAATACCGGCGGTAAGACCGTTTCTTTGAAAACCGTCGGCCTTCTTACGCTCATGGCGGAATGCGGAATGTATATTCCGTGTGACTACGGCAGTGAGATTTCCGTTTTCCATAAAATATACGCGGATATCGGTGACGAGCAGAGTATTGAACAGTCGCTCTCTACCTTCTCATCACATATGAAGAATATCGTCGAGATAATCGACGGTGCGGATGATAAATCTCTTGTTCTCGTCGATGAGCTTGGCGCGGGAACTGACCCTGTCGAGGGTGCAGCGCTTGCGGTTTCTATAATTGAATATATAAAAGCGCTCGGCTCAAAAACTATTGCAACAACTCACTATGCAGAGCTTAAAAGCTTTGCGCTCATTACAGAAAGAGTCGAGAACGCAAGCTGTGAATTTGATGTAAAGACACTAAAGCCGACATACCGACTTCTTATCGGTATCCCGGGAAAGAGCAACGCGTTTGCGATTTCAAAGCGACTCGGTCTTCCGAATCATATTATCGAAAATGCCGGTGCATTGGTTGAGCGCGAAGACAAGCGCTTTGATGAAATTTTATCAAGGCTTGAAGAGAAGCAAAAAGCGCTTGATACAGAGCTTACTCGCGCAAATGATATGCGCGCGGATATCGAAAACAGAAAGAAAAAGACCGAACAGTTTGAGCGCGACCTTGAAGCGCGTAAGGTTAATGTAATTGAAAAAGCGCGCGAAGATGCTGAGAAGATACTCAAGGATGCACGCGAAGCAGCAGAAAAGGCGCTTGATGAGATAAAAGAAATACGAAAGCTTGAAAGAAAGAAAGCTGACAGAAACAGAATCAACGATGCTCAGAGTGAGCTCAAACGCGGGCTTAATGAAGCAGAAAAGGGAATTATCAAAGCAAAGCCGCGCCCAACGCCGAAACCGCTTCCGAGAAAGCTTCGCCCGGGAGACACCGTTGAGCTCTGCGAGCTCGGGCTTCAGGGAACTGTTATCGAAGTTTCTGAAAAAACGGGCGCTTTGACCGTGCAGGCGGGTATTATGAAGGTGACCGCTAAGCCTGATGAGGTTTCTCTTATAGAAGAAAGTGGCGAGAAAACGGTAAAAGAGTTTATTGCAAAGAAAAAAGCAGAGCTTCGAAATATATCCGTAAAGCCTGAGGTTGACCTTCGCGGAATGACGGCTGACGAGGCAGAATATTCGCTTGGAATGTATCTCGACAATGCGTTTCTCGCAAAGCTACCGAGTGTTACAATCATTCACGGAAAGGGAACCGGTGTTCTCAGAAAGTCTGTTCACTCATATCTCCGTTCTCATCCACATATCAAATCCTTCCGACTTGGTGTGTTTGGTGAGGGTGAAGACGGTGTTACGATTGCCGAACTCAGAATATAATATTACAGGTTGATATTTTCTCTAATGAACGGATAAAAAAATATTGACTTATGTATGCTGAATTTGATATTATATAATTATGCAGATTAATTATTGTGAGGAGATTGCTCTAAATGTGTTCTAAAGAAGTTGTTATCAATAATCAGATAGGCCTTCGCGCACGCCCGGCAACCTTTTTTATACAGAAGGCTAATGAGTTTAAATGCAGTATCCAGGTTGAAAGAGACGAGCGCTGTGTTAACGCTAAAAGCCTTCTCGGTGTTCTTTCGCTCGGTATTGTAAAGGGAACGAAGGTCACAATCATCGCCGACGGTGTTGACGAAGACGAAGCTCTCGTAGCTTTGACAGAACTTGTTGGAAGTAATTTTTCCGATAAAATGTAAATTTAATCAAGACTTTTATAGACGGCCACGAGCCGTCTATATTGTTATAGGCAGGTGAGAAACTTGACTCCGAAAGAAAAAGCGCTTAAGCTTCCGCAGAAACCGGGAGTTTATATCATGCTCGACGAAAAGAACGAAGTAATATATGTCGGCAAGGCAAAGAAGCTTTATAACCGTGTTAACTCTTATTTTCGTTCAAATGCTTCGCATAATGAAAAAACTCGTTTAATGGTCTCAAAAATCAGAGATTTTGATTATATAATAACCGACAGTGAGCTCGAGGCATTTGTTCTTGAAAACTCACTGATTAAGCGTCACAAGCCAAAATATAACATTCTCCTCAAGGATGATAAGGGATATCCGTTTATCCGTCTTTCCAAGAAGGAAGCGTACCCAAGGTTTTCAATAGTATCAAAACCGTCGGATGACGGAGCGGAATATTTTGGTCCGTACGGTGGAAGAGTCGAGTCAAGACGAGCTATTGAAACGGTTTCGGAGCTTCTGAGGCTTCCTACCTGTAACAGAAAGTTTCCAAACGATATAGGAAAAGGACGGCCGTGTCTCAACAGCCATATAGGCCGTTGTGATGCACTCTGCGCAGGGAAGCTTACGCAGGAGGAGTATCGCGAGAGAATTAACCGCGCGTGTATGATTCTCTCCGGAAAGACGGCGGATGTCACAGCCCTTCTTGAAGAAAAAATGCTTGACCACGCCGAAAAGCTTGAATTTGAGCTTGCGGGAAAGCTTCGTGACGAGATTCACGCAATAAACTCACTTTCGACAAAGCAGAAGATGATTTCAAGCATGCTTTCCGACACAGATGTTTTTGCGCTTTTTGCAGGTGAGAGCAAAACGGTTTTTTCGGTTTTACACTATATAAACGGCTCTTTGCTCGAAAGTGAGACAAAGACAATAGAAACTCCGGCATTCGGTGAGCTCTCGGAGCTTTTGGAGGAGTTTTTGCTCCGTTATTATTCCGATAGACTAAGTTTGCCTCGTGAAATTTATATTCAATATGAAGTATCGTCAATCGAAACTCTTTCAGATTGGCTTTCTGAGCTCGCAGGAAGGCGTGTAAAGGTGATTTGCCCAAAACGCGGAGAGAAACTAGGGCTAATTCAAATGGCGCTTAAAAACGCCGAAGAAAAGGCTCATATTCTGAGTAGCAGAGAAGAGCGAAGTAAAAAAGTGCTCAATGATATCACAAATATACTTTCGCTTAATACTCTGCCTGAGCGCATCGAAGCATACGATATTTCAAATATGTCAGGAAAAGAAATGGTCGGTGGAATGATTGTTCTTTTAAACGGCTCATTTGCAAAGAGTGAATACCGCAGGTTTAAAATTAAGACTCTTGAGAATCAGGACGACCCGAGAGCAATGCGCGAGGTTCTGGAGAGAAGGTTTATAAGAGCAAGTTCTGGTGACGAGAAGTTTGTCTGTCTTCCTGACCTTGTACTTCTTGACGGAGGTATTGGTCAGATTCGCGAAGTTGCATCCCTGTTTAAAGAACTTCAGATTGAAGTTCCGCTTTTCGGTATGGTAAAAAACGATAAGCATATGACGCGCGCTCTGATTGATGAATTTGGGCGTGAGATAGGCATTTCTGCGACCCCGTCCGTTTTCAGATTTATTGCAACACTTCAGGACGAAGTTCATCGCTATGCGATTGACTATCACAGAAAACTTCGCAATAAGAGCATGACGGAAAGCGAACTTCTCAAAATCAAAGGTGTCGGAAAGGCGCGGGCTGAAGTGATTCTCAAGAAATTCAAAAGTATTGAAGCGGTAAAAAAGGCAAGCCTTTTAAAGCTCTCAGAACACTTGCCTGAGGGTGTTGCAAAAGCAGTTTATGAGTTTTATCACGGGGAGGAATAGTTTTGAGAGTAGTTTCCGGAATCCGTCGCGGAAAAGTTTTAAAAGCGCCGGAAGGATTGGATACCCGTCCTACCACAGATAAAGTAAAAGCGGCAATTTTCAATATCATTCAATTTGAAATTCAGGACAAAAAAGTTCTTGACCTCTTTGGCGGGAGTGGGCAGCTTGCAATAGAAGCCGTAAGCCGCGGTGCAAAGTCAGCGACAGTCGTTGACAACTCAAAGAAAGCTATCGGGATAATCAAAGAAAATGTAAAAAACTGTAACTTTGAAGACTCAATCAGCGTTCATTTTGCGGATTTCTCTGAAGTATTGACAAAAGGCGCAAAATATGATGTAATATTTTTAGACCCACCGTATGCAAGTGAGCTTTTGAAAAGAGCTCTTGAGCTTATAGTCAGATTTGACATATTATCAAAAGATGGTATAATAGTATGTGAAACAGATGATTTGTCGAATATCGATGAATTGTTTAGAGAAAAGTATTCTTTTCGCGACTATAAATATGGGCGAGTAAGGCTTTTTGTCATCAGGAACAAAGAGTCTTGAAACAAGGAGTCACTATATGAAAACAGCTGTTTATCCCGGCAGTTTTGACCCGGTTACGAAAGGGCATCTTGATATTATAGAACGCGCTGCTTCTATATTTGACAAGGTTGTCGTCGTTGCTATGGTTAATAGCAAGAAAACGCCGGCTTTCTCGTTGGAGGAGCGGTGCCGTTTTCTGGAAAGTTGTACTAAAAAATACAAAAATGTTGAAATCAGGACATCAGATTCGCTACTTGCCGAATGGGTCAACTCGGTTGGTGATTGCGTGCTTATAAAAGGGCTTCGTGCGGTCAGCGATTTTGAAAGCGAGTTTCAGATGGCGCTTATAAACAGGAAACTGAACCCAAATCTTGAAACTCTTTTCCTACCGACAACAGAGGAGTATTTGTATCTCTCGTCCAGCGTTGTAAAAGAAATTTGTTCGCTTGGTGGCGACATTTCTTCATTTGTTGATGAAGAAATTCTGGAAGAAGTTAAAAATAAACTTTTGAGGGGAGAAAAAAGATAATGGCAAGTGGAATTGATGAATTGGTAAATATGCTCTATGACATGGTAACAGAGGCGTGGGCTCTTCCTTTTGGTGCTGAAAAATGTATTCTTGAACGAGAAAAGATTCTTGACCTTATCGATGAGGTTCGCGTGAACTTACCGAAGGACCTTGAGCAGGCTCGCACAATCGTCGACAACAGAAACGAGATTCTCGCTGCTGCAAAGAGAGAGGCAGATTCAATCGTTGCCGCGGCTGAGGAGCGTGCTCGTCATATGGTCGCTGAGGATGAAATCGTCCTTTCTACAAAGCAGAAAGCAAACGAGATTATGACCGTTGCAGAGACGAAGTCTAAAGAGCTTCGCCGTGCCGCAAACGATTATGCAGAGGATACTCTGCGCAGACTTGAGACGGTTATTGAGCAGGCTCTCAACGAAACAAGAGAGTCAAGAAAACAGTTCAAATCCGCCGTTGTCAAAACAAATGCACCCGAAGAAGAATAATTAAACATAAAAACAGTGCAGTCCGAATGGACTGCGCTGTTTTTATTACAGATTAAACCGACATAATCTTCGATGTATTATACATATCTTCTTTAAGATCTTTTTTCATATCAAGTGCTGTGTCGATGTCGATATCGCAAAGGTCTCCGTCTTTGAGGCAAACAACGCGGTTTGTCTTTCCGTCCATAAGAGTATGAACTGCAAATGTGCCGAAACGGCTTGCCATAACGCGGTCACGCGCTGTCGGGCTACCGCCACGCTGGATGTGACCGAGAATGGTGAGGCGAGTATCAATACCGGTTTCTTCAATGATACGGTTTGTGATATCAATAGAGCTTCCGACGCCTTCAGCCTGAATGATGATGAAGTGAGAACGCTTGTTGATTCTGCCGGCTCTGATTTTGTCAACGACATCGCGCTGGAAATCAAACGGCTTTTCGGGAACAAGAATAGCCTGAGCGCCGCAAGCGATACCAACATACAGAGCAAGGTGACCTGCGTTGTGTCCCATAACCTCAACAACAGAGCAACGCTCGTGCGACTGCATTGTATCGCGAAGCTTATCAATCGCGTCAAGGGCCGTATTACAAGCGGTATCGAAGCCTATGCTGTAGTGAGTTGAAGCGATATCGTTATCGATTGTAGCAGGAACACCAATTGTATGAACTCCGGCTTCAGCAAGAGCTCTTGCGCCTCTGAAGGTACCGTCGCCACCGATTGTGACAATACCGTCCAATCCGAGGTATTTACAGGTAGAAACGGCTTTCTGCACACCCTCGTCCGTCATAAATTCCGGACAGCGTGCAGTAAAAAGCATCGTTCCGCCCTTTGAGATAATTCCGTTAACACTTCTTGCAGTAAGTTCAACGACATCACCGTTTATAAGACCGTTGTATCCGCGACGGATACCAAGGCAAGTGATGCCGTGGTAAGCCGCAGTTCGCGCAACGGCACGGATAGCGGCATTCATACCGGGAGCATCGCCACCGCTGGTAAGAACGCCGATTGTTTTGATACCGGACATAGAAACCAACCTTTCAAAGAAAACTTTATTACTGAATTTATTATAACAGCATTTATACGAAAAATAAAGTGAAATTATGTTTTGATTATTTTAAAACTATATTCTCAGAACCTAAAATCTCAACCAACCTGTTAAAAAGTGCGCTCTCTCTTGAAATATGAGTACGAATTCTCTTTTTCGTATCTTCAAAATAAAGAATTGTTTCAAGATCTCCGGGGAAGGCGGAAACAACAGCGCGTATTATATCGGTCTGGTTTGAAGCCTCCTCTTTGATTCGAAGATATAGCTTTTCTGATTTTGTTTCCTCTGTCTGAATGTTTGAATACTCAGAAATTGAGCGAATCTCATCACAGATAAGCTGTGGGGCAGAATCTTCGCGAAGGCTGATTCTTGCACGGACAGTAAGAATTGCATTTTCTGCGAGAAGTGGCTGGTATTTCTCAAGCACCTTCGGGAAGATAATACATTCGACAGAGCTTACAGCGTCTTCAATCGTCATATACGCCATCATAGAGTTGTTTTTAGTGCTTTTGAGTTTAACAGAAGCTACACAACCTGCAATAAAAACGCTTTCACCGTCGTTAATGTTCTCTGCAGACAGTACCTGCGGTATCGTTTTTGCAGAAATGCGTTTTAAAAGGTCTGAATAGTCGTCGAGCGGATGACCGGAGAGATAGATTCCGAGCGTTTCGCGTTCAAAAGAGAGAATTGTCTTTTTGGGGTATTCTGAAATCTGCGGCAGCAAATCCTCGTCATATTCGACTTTTTCGGTTTCCTGAGAGAGCGAGAAGAGATCAAACTGACCTTCGATTGTGCGACTCTTTACATAGGAAATACCGGTGAGGATGCTGTCGTAAATCTGCAAAAGCTGAGCTCGGTTTGCACCGGTGCTGTCAAAGGCACCGCATTTTATAAGGTTTTCTAGCGCGCGGCGGTTTAATTCCTTGTGTTGCATTCTCGTGCAGAAGTTGCGAAGAGAAGTAAATGGCCCGCCCTGGTTTCTCTCATTGATGATTGAACGGACAAAAGCTCTGCCAACGCTCTTTACGGCAGCAAGACCGAATCGGATGTTGTCACCGCTTACAGTGAATGAATCTGCTGATTCGTTAACATCAGGCGGTAGGACTGCGATGCCCATTTCTTTACAAAGCTCAAAATATCCTGCAAGTTTGTCAGAAAAATCAAGTACCGAGGTGAGAAGGGCCGCCATATATTCCTTCGGATAATGGAACTTCATGTACGCTGTCTGATAGGAGACAACGGCGTAAGATGCGGCGTGCGCCTTGTTGAAGGCGTAATTTGCAAAGGCGACAATATCGTCAAAAATTTTGTTTGCTATTTCCTCGGAAATACCGTTGTTTATTGCGCCGATAATTCCTTCTTCTTCATTTCCGTAAATAAAGTTCTTGCGCTCGCGGAGAAGGTCTTTTTCTTTCTTCTTGGAGATTGCACGGCGAACCATATCAGCTCGACCGAGCGAGAAGCCGGCAACTTTCCTGAAGATGTCCATAACCTGCTCCTGATATACGATACAACCGTAGGTGATCTCAAGAATCTCCTTGAGCATGGGGTGGAGATACTTGATATTTGCGGGGTTATGCTTTGAAGCAATATAGTGAGGTATGGAGTCCATAGGACCGGGTCGGTAGAGCGCAACAATAGCTGTTATGTCTTCTATTGACTGCGGTTTCATACCAACAACGACAGAGGTCATACCCTGGCTTTCAAGCTGGAAAACACCCGCTGTATGTCCGAGAGAGAGCTCGGAGAAGGTAAGTTCGTCATCATCCGGAATATCGAAAATTGAAAAAGCGGGTGTATGAAGTCTTACAAGGCGTTCAGCGTCATGCAGGACAGTCAGGTTGCGAAGTCCCAAAAAGTCCATTTTAAGAAGACCGAGTTCTTCAAGAGTGACCATTGTAAACTGAGTTACAATTGCTTCATCGTTTGTCGAGAGAGGTACATATGACGAAACCTCGTTCTTTGTGATTACAACGCCCGCCGCATGAGTTGAAGCGTGTCGGGGCATACCTTCAAGGGCGATTGCGGTATCTATAAGCTTTTTGTATTTTTCATCCGACTCGTAATAGTCACGGAAGGGTTTTGAGATTTCAAGAGCTTTATTGAGTGTCATATGAAGCTCATTCGGAACGCTTTTCGCAATCGCATCAGCTTCCGCATAGGGAAGGTCCATAACGCGTGCGACATCGCGGATTGCGCCTTTTGCCGCCATTGTACCGAAGGTAACAATCTGTGCAACGCGGTCTTCACCGTATTTTCTCACGACATAATCAATAACTTCCTGGCGGCGCTCCTGACAAAAATCGACATCAATATCAGGCATGCTGATTCTCTCAGGATTAAGAAAACGCTCGAAATAGAGGTTGTACTTCATCGGGTCGATATTTGTTATACCAAGGCAGTAAGAAACGATACTACCCGCAGCACTTCCGCGACCGGGACCGACAGGGATATCCTGACTTCGTGCATAAGAAATGAAGTCCCAGACTATAAGAAAGTAATCGACATAGCCCATTCTGTTTATCATATTAAGCTCGTAATCGAGTCTTTCACGATAGCTTTCGGGAGCATTCGGGTATCTGTGCTCAAACCCGTCACTTGTGAGCTTTTTCAAATACTCAAGCGAATCAGCGAATTCTGACGGGGTGTCATATTCAGGAAGATGATGATGACCGAATTCAAATTCGAGATTACACATCTCGGCAATCTTTGCTGTATTTTCAATTGCTTCGGGATAATTGGGGAAGAGAGCGCGCATTTCGTCTTCGCTTTTTATATAAAACTCATTTGTTGCAAACTTCATGCGCGAAGGGTCACTTAATGATTTGTTCATCTGAACACACATAAGAACATCCTGTGTGTATGCGTCCTCGCGGGTTACATAATGAGCATCGTTTGTAGCGACAAGCGGAATATCAAGCTCCTTTGAGATTTGGATTATTTCACGGTTGACAACCTTCTGCTCTTCAATCCCGTGATCCTGAATTTCAAGATAGAAATTGTCTTTTCCGAAGATGTTGTAAAGAGAGAGCGCGTACTCTCTTGCACCGTCAAAATCTCCGCGGAGAATAAGACGCGGAATATTTCCCGCAATACAAGCAGAGAGGCAAATTAGGCCCTCAGAGTGATCTTTTAAAAGGTCAAGGTCAACTCTCGGTTTGCCGTAAAAACCGTCTATAAAAGCACGGCTGACAATGTGAATAAGGTTTTTGTATCCGGTTTCGTTCTTACACAGAAGGACAAGGTGTGCAGGTTCGCGGTCAGCGGAAAAATCCTTATCGCGCATAGACCTCGGAGCGACATATACCTCGCAACCGATAATCGGCTTTATTCCTGCCGCTTTTGCCGCACGGTAAAAGTCGATCACGCCGTACATGACACCGTGATCGGTTATTGCAAGCGCTTCTTGTCCGAGTGACTTTGCATATTCGCATACTTTGTTTATGCGACACGCGCCGTCAAGAAGGCTGTATTCGCTATGCAGATGTAAGTGTACAAAACTGCTCATTATTTTAAGAGTCCTTTCTCTTATCAAGTTCTTCTGCAATGGAAACGAGTTTGTTGAGACGGTGATTAAGTCCCGATTTTCCGACACCGTCTTCGGAGAGGCGCGAAAGCTCAGCAAGGGAAGCTTCGGGGTACTGAAGGCGAACTCTTGCGGCGGACTGAAGCTGTTCGGATAGAGTATCGATGATTCCGAGCTTGTGAAGCTTCTTTATCGCCGTAATGTGAATTTTTGCCGCATCGGCAGCCTTTGAAAGGTTTGCAACCTCAAAATTAACCTGGCGGTTTATGTTGTTTCTGACATCTTTCACGAGCTTTGTCTGCATGAGCTCAAGTGCAGAAAGAGGGGCACCGATTCTTGTTAAAAACTCCTCGATATAGCCACTTTCTTTTAAATAGATTATATTGTTCGATTTGCGCATGGCAAGCTTTGCGGGAAGCTCAAGCTCGAGAAGAAGCGAAATCACTTCGCGACTTAAGTTTGAGTGGGAGGTAACAAGCTCAAGGTGATACCTCGATGACGGGTCTGCAACCGAGCCGCCTGTGAGAAAAGCACCACGGCAAAAAGCAGCACGGGCTTCATCTGTTTCGACAATTGCTGCATTAAGACGAAGTGAAAGTGAGTCGTCAGAATTGATACCAATTGCTTCGAAAATTTCCGAAATACGGGAAGGGTGCTCGATTATCAGGTTGAACTTTTTTAAAGAAGATTGGGGAATGATTTTTTTGTCAAAATCAAATCCAAACAAGCTCTTCAAAAGTCGGGAGGCTCGGAGAGCAACATTCTTGTTTTCGGTAATTATTTTTATTCTGTTTCGTGTTGTTGAGTTTGCAAAGAGAATCATTCCGCAACACTCGGCAAGGGCACATTCGGGATTTTTGATTTCGAGTGCGGAAAGTTCTTCCTTTATCTGCGCGGTAAAAGTCATACAATCACCTTGGTTTTATCTTTTTGAGTCTCGGTGCATTTTTACGCTCTTGTAGCCGAGAGAGGAAATATAATCTCCAAGTTCCTCGGTAAGCGCGACAGAACGGTGTCTGCCGCCGGTACAGCCGATTGCAATGTTGAGAGATGTTTTGCCTTCCTCAACATACTGTGGCAGGAGATATTTTATCATTGAATGAAGATGCTCTATAAAATCCTGGGTTTGCTGACGCTTCATGACATAATCATAAACATCCCGGTCGAGGCCAGTTTTTTCACGAAGAGCAATGTCATAGTACGGGTTTGCAAGAAAACGGACATCAAAAATAAGGTCAGCGTCGGTCGGAATACCGTACTTGAAGCCAAACGAAGTTACATTGACAATCATCGAAAGGTCGCGAAAATCGTTATCTTCAAAGTACCTGAGGAGCCTGTCCCTGAGTTTTGCAGCAGAGAGGGTAGATGTATCAATTATGTAATCTGCCCGTGCGCGAACACCCGAGAGCATCTCACTCTCTTTTTCGATTATGTGCTCTATCGGAGTTCCTTCGGTAAAGAGAGGGTGGCGTCTTCTCGTTTCCTTGTAACGCTGAATAATTACATCAGTCGAAGCCTCGAAATAAAGAATCTTGTAATTACAGTTGAGTGACTTTATATTATCAAGAGCAGTAAAAAGGGCAGAGAAGTCAAGCCCTGATCGTATATCCGTTACAAGCGCAACATGAGGAAAACGGCTGTTTGCCGCAATACACATTTCTGCAAAAATCGGAATAAGCTCCGGGGGCATATTATCGACACAATAAAAACCCATATCCTCAAGCACTGATGCCGCACGGCTTTTTCCTGCGCCTGACATACCTGAAATAATAAAGAAATCCACCTTAAACCCTCCTAAAGTATGCAAACTTCACATTCAAGGGAAACACCTGTTTCTCTTAAAACAGTTTCCTGTATATGAAGAATAAGTTTTTTAACATCATCGGCCGTTGCACCGCCTGCGTTAACTATAAAACCGGCGTGTTTTTCTGAAACCTTTGCACCGCCAACTGTAAAGCCTTTTAGTTTACACTGCTCAATAAGCGCACCTGCAAAGTAGCCCTCCGGACGCTTGAAAACACTTCCTGCGCTTGGAAACTCAAGCGGTTGTTTTTCTCTCCGCCTTGTTGCAAAATCGCGCATTTTCTCGGTAATTTCAGAGGAATCCCCGCTTTGAAGCTTAAACTGAGCAGAAAGTATAATGCAATCAGGTCTGTTTTTGTAAAAGCTTTCGCGATAACCGAAGTTGTGCTCTGAAAGCGGGATTGTACGAATTTCACCGTTTGAGAAGTAAGTTGAGCTTATAAGAACATTCGAAATCTCTCCGCCGTATGCACCGGCATTCATAACAATAGCTCCTCCGACAGTTCCCGGAATGCCTTGGGCAAACTCAAGTCCCGAGAGTGAGTTCTTTTGAGCAAAAGATGCAACTACCGGTAGTAAAGCGCCGGCATCTGCCGTAATTATGTTTTCCGAAAGTGAAACATCGGCAAAACTGAACTTTAGAACAGGCGTTTCGAAGCTCTCATCAGGGAAAAGAAGGTTGCTTCCGTTGCCCAAAACAAACGGAGTGACACCTAAAGAGTAGATGAGCTCAAGTGCTCTAATTGCGGCATCTTTCGAGCGTGCGTCAAGAAAAAGTTTTGCAGGACCACCGATTTTAAACGTGGTATGCTTTGACATCGGCTCATCTTCAAGTATTATTAAATTTTGGACTTCTTTGAGAGAAGAAATTAACTTTTCAATCATAAAAAACAGTCCTTTTAAAGTTATATCTTGAATATATTAAAATTGGTCTTCGATTATTTCACCCAGAAGCCCGTCTTTAAAAGTTTCTTTAATAAGAACATCGCAAACCGTGTTACCTAAATTTAGCTCTGTATTTACATAAACCACAACTGAATTTTTTGCGTGTCCGGACCAGTAACCGTCGTTAGTCTCCTCGAAAAGGACAGATTCGGTTTTGCCTATCCGCGAGATTAGGTATTCCTGCTTCATTTTGTTTGCAATCTCTGCAGCTTTTGAGGCCCTTGAAGCCTTTTCTTTTTGCGTAAGCTGGTTTTCCATTTTGTCGGCAGGAGTTCCAGCGCGTCTTGAATACGGGAAAATGTGCATCGAAGCAAAGGCGCATTTTTCAATAAAAGAGAGCGTTTTTGAAAACTCCTCTTCATCCTCACCGGGGAAGCCTACTATCATGTCTGTCGTGATTGCACAATCGGGAAAGTGCTTTCTGAGAAGGCATACAGACTCATAAAAACGAGCGGTGTCGTACTTCCTGTGCATTCTTGAAAGTGTTTCATCGCAACCTGACTGCATTGAGAGGTGAAAATGAGGACAGAGGTTTGTAAGGTTTGATAACTTTACACAAAACTCTTCCGTTATTATCCTCGGTTCAATGGAACCTAAGCGGAATCGGAGACCGGGGAAGGTTTTGCAGAGCTCGAAAACAATTTCCGAGAGAGAAGATTTCGGCGAAAGGTCACGTCCGTAAGAGGAGATTTCGATTCCGGTAACGACAACTTCTTTATATCCTTCGCTCTCAAGCTTTTTACACTCAGAAAGCGCTGTTTCTATCGGCATTGAACGAACAGGCCCTCTTGTATAGGGAATTATGCAATAAGTACAAAAGTTACTGCATCCGTCCTCAATTTTAAGAAGCGCTCTTGTATGCCCGAAAATACCTCCGGAAGGGAGAAGTTCAAACGTTCTTCTTGAGAGCGGTTTATCAATCGTAAGCTCGGTTTTTTCTCCTGACGAAAGGTTGTGTAAAGCATCGGCAAATGCTACTTTATCAGAGGTTCCGGAAACAAGTGAAACGCCGTCAATTTTTGAAATAGCCTCAGGAGAAAGCTGAGAGAGACAACCGCAGACCGCAATCTTGGCAGTCGGATAGGTTTTCGCAAAATGACGGATTATTCTGCGCGATTTACGGTCACTTGTAGAGGTAACGCTGCAGGTATTTACAACAATAACATCTGCGACAGAAAAATCATCCACGACAGAATGCCACTTTTCGGATAGGAGCAACTGAAGTGATTGAGTTTCAAACTGATTAACTTTACAGCCGAGTGTGTGAAAAGCAAATTTCATAAATTCACCTGAAATTAAAATTATTATGGTTGAAAAAAGTTTATAAAAGTATTATACTTTATTTATAAGCAAAATAGCAATACAAAATTGAGAGGAGTTAAAACTATGTACAAATTCAATGTAGCTATTTCATCAATCAACGAAGTTAAGGACTTTGTAAACGCAGCTTGCAAGCAGATGGTTGATATCGACATCATCTCAGGTCGTTATGTTATCGATGCAAAGTCTATTATGGGTATTTTCAGCATCGACCTTACAAAGCCTGTTACTGTTGCCGTAAACGGAACAGAGGAAGATTATAACGCTTTCCGCGAAGCAGTAAAGGACATGGTCGTTGAGGGCTAATATCAACTCAGCAATCCGGCAACCGTTTATTTTCGGTTGCTGTTTGCTTTTTATCTGCATTGGAGGGGTAGTATGAGCACCGGACTTTCTGGACTTTTAGAAGAATTAAAAGGGAAGTACTGCGCAGTAATAGGAATGGGGGTAAGTAACACCCCACTTATAAGACTTTTGCTTAAAAATGGCACAAGAGTCAGGATCTGCGATAAGAAGGAAGACCACGACGCTTCTGTTATTTCTGAATTTGAAACTCTCGGAGCCGAGTTTTCCTTTGGAGAAAACTATCTTGAAGGCATCGAAAAGACAGATATTATTTTTAAAACTCCCGGTATGCGATTTGATGTTCCGGAGCTTTTGAAAGCAAAAGAGGCAGGTAGCGCTATTACAAGCGAAATGGAGCAGTTTCTGAAGCTGTGCCCCTGTACGACTATCGGCGTAACAGGTAGCGACGGAAAAACTACCACTACAACAATTATCGGAAAGATTCTTGAGCGTGCGGGTAAAACCTGCTTTGTCGGCGGAAACATAGGCAAACCGCTACTTCCTGAAGTTGATACAATGAAGAAGGATGACTGCGCGGTTATTGAGCTTTCTTCTTTCCAGCTTATGAACATAAAATACAGCCCGCAATTTTCCGTAATTACGAATATTACTCCGAATCACCTTGATGTTCATAAATCTTTTGAAGAATATACCGATGCAAAAAAGGAAATATATCTCCACTCTGCAGGCAGGGTAGTTTTAAACTACGATAACGAAAAGACGCGAGCAATTGCGGAAGAACTTCCGGACCGTTCGGTTATGTTTTCCTCAAAAGAGCTTCTTGATAACGGCTTCTGCCTTGAGAACGAAAACATAGTAAGAAGAGTTGCTGGAAAGAGTCAAGTAATTCTTGCTGTTGCGGATATAAAGATTCCGGGTCTTCATAATGTTGAAAACTATATGGCAGCTATCGCCGCGACAGAAGGTCTTGTTTCGAAAGAAGATATTGAGTATATCGCAAAGAACTTCGGCGGAGTGGAGCATCGTATGGAGCTTGTTCGTGAGCTTCGCGGAGTAAAGTATTATAACGATTCTATCGCATCAAGCCCGACGAGAACGATAGCCGGTCTTAAAGCT
>JAZOAS010000027.1:0-2348 GCA_045595605.1 Eubacteriales bacterium
CTTTTCAGCGGTTGCAGCGCCAACGCCTGAATTACCGCCTGTGATAATAGCTACTTTGCCTTCTAAACGACCCATTTCTGATACCTTCCTTTATATGTTGTTTATTTTTGAAATTGCCTTGAAGTCAAGGTAATTCTGTAAAATCAAAGACGCGGCAACAGAGTCAATCTTGTCTCGTCTTTTCTTTCCGTGGTGTCCCGTTTCGGAGAGAATACGGTGAGCGTCAACGGTTGTGCATCGCTCATCCCAAAGAATAACAGGGAGAGAAGTCTTCTCGCGAAGTCGGGAAGCAATCTCTTCACTTTTCTTTGCGCGGTCACCGATATCTGCATTCATGTGCTTTGGGTACCCGAGAACGATTTCGGAGACATTGTGCGAAAGAATAGCGTCACAGAGCTCATCAAACGCGACATCGGGGTTCTTGACGAAAATGGTAAAGCTCTCTCCGGCAAGCGTTCCGCTAAGGTCGGAAAAAGAAACGCCTATTCTCTTGTCGCCGTAATCTATGCCGACTGTCCTCATTGACAAAACTCCCTTCGTTGGTTTATTATATTGATGATACCACAAAAAATGAAGAAAAACAACATTTTAATCGTATGATAAAACTTTTTAGCATAGTTGTTTATCTAAGTAATGTAAGCTGGGGAAAAGATAATGCAAAGGGAAGCTATTTATAACAAAATAGTGGAGTATATAACCGAGAATCAGACTCGGTTTTATCGTCTTGCCTTCAGCTATACGAAGGAACAGGAGAGCGCTCTTGATATAGTCCAGAATGCAATCTGTAAGGCGCTTGAGAAATATACGGATATACGAAAAATAGAAAGCATAAACTCGTGGTTTTACCGCGTTCTTCTGAATGAAGTGTATGCGTATCTGAATAAGACGAAGCGCGAGGTTGTGCTTACTGATGAAGAAATGCCGGTTCAGGTATATCATGAGAAGGCGTATGACAGTGAGGATATGAGTGAGCTTATTGAAAAGCTCCCCGAGAATATGAAAACAATAATAATATTGCGCTTTTTTGAAGATATGTCCCTTGACGAGATTGCGAAGATAACAGCGACAAATTTAAATACGGTAAAGACGCGACTTTACTCGGCACTTAAGAAGTTGCGAGTTTTTTATGAGGAGGCGGAATGAGTGAAAAGAATACTTGAAGCGAAGAAAAAATACGAAGAAATAGAAATTCCGTCTGAGCTTAAGGAAATAGTATCCTCTGCAATAGAGAAGAGCACACCAAAAAAGAGAGGGCCTCTTTTTTATACAAAGGTCTTAGCACCAATCGCATTATGCGCGGCGATTTGTATAGCAATCGGCATTAGCGGTATCGGGGAAGTATCACCGATAGAAAATGATGCAGAAGCTGAAATGGTTTCCGATACAACAGCGACTGCGGAGATGGCAAAAAGTGCTCGTATGATGCCGATGGCGGATGTTTGCTATCCTACGGCAGGTACGGAAAGAATGAATGAAGCAATGGCAGAAAATGACGCTTCTGTAATATATTCGGACGAAAACTACATATCAATCTCTTTTATTGATGAGTATGGTTCAATGAAGTATTTGAATTTTACACAAATTGACGGTGCGGATATAACGCTTGAAGATTTAGGAATAGAGGGGTATGCTCCGGAAACTCCGTTTTATATAAGTTCTTATGATACAGTAGTTGTCCTCATTGACGGAACAGAAAAGGAAATAAAAATAAGCAGGAGCTAATATGAAGATAAATTACCAGCTTATATGCGATAAAGAAATAGAGGAAATGACACGCGACGGAAAGCGACCGCGCCTTCTTCTGCATAGCTGTTGCGGTCCGTGCAGCAGCTATGTTCTTGAATACCTCACAAAGTTTTTTGATGTTACGGTCTTTTTTGAAAACTCAAATATATATCCGCAAGAAGAATTTGATAAAAGACTTATGACTCAACGCGAAGTAACCGAAAAGCTCAAAACCCCGACAGAAGTAGGGCTTGTCGCTTCGGAATATAACCACGACGGTTTTTTGGAAGCTGTGGAGGGCTTTGAGGACGCACATGAAGGCGGTGTGAGATGTACGGAGTGCTTCAGATTCAGACTTCTTAAAACCGCGGAGTATGCAAAGAAGAACAACTTTGACTGTTTTACGACAACGCTTTCCGTAAGCCCGCATAAGAATGCGGAGATTTTAAACTCACTCGGAAAGGAAATAGGTGAGAAGTTTGGGATAAAATTTCTTACTGCAGATTTCAAAAAGCGGGAGGGGTATAAACGCTCAATAGAACTTTCTCGCGAGCTTGGTCTGTATCGGCAGGAATACTGCGGTTGCGAATTTTCAATAAGATAAAAAATAGAGCTGTTTTCAC
>JAZOAS010000028.1:0-3353 GCA_045595605.1 Eubacteriales bacterium
GGGGAATATCCAGCGGAACAAATATCTCCGCCGCAATATATCAAGTAATTGGTTATTCATATTGTAAAACGGTTGTGACCGTGCTCCCGGATACGGCGGAGAGATATTTCTCAACACCGCTTTTTGATTAGTCAATCTTGAAAATTTAGTATAAAATGGAGGAATTACTATGCAGTCAAATGTACGCCCCGAATCAATGGATCGCATCACCACCAGAGCACTCGCAGATGCGTTTATCGAAGAACAGGTAAAAGAAATCAGAGCTCAGGTCGGAGATAAGAAGGTTCTCCTCGCACTTTCGGGCGGAGTTGACTCCTCCGTTGTTGCGGCTCTTCTCATCAAGGCTATTGGAAAGCAGCTCGTCTGCGTTCATGTTAACCACGGTCTTATGCGTAAGGGCGAGAGCGAGCAGGTTATCGAAGTATTCGGTAAGGAGCTTGATGCAAACCTCATCTATATTGACGCTACCGACCGATTCCTCGACCTTCTTAAAGATGTTGCAGAGCCTGAGCGCAAGCGCAAGATTATCGGCGGCGAGTTCATTAAGGTTTTTGATGAAGAGGCTGCAAAGCTTGAGGGAATCGACTTCCTCGCACAGGGTACAATCTATCCCGACATCCTCGAGTCTGACGGCGTAAAGGCTCACCACAATGTCGGCGGTCTTCCCGAAGATATGGCTATGGAGCTTGTCGAGCCGGTTAAGCTTCTTTATAAGGACGAAGTTCGTGTTGTCGGTGAGGCTCTCGGTCTTCCGCACGCTATGGTTTACCGTCAGCCGTTCCCAGGACCGGGTCTCGGCGTTCGTTGCCTTGGCGCAATAACACGCGACAGACTCAATGCTCTCCGTGAGGCCGATGCGATTCTCCGCGAAGAGTTTGATATATGCGGCCTTGCAGAAAAGGTATGGCAGTACTTTATCGCAGTTCCGGACTTCAAGAGTGTTGGCGTAAAAAACGGCAAGCGCTATGAGGGATGGCCTGCAATCATCCGTGCCGTTAATACAACCGACGCGATGAGCGCAACGATTGAAGAGATTCCGTACGCCGTTCTCCATAAGATTTGCGACCGCATCACAAAAGAGGTAGAGGGTATTAACCGCGTTCTCTATGACCTCACCCCGAAGCCCATCGGCACAATCGAGTGGGAATAATTTTTTGAACTAACTCAAAATATTTAGGAGAATTATCTTATGGGAAAGATAATAGATTTTGCTTTTAAAGATGACTTGCCATTAAACACGATTGAAAAAATAAAGAATATTTTAAAAAATGCCGGTATGGAAACGGAGGAATGCTGGGGAGAGACCCAAGTTCCTTTCTGTTTTTCTGTCAGTTTAAAGATCAAGGGGTTGAATTTTACAACCTCTGGTAAAGGATTATCGCGCGAGTATGCCCTTGCAAGTGCATACGGCGAAATGATAGAGCGTGTTCAGCTTGGCTTTCTGGGCAAAAGAGCAACCCAAAAAGATGGTTCTTATTCTATGAATGACGGTCAAGATATTCAAATTCCTTTGAGTCAGTTGCTTGGCGACAATATGGATATGTATCAAAAAATGTCTGATCGTCTGTTTGCGTGGAATGGTAAGAAACTTTCTGCGCAAGATATTGTAAAACAATATGCTGACGAAGAAAACATTAGTGTTACACCCTTTGTGAATTTAATGGAAGGAAGAAAAGTTTATATTCCTTCTAAAATGCGCAAATCTATGTACACATCTAATGGATGTGCTGCGGGAAATACAACAGAGGAAGCGATTGTCCAAGCTTTAAGCGAAATTGTTGAGCGAGCATATCGTCTTCATATAATCAAAGAGAATGTTTGTGTTCCTGATATACCTGAAGATGTATTGAGTTCCTTCGAGATGCCTTATAAAATAATTAAATTTGTACGCGAACAAGGATACAAAGTTTGGGTAAAAGACTGTTCTTTGGGAATGAATTTTCCTGTTGTATGTGTTTGCTTTGTACATAATGCAACCGGAAAATATCACACACACTTTGGCGCATATCCTATATTTGAAACAGCACTCACTAGAGCACTTACAGAAACTTTCCAAGGCAGAAATGTTGATTCTTTTGCTCAATACAGTGACTTTTTCTATAGCAAGGAAGAAAAAGACTTTATTTATAATTTATCTAATGAGTTGACATATGGAACTGCAAAGCGCTTGCCCGAGTTCTTCGTTGGAGATGCTAAAATAGAATACAACTCTGAAATGGGATTTAAAGGTAAAACTAATCAGGAATTGCTAAAGGAATGTGTCGCATTTTTTAAAAACCAGGGTTACAGTATTTTGGTGCGAAATGCTTCAGGGTTGGGGTTCCCTACCGTTCAGGTTATTGTTCCCGGTTATAGTGAAACTTATATTCACAGATTATCTGTTGATACAGATGATAACCGTTATTTGCCTTATGCCGTCAAGACTTTAAGAGATCCATCAAGCGCAACTATCGAGGATATGATGGGGCTTTTGCTGCATGGGGAAGAGACAAAAAAATATGCTTCACACCCAGGTAAAAGTGGTTTTCTTGCAAGTGCTAAAATAATGGCAGATATTCCTAAAAAACAAGAAGATTTCTATCTTATAGCATCCATGGCATATATCAATTACGCCTTAGGACGCCATATTATCGCCAGCAAATATGCAGGCGATATGATTAATACAAATAACGGATTCAAGGAGGATCTGTTAATATGTATTAAACGGTATTTAGATTTGATGATAAATAAATATGAGCCAGAAAAGATAGATAGACTGTTGCGGCTGTTCCATAACGAAGAAACCATTGCCCTTTTCTATAGCTATATTGACAGCGGAAAAAATCCTTTTGATGAATTTGTGTTGCACTGCAATTTGAAATGTCAAGATGATTGTATATTAAAACCAAATTGTTGTCAAAAAAAAGCTCAAATGCTTATTGAGTTAATAAATAAGAGAACTAAGAAGTTAAATATTGATGAGTTTTGTGACGAAATTAAAAAAATGTTATTGTAATGCAAAAGAAGGATGGTTTATTCTATCGTTAAGAAAAATCATAAACACAATAAATAACACACAAAAAGCTGACCGTTTTGGTCAGCTTTTTCTGTATTCTTGCGGAGTCATGCCGGTATGCTTCTTAAACAGTCGGTTGAAGTATGTCACATTATTAAACCCGACACCCGATGAAATGTCTATTATTTTTTCAGAAGTTCCCGAAAGTCGCTTCTTTGCGATTTCAATTCTTTGTAAGTTTATGTAGTCGTTTATTCCAAAACCCGTTTCTTTTTTGAAAAGTCTGCCGAGATAGACCTCGTTATAGTGAAAAATACTTGCGATTTGGGAGATGTTGATATCGAACTCGATATTTGAA
>JAZOAS010000029.1:0-8226 GCA_045595605.1 Eubacteriales bacterium
ATCGCGGGCTTTCTTGTTTTGTTTATAGTGTTTGCGCCTGTGCGCGAGTGGTATGTGCCGACGGTTGAGGAGGTTACTTATCACACTGAATATAACGAGAATATGCTGGCGGCAGGTGATACGATAAAGGAAGTAAACGGATATAATGTATATCTTTACGGAGATATAGTCACAGCGGTAACCCGTGGCGCAAAAGACGGAAAGTATGAGATAAAGGTAATAAGAGACGGTGAAGAGAAGCTTCTTTCCGGGGTTGCTCTTTCTTCAGGAGAAGAAGGCAACTCAAACGCAGAAAAGGGCGCAACGCTTATTTTTGCAAAGGAGAAGTCAACCTTCCTCGGTAAGATTAAATACATCTTCTTGAACGGCGTAAACCTTGTCCGCCTTGTGTTTGTGGGTCTTTCGGATTTGATTTCGGGAGGCGTCTCGGCAGACCAGGTTTCAGGCCCGATAGGAATAGGAAAGGTAATGGCAGATACCGCAAGGGTAAGCCTTATTTCGCTTTTGTATCTTCTCGCGTTTATATCAATAAATCTCGGAATAATGAATCTCTTGCCGCTTCCGGCGCTTGACGGGGGCAGATTCTTCTTTATTCTCATAGAGCTTATTTTCAGAAAGCCGATACCGACAAAGTATGAGGGTTATGTCCACCTTGCGGGTTTTGTCCTGCTCATGCTTGTTATGGTAGCGGTAACATACAACGATATTGCGAATATATTTTTCAAATAAACTTAATCGGTGATTATTATGTCAAACAGAAAGAATACGCGTCCGATAAATGTCGGAGGAGTGCAAATCGGAGGGAACGCTCCGATAGTTGTTCAGTCAATGTGTAATACTGATACGCGAGATGTCAAAGCAACCCTTGCGCAGATTGAAAAGATGCGTGCGGCAGGGTGTAAGATTGTCCGTGTGGCGGTGGTGGATAAAGATGCCGCTTTTGCAATAGGCGAGATTTCCGAAAAGGCGGGAGTGCCGATTGTTGCGGACATCCACTTTGACTGGAAGCTTGCGATAGAGGCAGCCGCTGCAGGCGCTTCAAAGATAAGAATCAACCCCGGAAACATCGGTGAGGAAGAGCGCGTGCGCGAGGTTGTAAAGGCGTGTCGCGAGAGAAATCTTCCTATCCGCATCGGTGTCAACGGCGGTTCTCTTGAAAAAGAGATATTACATAAATACGGCGTTACGGCGCGCGGTATGGTAGAATCTGCAAAGTATCATGTAGGTCTTCTTGAAAAGTTTGACTTTGAAGATATCTGTATTTCGGTAAAGGCGTCAACGGTAGCGCTTACCGTGGATGCTTACAGAATGCTTTCTGAAGAGGTGGATTACCCCTTGCACCTCGGCGTCACCGAAGCGGGAACAATCAGAATAGGCAGGCTTAAGTCTGCCGTCGGTATAGGCTCGCTTCTTCTTGACGGAATAGGAGATACGATTCGCGTTTCGCTTACCGATGACCCGGTACTTGAGGTTGAAACGGCGTATGACATTCTCCATTCAATAGGCATGTCTGAAGACACCCCGCAGCTCGTTTCCTGTCCGACTTGCGGAAGATGTATGATAGATCTCATCCCGATAGCAAAAGAGGTTGAGGAGAGACTTATGAAGATAAAAAAGCCTCTCCGCGTTGCCGTTATGGGATGCGTTGTAAACGGTCCGGGTGAGGCTCGCGAGGCTGATATCGGAATGGCAGGAGGAAAAGAACTCGGAATTCTTTTTAAGAAGGGAGAAATCGTTAAAAAGGTTCCGATGAACGAAATTGTCGATGAACTTATGAAAATGGCGGAGGAGCTTTAAAGAAAAAATGGGAACAAATTCGATGAAACTGTTTTGCGATGTATTCAAGATAAAGGCACCGGAGTTTGACTGTCTCCGTGATGTCCTTGTGAGCGCGCTTACAGCAGACAAAAACGAAAACAGAATAATTGCAAAGCTTTTCTCAGAGAGTTTGCTCTCGGCTGAAGAACTTTCGGCGGCGGAAGCGGTTATTGCCGCAAAGTACCGTCTTTCAGGTGCAAAGCTTATCCCGTCGTACCCGAGAAGCCTTTTGGGGGATGAGTATTTTGCAATTCTTGCAGAGCGTATAAAAAGCGAGTTTCCTGCGGCAACGGGATATCTTTCAGGCTCGGAATGGAACTTTGACGCTTCTGAGAACATTCTCCGTCTCTCTCTCCAGAGTGAAATAACCGGCTTTTTCTCAAGCTGCGTAAGCTTTATAAAGCGTGCGATTGAGGAAGAGTTTTCCCTTCATATCGATGTAGAGATTGAAACGGTTGAGGGTGGGGACGAAAAGGCGGAAGAGCGAATTGAGATGCTTCGCCGTCAGATTGAGGAAGAGGCGAGAGCCTCGGCACAGCGGATAAGCTCATCACCGCAAAAAAAGGAAGAGCCTGTCGCTACTCCGCAAATGGGAAAATTCAAAAGACAGAAGAGCTTGAACGAAGAAAAGGGCGATGTAATTCTCGGTAAGCCCTTCTTCTCGGAGTATATAGAAATAAAGAACCTTGAGGAGTCTTATGGCGATATTTCTATCAAAGGCGAAATCTTTGCGACAGAAGTAAAAACTTTTGACAGTCGCGGCACTGCGATTTACAGCTTCGATATGACAGACTTCACAAGCTCTGTCAGGGTAGTTGTAAGAAATATCAAACTCGAAAATCTTTCTGAGGTGTCCGATAAGCTCAAAGAGGGTGCGTATGTCCATGTTTACGGCATGACTCAGTACGATACATACTTAAAAGACACTATTATCCGCCCGAAGAACATTATGATAGGCAAGAAGCCCCGTCGCGAGGATAAGTCAGAAGAAAAGCGCGTCGAGCTTCATATGCATACCAATATGTCCACGATGGACGGCATGACCCCTGCAAAGAAGCTCATTTCGCGCGCTGCTGAGTGGGGACATAAAGCGATTGCCATAACAGACCACGGCGTTGTTCAGGCGTTTCCAGATGCGATGAACGCGGCGTCAAAGCTCGGTATCAAGATTCTTTATGGTGTTGAAGCGTATTACGGTGGAAGTCGTGAGGCGCAAGTAGTTACGGGAAATGTCGAGAGCGGTTTTGACGGCGAATATGTCTGTTTTGATATAGAAACAACAGGTCTTTATAAAAAGACCTGCAAGATAATTGAAATTGCGGCGACCATACTCCGCAACGGTGAGGTTTGTGAGAAGTTCCAGACATATGTAAATCCTGAGTGTGCAATTCCCGAGAAGATAACCGAGCTTACTGGAATCACAAACGGTATGGTTGCTGATGCTCCGAAGATAGAAAAGGCGCTTTCGGACTTCCTTGCCTTTGCAGGGGAGAGACCGTTTGCAGCGCATAATGCAGATTTTGATATCGGCTTTATTTCTCAGGCGTGTCAGGAGCTTGGAATTGAAAAAGAATTTAATTATATCGATACGCTTGAGCTTTCGAGAAAGCTTTTGCCTGATATAAAAAATCATAAGCTTGACACCGTTGCAAAGGCGCTTAAGCTCCCGAAATTTGAGCATCATCGCGCCCTTGACGATTCAATAACGGTCGCGTTTATCTTAAGAAGTCTTTTTGCTCATATCAGCGAAAAATACGGTATATCGTCAGCGGACAAGCTCAACGGTCTTGAAAGTGCTTCAAATGCAGGCGGTAAGATGAACCGCTTCCATATGATAATATTTGCGAAGAACTATGTCGGGCTTAAAAATCTTTACAAGCTTGTTTCGATATCTCATCTCGAGTATTACAACAAACGCCCGATTATCCCGCGCCATGTGCTTGAAAAGCACAGAGACGGGCTCATAATCGGTTCGGCTTGTGAAGCGGGTGAACTTTACAGTGCAGTTGTAGAGGGAAGACGCCGCGGAGACCTTCTTAAGCTTGCCGAGTTTTACGATTTTCTCGAAATTCAGCCGGTTGGCAATAACGCGTTTATGATTGCAAACGGTATTGCTTCAAACGAGGAGAATATCAGGAATTTCAACAGGACGATTGTAAGTCTTGGTGAAGAGCTTGGTATTCCTGTTGTTGCAACGGGCGATGTCCATTTCCTTGAGCCGCACGATGAGCTTTATCGCCGTGTTATTATGGCAAGTAAAAACTTCTCGGATGCGGATAATCAGGCGCCTCTTTACCTGAAAACGACGGATGAGATGCTTGAGGAATTCTCATATCTCGGAGAGAAAAAGGCTTACGAGGTTGTAGTCAAGAACACGAATCTCATTGCAGATATGTGTGAGGATATCCGCCCTGTTCCGAAGGAGCAGTACCCGCCGTCAATCCCGGGCTCAAAAGAAGAGCTTAAGAAGCTTTGCTACAACAAGGCTCATAAGATTTATGGCGAGGAGCTTCACGAGGTTGTGCGCGATCGACTTGAGTATGAGCTCTCAAAAATAATAGGAAACGACTTTGATGTTATGTATATCATAGCTCAGAAGCTCGTTACAAAGTCAGTTGCTGACGGATACCTTGTCGGTTCGCGAGGCTCGGTTGGTTCATCTTTTGTCGCGTTTTTGTCCGATATTACCGAGGTTAACGCACTTCCGCCACATTACAGATGCGGTAATTGTAAGCATGTAGAGTTTGACGATAGCGGAAAGTACGCGACCGGCGCTGACCTTCCGGATAAAATGTGTCCCGTCTGCGGAGAACGACTTACAAAGGACGGCTTTAATATCCCGTTCCAGACCTTCCTCGGTTTTGACGGTGACAAGACTCCTGATATAGACCTCAACTTCTCTGGTGAGTACCAGTCAACCGCTCACAGCCAGGTTATCGACCTTTTCGGTGAGGGTCATGTTTTCAGAGCGGGAACTATCGGTACAGTTGCCGATAAAACGGCGTACGGCTATGTTAAGAAGTATCTTGACGAAAGAGGCATGAGCGTTACGCGTGCCGAGGAAAACAGAATGACTGCGGGTTGTGCGGGAATCAAGCGCACAACAGGTCAGCATCCGGGTGGTGTCATCATCGTTCCGAAGGAGAACGAGATTTACGAATTCTGTCCCGTTCAGCACCCAGCGGACGATAACGACTCGGATATTATAACAACCCACTTTGATTACCATTCGATAGACAGTAACCTCTTAAAGCTTGATATGCTCGGACACGATGACCCGACGATGATAAAGATGCTTGAGGACCTGACGGGTGTAAATGCGCGCGAGATTCCGCTTGATGATCCGGAGACTATGAGTATCTTCACTTCAATTGCGGCTCTCGGTATCGAGGGTGACGAGCTTCTCGGTGAGACGGGGTCCGTCGCTATTCCTGAGTTTGGAACTCACTTTGTTCGCGAAATGTTGAAGGATACACGCCCGACCACTTTCGACGAGCTTGCGAGAATTTCAGGTCTGTCCCACGGTACGGATGTATGGCTCAATAACGCGCAGACGCTTGTCCGCGACGGAGTTGCAACCCTTAAAGAGGTTATCTGTTGCCGTGACGATATTATGCTCTATCTTATCGACAAGGGCGTTGAGCCGAAACTCTCGTTTACGATAATGGAGAGCGTCCGAAAGGGAAAGGGTTTAAAACCCGAGTGGATAGATACAATGCGCGAGAACAATGTTCCCGAGTGGTACATTGAGTCCTGCCAGAAGATAAAATACATGTTCCCGAAGGCGCACGCGGTAGCGTATGTTATGATGGCGTTCCGTATTGCGTGGTTCAAGGTACATAGACCAAAAGCGTTCTACGCGGCGTATTTCTCTATCCGAGCAAAGGCGTTTGATGCGTCCGTTATGACAAACGGCGACGATGTCGTTCTTTCAAAGATTGAGGAGATAAAGGCTATGGAGAAGCCGACTGCAAAGGACGAAAGTATGCTCGTTACGCTTGAGGTTTGCCACGAGTTTTATAAGCGCGGTTTCAAGTTTGAGCCGATTGACCTCTACCGTTCGGAAACTCTCAACTTCCTTGTCACGGAAGACGGTTTGCTCCCGCCGTTTACGGCGATATCAGGTCTTGGAGAGGTTGCGGCACAGAACATCGTTGACGCAAGACGCGACGGCAAATTTATGTCCGTTGAGGAGATTCAGACGAGATGTTCAAAGGTCTCAAAAGGCGTTATAGAAATGCTTGAGAACAACAATGTCTTAAAGGATGTTCCATCAACAAGTCAGATAACATTATTCTAAAAAAGAAGGTCCGTTTTTACGGACTTTCTTTTTTGTTAAGAAATGCTTAAAAGTGTTGACAGTAAAGGTGTTTGGGCATATAATGTGAAGTGTCAAAAAACTGTGGAGGCGTGTCGTATGTCAAAGCGTATAAAGGGAAGTATGACCGAGGGTCCGCTTTTCTGGAATATTATTCTATATACCATCCCGATTATTCTAACGAGCGTTCTTCAGCTTTTGTTCAATGCGGCAGACCTTGTTGTTGTCGGCAGATTCTGCGGAAGCATTTCAGTCGGTGCTGTCGGCGCGACAGGCTCACTTACCACTCTTCTTATAAACTTTTTTATCGGCCTTTCTGTCGGCACGGGTGTAGCGGTTGCTCAGGCTCACGGCGCAAGAGATAATGAGCAGGTGCATAAAACTGTCCACTCGGCAATTCCGCTTGCGCTCTGCTGCGGAGTGGTTTTAACTGTCGCAGGTGTATTTCTCTCAGAGCCGCTTCTTGAGCTTATGGGAACTCCTGAAAAGGTTCTTCCTCTTTCTGCAGTTTATATGAAGATATTCTTTTCGGGTACTGTTTTTAACCTTGTATATAATTTTGCAGCGTCAATACTCCGAGCTTCGGGAGATACGAAAAGTCCGCTTATATTCCTGAGTATCGCAGGCGTTGTGAATGTAATTCTCAATATCTTTTTTGTAACGGTGTTCCATATGGATGTTGCAGGTGTCGCTCTTGCAACGATTATTTCCCAGGCAATTTCGGCAGTACTTACGATAATTGCGCTTATGAGACGAGAAGATGCATCGCGTTTCTTCTTTAGAAAAATGCATTTTTATAAAGATTGTCTCGGGAAGATTTTGAAAATAGGCGTTCCTGCAGGAATACAGAGCTCGCTTTTTGCGATTTCTAATGTTCTCATTCAGTCTTCGGTAAACTCGTTCGGAGAAATCTTTGTTTCGGGCGCATCTGCCGCGGCAAATATAGAGGGCTTCCAGTATGTAATGATGAACTCGTTCTATCAAAGCGCTCTCAACTTTACGGGGCAGAATTTCGGTGCGAAAAAGTACGACCGCGTAAAAAAGATTTTCAGAATCTGTCTTGCATCGGTCATCGTTGTCGGCATAGTTACGGGCGTGCTTGAAAATGTCTTCGGAAAAGAGCTTCTTTCAATTTACATAACCGACTCGGAACAAGCTATTGAGTACGGTTTAATCAGAATGATGGTAATAGGTCTTCCGTATTTCCTCTGCGGAATGATGGAAATTGCGACGGGTGTTCTCAGGGGAATGGGCGCATCTGTTGAGCCTATGATAGTATCAATTATTGGTGTTTGTGTTTTGCGTGTAGGCTGGGTATATACGATTTTTAGAATACCCGAGTTCCACACTCCGGAGGGGTTGTACCTTTCATATGCAGTTTCGTGGATAATTACATTCCTTGTGCAGTATATCCTTTACAAACGGCTTTTGAAGAAGAAAATAAAAGAGCAGGCATAATGCCTGCTCTTTGAATTTGTTTTAGAAAGAATATCCTTCAACGCTGTAGTATGCCATGTTCGTCTGACGGACATCAAGACGACCGAAGCAAGCGCAAACGGGAACTGAGCTTTTTACCCAGACTGTGTACTGGGTAGCAAGACCGAGAGTGAACTTCTCTTCACCCATCGGCTGGTCGAGGCGGATGCAGGTTGTGCGCATACCGTCAAGAGAAAGCTTTATTCCCTCTACCGGCTCTTTATCCTCGAATATAAAAGAAAGCTCGATGTCAGCAGTCTTTTTGTTAAGGTTTGTAATCATAAGAGCTTCGTGACCCTCAAACTCGGGGTTGTCGCCCTTGGGGGGAAGGTATCCGTCGCAGAATACCCAATTCTTTTTACCTTTACTCATAGTAAAAACTCCTTTAAAAATCTAAGAACTCTGCAGGGTTTGTAACGGTAAGACGGGTGATATCGTTCTCATCCATTCCGATATAGCGGAGCATCGGGACCATAGTGCGGGCAATGTGCATAAAGCCGTTACCGCCATAGGTTGCAAGCATAGTCTTCAGACAGATATCGTTTGTCATGAGAATGCGGTCGCCGTAACCCCTTGCAAAGAGCTTTAAAATCATCTCAGCTCTTTCCATATCG
>JAZOAS010000030.1:0-2370 GCA_045595605.1 Eubacteriales bacterium
TACCGCTGTCGGTGCAGGAAGCCCAAGAAGATTATACTCAAAATCAAAAAGCCAGTCGCAAAACGCCTCGCGTTCATTTTCAGGAAGCTTTGACGCCTGATATATGGCGTTTGAGGTCGTGTATCTATCAAGAAGTACACACCCGCCCCCCGCGAGATAATCCTTCCACTCGCGAAGATACGACGCAACTCTGTCAACCGCGAAAAAGCTCGATGCGGCATACGCATTTACCGAGCTTACATTCTCACCGAACTCGCCGCCGAGATACATTCTGACAAGGGCCGAAGAGTCGCTGTCATACCTCGGAAAAGCTATTTTCTTAAAATCTACACCCTCGCGCTCGAGCCTTTTACACAAAAGCTCAAGCTGAGTGGATTTTCCGGAACAATCTGTTCCTTCAATTGTAATAAGCTTGCCTTTCATCAAAGCTACCTCCGCCTTAATCTGTCAAAAATAACAGCAAACATATATTTGGGAAGCGCGAGCATTCTGAAAAAGCGCTTCGGCTCGCGGATAAGGCGGTAGAGCCATTCAAGCCCGAGCTTTATCCAGATTTCGGGAGCGCGTTTTACTGTCCCCGCGTATGAGTCGAGCGCGCCGCCAAGGCAGAGGGTAAGACGGACAGCCAGCTTATCCCTATACTTTCCTGCCCAAAGCTCCTGCTTCGGAGCACCGAGACACACGAAGAGAATCTTTGCACCGCTCTCGTTTATAGCCTCGACAACTTCATCGTGGTCTTCAAAATAACCGTCGCGGATACCTGCAAACTTAAGCCCCGGGTACTTCTCCGAAAGCTTTTCTGCCGCAAGCTCGCCGACACCCGGTTTTGCCCCAAGAAAGAAAACACTGTCTCCCGACTCTGCGGCATCGCGGAGAACAAGCTCGCCAAGCTCAACGCCTGCGACCTTACCTTTGACGGGAGTGCCGTAAATTTTTGACGCATAGACGACGCCGATACCGTCAGCAACAACTATGTCTGCGGCGTTAAGCGTCTGCCCGAGTCTTTCGTCAGTCGCACCGAGATATGCAATTTCAGCATTCGGAGTTACAACTATATGGTTCTTCTCCTCCTGCAGCATCTCTTTCGCAAGAGCCGCGGCTTCCGGAAGTGTTACATTGTCATATGATATACCGTAAATGGATATTTTTTCGTACATACAAAATTCTCCTCGGCTTATATTTTTCTATTATATATAATATCACAAAAACCGTCGATTGAAAAGTAAAAAAGAAGAAAACCGTGAGGTTTTCTTCTTTTTTAGATTATTGTTTGAGAGCGATTCCCTGGCCCTTGAGGTTTTCGATAATCGCATCTGCGACATCCATAACCTCTTCGCGGGTGAGCGTCTGCTCATTTGAGGAGAATACGATTCTTACGGTAATTGACTTTCCGTTTTCATCCGCGTATGTATCTGCTACATAAACGCGCTTTATAAGCGGGCAATTTGCAGTCTTTATTGCATCTGCGATAGGTGCAAATTTGTCACTTACAAAAGAAAGGTCAATTTCAATTTCCGGATACTTTGACGGCTCCTCGTAGGAAATGCTTGCGTTTTTGAGCTCTGCAAAAAGCGAAACATCAATCTCAGCAAAGACTATATTCGCCTTCTTGTCAATCTTCTTTGAAACCTGAGCATTTACAATTCCTATCTCACCGAGCTTTACGCCGTTACACCAGATTGCATTTAAGTTCTTCGGGTGCTTATATGAGCTTGTCTCCTCAAGCTTCTCAAAGCTAAGCGGGAGGTGCTTAAGCTCATCTGTCATAACAGCAAGCATTCTGACAAGCTCAAAGTAAAGCGTCTCCATATCCTTTGTCTTTGAGAAGAGAGTTATTGCAAGCTTTTTCTTCTCATCACAGAGATTTTCTGAATTGAGACCGTTTACAACACGACCTATCTCAAAAACTCCGAAATCGGATGAGAACGCGGTGTTGTACTTAACCTGACAGAGCTGTGTCGGGATAATTGAACGGCGGATTGTCTTTATGTTCGGGTTTGTAGCATTTACAAGCTCGACATTCGGCTCAATGTCAATTCCGAGAGTCTTGTATTCATCGTAATATGCCCAGACATATGAATGGAGCTCGTGGAGAGAGAATCTCTTTACAAGAAGGTCCTTCATTCTCTCCTCGTCTGTCTTCTCCTGTGCCGCGCGGACAGGATAAAGCGGAACGGAAGCTGTATTTACAGCGAAGTTATCATAGCCGTAGATACGGGTGATTTCTTCGATAATATCAGCCTTCATCGTTACATCCTTCGTTGCGCGCCATGACGGAACGGAAACTTTGAAATTGTCCCCATTATTCTCAACGCCAAAACCGAGAGATTTAAGAGTGTTTACTATGCGGTCATTTTCAATCTCAATTCC
>JAZOAS010000031.1:0-4399 GCA_045595605.1 Eubacteriales bacterium
CTCCCCGTCGTCATCGCGATATGAAGCATCGCGTGTACTCCGCTTTCGGCAGCAGGAGTATCACAGCTCGACCAATCCACAAACTTGTTTTCAATGTTATTTGTTCCGTCGTCATTTATAAGTTCAAAAAGCTTTTCGAGAAGACCAAAAATATATTCTTTCTGTTCTTCGAGGTACACAAAATCTCCGTTCTGGAAATACCAGTCTCTATGAATTTTCATCCACCATATTGAATATGTCGGCATTCCGCACATCCACTCAGAAACCGGAGTCTCATCGCGAGTAAGATCGAGACTTTTCATCACGCTGTCGTCCGACCCGAACACAGCAGAAATAACAGAGGTTTCAGGGTGCATATCCCCTATCCACACAAGACGGTCGCGTTTTATGCCATCCCAGAGATAGTCCTGCATATTGAGGTGAACCGTGTAGGCACCGGTTTTCCAGACTCTGTTTAAAATCTCATTATCACATTCGAAAGAACCTTTATATTCAACATCCTTAAAGATTGAGATTGCGCTAACGCTCTTTATTTCAATATCATCAGAAATTGCTTCAATTTTCACAAAACGGAAGCCCGTTTTTCCGATATCGGAGCTTGACAAAAACGGAACTTCTACGGTTATGTCGCGAAGAGAGTGGTTGTTCGTTGCGTTTTTTAATCCGATCGTACTAAGGGCTTCCGAAACGCTCTCACCGAAGACCACTCGAACAAGACCATTCTCATCATTTTTCGTATGATGAACGGTAAGGTTTATTCCTCCATGAAGTTCACGACCAAAATCAAAAAGAATATACCCACCTTTTCCAATAACACATCCCGGCAACTTTGATATTACCGCCTGATTATGATTATTCTTAAGCAAAACTTCAGGACTATCGCAACCCGAAAAATCTATGATTTTAACTGCGTTGATGTATTCTCTGACAAGAGCACTCTTCATATGATACACCCCCTATAACACAAGTATATTCTATCAAATCCCTCCAAAAATAGCAACAAAAAATCTCCCGATGGAACCCATCGGGAGATTTTAAAATTCTTATTCGTCCTCTTCGAGATATGCTTTTCTTTCTTCGATAATCTTCTGCTGAATGTTCATCGGAGCATCTTCGTATCTCTCGAAAGCAAATTCAAACGAAGCTCTGCCCTGAGTCATAGAGCGAAGGTCGATAGTGTAGGTATTCATTTCAGCCATCGGAACTTCCGCCTCAACGATAGACTGACCGTCACCCTGCGGGTTCATACCAAGAATTCTGCCGCGGCGCTTGTTAAGGTCACCGATTACATCACCCATGTAGTCATCCGGAACGAAGACCTTAAGACTTCCTATCGGCTCGAGGAGAACAGGGTCAGCCTGCGGAAGACCTGCCTTATAAGCGAGGTTTGCCGCAACCTTGAACGCCATTTCAGACGAGTCAACATCGTGGTAAGAACCGTCAACAAGTGTTGCCTTAAGATAAACTACCGGGAAGCCCGCGAGAACACCCTTTTTGATAGAGTCGCGGAGACCCTTCTCAACTGCCGGGAAGAAGTTCTTCGGAACTGCGCCGCCGACGATCTTCTCTTCGAATACAAGCTCTTCTACATCGCCCGGCTGGAACTCAATCCAAACATCACCGAACTGACCGTGACCGCCGGACTGCTTCTTGTGACGGCCCTGAACCTTAACCTTTTTGCGAATCTTCTCGCGGTAAGGTACTCTCGGCTCTGCAAGGTCAACATCTACATTGAAGCGACTCTTGAGCTTTGAGCAAAGGATGTCGATATGCATATCGCCGTAGCCCGTAACAACGAACTGCTTGGTTTCTGAATTGTTAACTGTCTTGAAGGTAACATCCTCTTCTGCAAGGCGAGCAAGACCTGACGCGATCTTCTCTTCTCCGCCCTTTGCCTTCGGGTTGACTGCAAGAGAATATGTCGGTGTCGGGAAGTTGATACCGTGGAGGTGAACCTTCTTATCCGGTGAGCAAAGTGTATCACCTGTACGGGCATCAGCAAGCTTTGCAACTGCGCCGATATCACCCGTTGTGATTTCTGTTGCATCAATTCGCTTCTTACCTACAACATGGTAGAGATGCCCAATCTTCTCGTTCTCACCTGTTCTCGGGTTAAAGAGAGACATATCGCTCTTAACACTACCGGAAAGAACCTTGAAGAACGAGAACTTGCCGTACTGGTCAGAAACAGTCTTAAAGATAACTGCCAAAGCGCCGTCGTGGTCACCAACGGTAATCTCAACAAGCTCGTTATCGTCGTTAACTGCCATATCCTTCGGAGCATCAATCGGGCACGGAGAATATCCGACAAGACCGCGGAGGAGCGCAAGGCTTCCGATACCGGTGTATGCCGAACCGGTAAATACCGGAGCAAGAGTGCCTTCCATGACGCCGCGCTTTACGCCGTCCATATATTCGTCAATAGTGAACTCTTCACCCGCGAAGTATTTTTCCATATATTCATCGCAGGTTTCTGCAACTGATTCAGCAATCTGAGCTCTTACCATAAGAGCCTTTTCCATACACTCAGGCGGAATCGGCATCTCAACAGCCGCGCCGTCCTTGAGCTCGTATGCCTTCATCGGGATAAGGTCGATGATTCCAACGATTTTCTCATCGATAATCGCAGGTATTACCATCGGGCAGACAGAAACGCCGAACTTTTCGCGGAGCTGTTCATAAACATTATAGTAACGGGCGTTTTCTTCGTCAATTTTTGATATGTAGAACATACGCGGAATCTTTCTCTCGTTTACCTTTTTCCACGCAATTTCAGTTCCTACCTGAACACCTGTCTTTGCAGTACATACGATAATCGCAGCATCTGCAACGCGCATCGCCTGATGAGCTTCGCCTACAAAGTCGAAGTATCCCGGAGTATCGATAAAGTTGAATTTATGGTCATAAAACTCTACTGGCACAACTGATGCCGAAATAGAGAACTTTCTTTTGATTTCTTCCGCATCGAAGTCAGAAACTGTATTTCCTTCTGAAACCTTACCGAGACGGTCAATATTCTTCGTCATATAGAGCAAACTTTCGACGAGGGAGGTCTTTCCGTCGCCACCGTGCCCCAAAAGACAGATATTTCTAATTTTTTCCACAGGGTATGCTTTCATTTGCTTCTACTCTCCTTTAATACGAATGGGTTAAACGTTTGCCTAAATTGTTAAGCAAATATTAACTATATTTTGATTATATAATACTTCGCAGGAAATTACAAGAAAAATTTTGTGCAATTTGTAATTTTTTTCAAAAGAGTTTCTCTCCCCTTTTTGGCATTTTAAACAAAACACGGACATGCCATTTTTTAAACGACATGTCCGTGTATATTTTTGTATTATGCCTTGAGTTTTGCGATGCTTTCGTCAATGTTTGCGATAAGTGCTGTTACCTTTGCAAGCTTCTCACGCTCTGCCTCGACAACTGCCGCCGGAGCCTTTGCAACAAAGCCTGCGTTGCTGAGCTTACCGTTAATCATATTGAAATCCTTTTCTGCCTTCTCGCGCTCCTTTGTAAGGCGGGCAATTTCAGCCTCAGTATCAATAAGATCATTCATCGGTATAAAGAGCTTTGCTCCGTCTGTGACAACGGAAACCATCTTTGAGGTATCCTCTACCCCGTCCGTGATAACAATCTCAGAAGCCGAAGCAAGCTTCTTGAAGAACATATCACCGAGAGCAAAGACATTCTTCATCTTGTCGTTATCGGCAATCACGATAAGCTGTGCCTTCTTTGACGGTGCAACATTCATCTCCGCACGGCGGTTTCTTATGCTTCTTATCGCCTGCATGAGAATCTCCATATTGCCCTCGTCCTCAGAGAACTTAAGCTCATCAGAGTATTCCGGCCACTTTGAAATCATGATTGACTCGCCCTCGTGCGGGAGTGTCTGCCAAATTTCCTCTGTAATGAACGGCATAAACGGATGAAGAAGCTTAAGAGTATTTGAAAGGACATAGCAAAGAACATTCTCTGCAACTTCGCGGCTACGAGCATCAGCATCGTCTGAGAGACGCGGCTTTACGAGCTCAATATACCAGTCGCAGTAGTTGTCACGGATGAAGTCCTGAAGCTTCTGTGCCGCAATACCGAGTTCAAACTTATCGAGATTATCGGTAATCTCAGATACAAGAGTGTTATACTTTGAAAGAATCCACTTGTCCTCCATAGCAAGGTCTTCTGTCTTCGGAAGTGTGCAAGCATCAATCTTTAAGTTCATCATAACAAAGCGGGATGCGTTCCAGATCTTATTTGCAAAATTACGGTTGAACTCAACGCCGGGTGCACCAACAATCTTGTTAACTGCAGGGTCGGGATTCTTACCCTTTTCAACAGGCGGGTCGTAGGTAACCGGGAATCTCATATCGTTACCCGGTGCAACACCTGTAACAAGGGT
>JAZOAS010000032.1:0-4643 GCA_045595605.1 Eubacteriales bacterium
TGTTGACCTTGCAACTGACGAGGTTATCAGAAACTTAAAGCCCGGTGTAACAGAGCTCCAGATGGTCGGTATCGCCCAGAGAGTAATTTACGAGGAAGGCGCTGAGTATGAGGGACTTCCGATGTATGTTTTCAGCGAAAAATCAACAAGCCACGCTATAAGCCGAAGCGGATACAGAACAATCAATAAGGGCGATATAGTTCAGCTCAATCTCTCTGCAAAGATTGACGGCTATTCTCCTGCAATCGGTCTTCCTGTCGTTATGGGTAAGCTTGAGGGAGAGAGAAGACGCGTTGTCGAATTCTGTAAAGAGGCACACGATTGGACTGTTGATAAGCTTAAGGCAGGCGTTCTTGCAAGCGATATTGCAAAGGAATTCTATCAGATGTATGTTGATAACGGTTTCAAGGACAATTTCGTATATGGTCCCTGTCACGGAACAGGTATGATAGAAGTTGAGGCTCCGTGGATGGAAACAACAAGCGATTATCCGCTTATGGAGAATATGACTTTCCAGGTAGATACATTTATTTCGGGCGACGGCTTCGGCGTAAGATGGGAAAAGGGTGTCGCTATTACGAAGGACGGTTGCGAGTCTATGACAGATTACCTCAAGAAAGGAATCATAGAGCTCGATGTGTAAGGCGGTAGGAAAGAAAGTCTGGATTCTGCCCGACTGTGAACTTCCGCAGGCAGGCGAAGGTGTAGCGAAAGGGCATGAGTCTGTAATTATAGTGAACGACAGCGACCGTGACGCGGAGATTTCCGTTAAACTTTTCTTTACCGATAAGGAAGCTTATGATAATATAAAGTGGACGGTAAAGAGTGGAAGAGTCCGTTGTTTCAGAACAAACAATATAGACGATATGTGTGGCTTTAAAGTTCCTTATGAAACCCAGTATGCGATGAAACTTGAGTCAAACTGCAACATAGTCGTTCAGTACGGAAGACTTGACAATACGCAGGCAAACCTCGCTTTCTACACGACTATGGGATATGCCGAATAGGGAGGAAGAAGAATGTATCTTGATAAATGTTTTCCGCGTGAGATTAACGCGGCAAAGGAGAACAGAACTCCTGTTGTTATGGTAGGAGGAACGGTTGAATATCACGGCCCTCATTGCGCTTACGGTTGCGATACGCTTATAGCAGAGGGGCTTGTTGCGCGACTTGCCCAAAAGAAGGATATCATAATTGCACCGACAGTCAATTACAGTCCTGCGAGTTACGCGGTAGCAGATGAAACGAGTGGCACAGTTCATATAGAAGAAGATGTGTTTGAGGCGTATCTTTTTCAGATTTTTATGAATATGCTATCTGCAGGTCTTCGCAATATCTATGTAGTAATTCACCACCAGTTTGAGCAGGAAAACTTAATGCCGATGACGCTTTCATATATGAAGGCGGCAAAGCGTGCTACGATGCGTTACCTTGAGAAAACGCAGGGCAAAGGCTGGTGGGGAAGCGAGAGCTATGCCGACTATTATGAAAACCTTGGTGGCGGAGATGACCCGTTCTCGTGGATAAAGGTTATCCCGACTATGAGCACCGAGGTCCAGAATGCAACCGGTTATGACCATGCAGGCAAATTTGAATGTTCAATTCTTATGGCGCTTTATCCTGAGGCAGTAAAGCTTGAGCGACTTTCCGATATAAAGCATTGGTTTACGGAAAGTGCTGCAGAGGCAAATTGTGAACTCGGCAATGAGATGGTACGCCTCGCGCTTGAGTATCTTGATGAAAAGATAAAATAGAGGTGGGTTTATGAGCGTTGAAAAAGCATACGATTTCAGAGAAAAACTGATGACAGTTCATGAGAAGAATGTCCGTGATTTTTCAGTGCTTGCAGCGGATGATGAGTTTTGCCTTGCGGATGAAGTGGTTATCGGAATCGGAGAAGATGCAAGCGAAGTAATAAAGTTTGCGGCAGAGGATTTTGCAGATTTTCTTTCGGTTTCGATGAATGTAAAGGCAAGCGTTTCGGCCTCGGATAATGGGATAATCTCTCTTAAAATTGCAGATGAGAAAACTCCGCTCCATGAAGCGGACGGATACAAGGGTTTTCTTATAATGGTATCCGATGGTATAGAAATATACGGCAAGGATGACCGCGGTGTTGCGGCGGCTCTTTACTACATCGAAGATCTGATGTGTATGAAAAAAGCTCCGGTACTTGAGAAGGGCGAGATTCGCAAAAAAACTGCCCTTTCGCCGCGTATGGTTCATTCAGGGTATGCACTTGACAATTATCCCGATGAGTATCTTACAAGGATTGCTCACGAGGGAAGAGATGCTATTCTGGTGTTTGCGTGGGATGTGAACAAGACACATCTCGGTTATCTTGACTTTAATGACCTTATCGCTCGTGCAAAAAAACGCGGTATAGATGTTTACGCTTACAGCTTCTTTATAGGAGGGCCACACCCCGACGAAGAAGGTGCTTATGAGTATTACGACAATACTTACGGCCGACTTTTCAGAGAGTGCCCCGACCTTCGAGGAGTTACATTAGTTGGTGAGGTTGTAGAATTCCAAAGCCGTGACCCTCATGTTTCAAAGTTCCGCTGCCGTGATACGGTGACGGATGACCTTCCTGACGGGAAACCGTGGCCGGGTTGGTATCCGTGTGAAGATTTGCCGAAGTGGCTTTCAATTGTCGAGAAAGTTATACATAAAGAAAGTCCTTCTGCCGATATAGTCATGTGGAGCTATAACTGGGGGTATCAGCCGGAGAGCGCGAGGGTGCGTCTCATTGAGAATATGCCCGAGAATGTAACTCTTCAGGCGACATTTGAGATGTTTGACAATAGAAAAACGGAAGATGTTGTAACAGCTGTTTCAGATTACTCGCTTTCATATGTCGGCCCGGGGCCATACTTTGTGAGCGAGGCGATTGCCGCAAAAAAACGAGGTATAAAACTCTATGCACAGACTCAGGCGGCAGGAGTGACTTGGGATTTCGGAGTAATTCCGTATCTCCCGATGCCGCAACAGTGGATGCGTCGATTTGATGAGATGCGCAAAGCAAACCTCGAATGGGGGCTTTGTGGCGGTATGGAAAACCATCACCACGGTTTTTATCCGTCGATTATTTCGAAGATTTCAAATCATGCTTTCTTAGAGCCGTTTGAGCCGATGGAGGATATTTTTACAAAGCTTCTCTCATCTGAATATGGAGAGGAGAACCTCGAGAAGGTAAAAGAAGGATTTGATTTCTGGAGTAAAGCTATTTCACATTACACGCCGTCGGAGGGAGATTTCTGCGGTGCAGGAAGAATTGGTCCGGCATATCCGTTCTGCCTGTTCTATCAGGCTAAGCCACCTCGCGATGAAAGTGCTTTTTTTGGAATTGATATATTCCTGACGAACTACGCTACGGGAATGGAACATCCATCGTTCGTAAGTGCTCCGCCACGCGAAAACTTCCTCAGTATGCGAATAGGCCCCGAGCTTCGTTCGCTCAAAGTGATGCACTCGCTTATGCAAAAGGGTATTGATGTTTTTGAGACGGTAGAGAATAAGAACGAAAAGCTTCTCTCGGTTATAAACCTCGGAAAGTACATAAGCAGATGCGTCCTTACGAATATCCACGCGAAACAGTGGTATATGTTAAAGTGCAAGCTCTACGCGGAAGAGAAAAGAGAAGAACTTCTTAAAATCGTTTCCGATATGGAAAAGATTCTTTATGCTGAAATCGAAAATGCGAAAGCGGCGCTTCCACTTGTAGATGCCGACTCGCGTCTTGGTTGGGAGCCGACTATGAACTACCTCGGTGACCGAGAACACATCGAGTGGAAGATTCGTCAGGTTCAGTATGTTCTTGAGAAGGAAATTGTAAAACTTAAAAAATCAATAGAATTTGAGCTTTAAAAAGCAGAGGGGACAGAAGTCTCCTCTGTTTTTTGGTCGGAAAATGCCACTATACAACTTTTTTTTGATGTGCTAAAATCAAGGTACAATGAGGTGATAATAATGAAAATTGAAAAGGCTTATGAATTTCGCGAAAAGCTCTTAACAGTTCACGAAAAGGATGTAAGAAACTTAAATCTTACACCAAAGGCAGATGAGCTTGAGCTTTGTGACGGTGTAATTATCGAAACAGGCGGTACGGACAATGTTGTTATTAATACTGCCGCAAAAGATTTTATAGACTTTCTTTCGGTTTCTATGAATATAAAAGCAAGTATCGGAAAGGGAGAGGGCGCAAATGTCATTACGCTTAAAATAGCTGATGAAAGTGTGCCTCTCAACGAGGCAGACGGCTATAAGGGCTTTCTTATAAGGGTCTCCGACGGTATAGAGATTTTTGGCGCGGATGATAGGGGCGTTGCTGCAGCGCTTTACTATCTCGAAGACCTTATGCGCTTTGCTCATGCTCCGTTTATAAAGCGCGGAGAGATTCGCAAAAAGCCTGCCTTCTCACCGCGTATGGTTCACTCGGGCTACCGTCTTGACGAGTACCCTGACGAGTACCTTGCAAGAATTGCTCACGAGGGAATGGATGCTATTGCTATCTTCACATGGGATGTCAATAAGGGGCATCTCGGATATGTTGACTTTAACGATATCATAAACCGCGCGGCGAAGTTCGGTATTGATGTTTATTCCTACAGCTTCTTTATCGGCGGGCCTCATCCCGATGA
>JAZOAS010000033.1:0-2958 GCA_045595605.1 Eubacteriales bacterium
GCTTTCTCCATGTAGAAAACTTCTTGTCGGGTGAGAAAATGTACTGCATTTCCTTACTTGCATATCTTGAATTTAAGGGGCTTTCATAAGTATTAGTAGCCATTATTATCCTCCGTTAATCCTCTTTCCACGTTTCTGGGACGTGGTGTCAGCCGTGAGGCCGAGCGGTGAGGTGTAGTATAATCTTCTGATTTATATATTAAAGACCAAGTCTCTTGAATACTTCCTGATATGCATCCTCTACATTGCCAAGGTCACGGCGGAAGCGGTCCTTATCAAGCTTTTCATGTGTTGTAGCATCCCAGAGACGGCATGTATCAGGTGAAATTTCATCAGCGAGAATAATCTGACCGTCGGGTGTGCGGCCGAATTCGATCTTGAAGTCAACCAATTCGATATTTACGCCTGCGAAATATGCCTTGAGTACATCGTTTACCTTGAATGTAAGCTCTGCGATTGTGTCGAGCTCTTCCTTAGTAGCGGCACCGATAGCGAGAATCTGATAATCATTAATCATCGGATCGCCGAGTGCATCGTCCTTGAGGCAGAATTCGAGTGTCGGATTCTTAAGAGCAGTACCTTCCTCAACGCCGAAACGCTTTGAGAAGCTGCCTGCTGCAATATTTCTTACGATAACCTCGAGAGGAACGATAGACACCTTCTTAACGAGAGTCTCTCTGTCGCTGATTTCCTCAACAAGATGTGTCGGGATGCCGTGCTTTTCCATAATCTTCATAAGGAAATTGCTCATTCTGTTGTTTACAACACCCTTACCTGAAATCTGACCCTTCTTGAGGCCGTTGAATGCAGTAGCATCGTCCTTGTAATCTACAAGAAGAACCTCTGCATTGTCTGTCGCATAAACTCTCTTTGCCTTTCCTTCGTAAAGCATTTCTCTCTTTTCCATTTTTATATCCTCCTTAAAAATTTTACTGATTAAATTCTGCCGATACTTTTGCATCTTTCTCAAGCACTGCCGCAGCATCGCTTTTTCTTTTATCGTCAAGCTTCTTTGCAAGCTCTTTATCCTCAACCGCTATAATCTCAGCCGCAAGAAGCGCAGCATTTCCACCGCCGTTTATCGCAACCGTCGCAACAGGAATACCTGTCGGCATCTGCACGGTTGAAAGAAGCGCATCCATGCCGTCAAGGTTTGACGACTTACAAGGAATCCCTATAACCGGAAGCGTGGTATTTGCGGCAATTGCACCTGCGAGATGCCCCGCCATACCCGCCGCGGCAATAAGCACACCAAATCCATTCTCACGGGCAGAGAGAGCAAAGCTTCTCGCCTCTTCCGGCGTTCTGTGAGCAGAGTAGATGTGAACCTCAAAAGGAACACCGAGAGCAGAAAGCATATCCGTAGCCTTTTTGATAATCGGCATATCGCTGTCACTGCCCATTATGATTCCAACCTTTTTCATAGTAAAAAACCTCCTTAAACAACAAAAAAGAGCGCACTTAACTCACATAAGGAGTTAAATGTGCCCAGACGGTCGGCGAATCGGGGAAAATAACCCCAAAAATTTTCTGCTCCCTTGTGGTACTCCACTAATCCGTCAGTCGCAGAAAACATATATTTTTTACAGAAAGATTATACCATACAGAGCCTTTCTGTGTCAAGGCGAAAACCTGTTTTTTCGACACGATTCAAAGACATGTTTTCGTGAAAGGAAATATGTATTTATGCCTTCTTGCGAGTTTTTCTTCCTCCTGTGCAAGAGATGAGAAGAAAAACAACAGCTGCAAGCGCGATAAGAATAATTTCAAGCCCGTCAAACGAGAGGTTGACAGCTGACAAAACTGCTCCGGTTATATTGAACGACATATGCATCGCAACAGCGCTCCAAAGGCTTGTGCTCTTATACCTGACTATTCCAAGAAGAAGCCCGAGAACGAAAGTATAGACAGCCTGCGAAATATCGCCGTGAGAAACTGCGAAAAGCGCAGAGGTTATAATCACCGAGAAAAAAACTCCGACAGACGCGCCAAACATTTTCAGCAATACCCCACGGAAGATAAGCTCTTCAACGAAAGGTCCAAGAACTATACAGAGAATCAAAACCGAGCTTATTGTCACCTCTGCAGAACCTTGAGCAGGGATAAAATGAGAGGCTATCGGGTTTAAAAAAGCACCGAGCAAAACTGCCCCTATAAAGCTTATCGGTCGGCAATACGAGAGACCTGTATATGAGAAAATATTACTTCTGCGGAACAGGAAGACCGCGAGCGTCACAACGAGCACAAGCACATAAGAAATAAGCAGCACAACCGACGATTTGCCCGAAAGGACATCTGCAATATACTCAGAAAAGGAATTTGCATCGACTCCTGCGGAAAGCTCACCGAAATCGCGCGCCGCCGCAACGCTGTAATATGCAACTACACCGAGAGACGAGACGATTCCCGACAGCACATACAGCAAATAGCAATCAAATGCATATAAAAATTTTATCGCTCTGTCCTTCACTCAAGTTTCCCCCACTTACTTTCTTTCACAAAGCCTTTCTCCGACTTTGTAGATATCTCCTGCGCCCATTGTCAGAACAAAATCATTTTCCGAAACCTCTTTCGAAAGAACTTCTAAAATTCCGTCAAAAGAGTTAATGTATCTGGCATTCGAGAGCTTCTCGGCAATAACCGATGAATCGATTCCGATTTCATTTTTCTCCCTCGCCGCGAAGATGTCTGCAAGAATGACCTCATCCGCAAGGGAAAGAGCTTTTGCAAAATCATCCTTCAACGCCGCAGTTCTGGTATAGGTATGCGGCTGGAAAACGCAGATAAGCTTACCCTCATGCGCACGGCGGACAGATTTAAGCGTTGTTTCAATCTCGCTCGGGTGATGTGCATAATCGTCATACACCTTCGCACCGCGATACTCCCCCTTGTATTCCATTCGTCTTCCGACGCCTGTAAAAGAAGCAAGCGCGCGCGAAACTGTTTCAGGCGAGATTC
>JAZOAS010000034.1:0-15625 GCA_045595605.1 Eubacteriales bacterium
AACATACTCAAAATACTCCTCTTTCGACTTGAACATCGGCTCAAAATTTTCTACTATCGCACGAGCTTTTTCTGCGCCGTTTGAAAGAAGAAGATAAAGCATTGCTACCTGAACCTTCGCACTTCCAACACACGCAGCAACAGGATCTGCAATACGATAATCATTTCCGTGAGCTTTACCCTCCGCTCCGCCTGCATACGGATGAACAACAGGCATAATGCACGAAAGATCTCCCATATCAGTACTTCCCGAATCAGTCACTTTGCTGTATATTACATCATATTCAGGAACAACAAGTTCTGCCGCCTTAAGATAAACATCAATAAGACCTTCGTCACAAGCAAGGGGTGCATATCCCGAAATATCCGTAATATCAATATTTGTACCAATCGAGAGTGCCGCGCCGCAAAGCGCCTGGTTTACTTTCTTGTTTGCATCACATATTGCATCAAAACTTGAGCCACGGACATAGCTCTCAAGAACAACTTTTTCGGGAATGGCATTTACCATCGCGCCACCGTTTGTTATAATCGGATGTACTCTTATTACGTCCCTTTCCTTAAAAGTCTCTCTGATAGCATTTATCGCATTGAGACCACAATTTGCAGCATAAAGTGCATTTTTGCCATTCCAGGGAGCTCCGCCCGCATGAGCTGCAACGCCCTTATAAGTTATGTTTTTTGCAATACAACCCACACAAGCATCGATTGCCGCGAAACCTGTCGAAGTATGCAACATAAACGCAAGGTCAACTCCGTCAAAATATCCTCGTGAGAGAAACTCGGTTTTTCCGCCAAGGTATTTTATCTTGCCTGCCTTTTTCAATTCATTTCTGTACTCAATTTCCAAAAGCTCTTCTGCCGGAACAGCACACAAGCGAATTCTTCCACAAAGCTTATCAAGAATCCCCGGCTCCTTTAATGCCGCTGCAACTCCGACAAGCGCCGCGCACTGTGCATTGTGACCGCAGGAATGTACTGCACCGGTTTCCTTGTTACATTCCGGATGCTCCGGGCAGATTATAGAATCAAGTTCACCGAGAATTAAAACTTCAGGACCTAGTTTTCCGGTATCAAGGATTGTATAGAAGCCCGTGATCCCCTCTGCCATAACGAGGTCATAGCCAAGCTCACGAAAAGCTTTTTCCATATATGCCGAAGTTTCAAACTCCTTATACCCCGTTTCCGGATGCTCCCAAATGAATCTTTCTGCATCGAGAATAAGTTTGCTGTGTTTTTCTACTGCAAGTTTAATTTCATTCATCATAATCACCAAAATCTTAAATTTATTAAAGCAAGTCGTCAGGCCCGTTTATTCCTAGAATATTATCTGCAACAAACTGTGCCGCACCCTGAACCGCCTGTTCAGGTGCGAGGTTTACCCGTCTGAAGTCAGGCTTCTTCATAGCAAGGCTGGAGCTATCGGAAACTGCGTCCGACACGGCTTTTTCGTACAGCTCTTCTACTTCAAAAAGCTCGGACGCATTGACTATTATAAAGTCCGGCTCGAATATCATAATGATATTCAATATCGCAACACTCATATAGTTACAAGCTTCACCGATAACCTGCTTGGCAATAGTATCTCCGGAATCTGCTTTTTTTCTGATTTCAGAAAAGGAAAGTTTTTCCCCTGAAAGACTTAAGTAACTTTCCGTAATTTTCTTCACACTGCATACCTTTTCAAGGTATCCTACATTGTTTCCGACACCCGCAACAACAGTATGCCCAAGCTCGCCCGCAACAGCCTCATTAAGAGAGCCGTTGTATGCATTAGCTATACCGATACCGTCAGCTGTCATATCAAGAAATACTATGTTTTTATGCTGTTCATCATTGAGCGCGCGTATCGTCCAGAGCGCTTTGGTGGTTGTATTATTCGCGATATATACAGGAAGCCCTGTTTCTTTCTCAAATCTTGATTTTATCTCAACATTATCCCAACCGAGAACGCTTGAGCTCACAACTCCGCCATTTGACACATGTCCCGAAACAGTAAAGCCTATCGCCTTTACATTCTTTTTTGCAACTATAAAGTTTTTAACCTTCTCAAGTGTTCTGGATATAACCTCATCAGGTGTGAGTTCTGCCAAAAGAGAAAACTTCTCGCTCTCAAGAATTCCTCCGCCAAGGTCTGCAACAGATACAGTTGCTTCATCTGCCTCAATATTTACAGCGACGACATTTATAGCCGCCGTATTGAATTCTAGCCTTACAGCCTTTCTTCCCGCGCCCTTTGCCTTGATTCTGTCTGTTTCAGAAACGAGGCTCGCGTCGATGAGGTAGTTTACGATATTCGTAATTGACGAAAGGCTGAGCCCTGAAACATTTGAAAGCTCATAACGCGAAACCGGGCTGTTTTTTCTTATATGCTCCAAAACTTTAACTCGGTTGAGCTTCTGCATGAACTTGACATTTCCTATGTTATCTAACACAAAATCACATCCTGACAATTCAACTTAACGATGTAGTGTATTTTACAAATCAACGCCCAAGAACTTCTTTGCGAGAACGCCGACAACAAATGAAAGAACCGCGACACCGATGCTTATAAGCGTCATTTCAAGAAAACGCGGTTTGAACCTTTCACCTTTGGCAACAGAGATGTAATATGTAAACCCTGCTATAATCAGAATTACTATCGCAATCATCGCAAAAAGCGCTACGAGATACTGCTCGTTTCCGAGAAGGAGATACGGAAGAATAAGAAGAATAACCGTTATGAGATAAGCAACACCCGTATAACAGCATGACTTGAAAGCATCGTTTCTTCCCTCGCTTTTTGCCGAAAGAAATTCACTTGACGCCATCGAGAAAGTAGCGGAGATTCCAACAATAAGCCCTGAAATTGCAACAAGGCGAGTATTCGCCATAGCAAAAGTAAAACCTGCAAGCGAACCTGTAAGCTCAACGAGAGCATCGTTCATACCGAGAACCATACTTCCGACATACTGAAGGCTCTCTTCATCAAGCATCTCAAGAAGAGAATGCTCGTGTTCCTCCTCCTGCTGTCTTATCATTACGCTTTCTTCTACCTCTGAAGCAAGGAGCTCATACTCCTTCTGTGCCGCGCCTTCGCCGTTTTCCATAAGCTTTACGGCAAAAGTGAAGCCGAGGATTCGCGCTATCCACTTAAATTTGAAAATCTTTCCCTTTTCGGGTTTCATCTCAATTCCCGTGTATTTTTTCCAGATTTCATAATGAGCCTTTTCTTCTGCAGAAAGACGAAGCAGAGTCTTTTTATTCTCCTCGCCCTTTGCAAATCGAGCGATACGCTCGTAAATAACACTTTCAGTAAGCTCATTCTGCTGCATTCTCTTTATTATTTCAAGAGCTTTTTTTGACAATCTTTTTTCCATAACTGTCCCTCTTTTTAGTCTTCAGATAATTAAAAGCTATCGTAGCATACCACTTCATCAAGCGGACGGAATTTTGAGTGCATCTCAATCGGCGCTGAATCAGACGCCGGATATCCCATAACAAGCAAAGCTACCGGTATGAAATTATCGGGAATATTAAACGCTTTTCTCATTGCCTGCGGGTCAAAATGCATCACCCAGCAAGAACCGACGCCAATCTCATAAGCTTTAAGCATCATATGAGTCGTGACAATAACAGCATCAACAGGAGCGGACTTTTCGCCGTCGTACGGACGAGTCCAGCTCTCATCTCTGTTATAGCAGACAAGCATTGCCGAAGGCGCGTCAAAGTGGCACTTCGTACATCCTTTGAGTTTACCTATCGCTTCATCTGTATTGAGAACAAGTATTCTCTGCGGCTGAAAATTGCACCCTGTCGGAGCTTTGTGGCCTGCCGAAAGAATTTTTTCAACATCTTCTTGTGAAAGATGCTTATTTTCAAATTTTCTTACTGAATATCTTTCAGTAATTACCTTTTCAAATTCCATATTCCTCTCCTGCTAAAACGGAAGCTCTTTCCCCTGCTTCTGCCATTCACGGAATTCAGCTGTTGCACAGAAGATTACATCTCCTGAAGAATTGATAGCTGTTTCAAGCGAGTCCTGAACAACGCCGATAATAAAGCCTACGCCGACAACCTGCATCGCAACATCCTGGCCGATTCCAAGAAGTGAGCATGCCATAGGAATAAGGAGAAGCGAACCGCCCGCAACGCCCGAAGCACCGCAAGCACCAAGAGTTGCGACAAAGCTCAAAAGAATCGCAAGAAAGATATTTACCTCAACCCCCTGAGAGAATGCTGCAGCAAGAGCCATAATTGTAATTGTTATTGCCGCGCCGTCCATATTGATTGTTGCGCCAAGCGGGATTGAAACGCTGTAATACTCACGGTCAAGACCGAGCTTTTCGCAAAGGCTCATATTAACCGGAATATTTGCCGCAGAGCTTCTTGTGAAGAACGCTGTGATGCCCGATTCCTTAAAGCATCTGAAAACGAGCGGATACGGGTTGCGCTTAAGCGAAATCGCAACGATGAGCGGGTCAATTACAAACGCAACGAGAAGCATACATCCAACAAGAACAGCGAGAAGTTTACCGTAATCCACGAAAATAGCAAGACCGTACTCACTTACTGATGAGAAAACAAGACCCATAATACCAAACGGAGCACACTGAATTACCCACGCAACAGCCTTTGAAACTGCATCAGATACATCTGTAAAGAATTCCTTTGTCTTTTCGCCCGCAACAACGCGAAGTGCAAGGCCGAGGATGATTGCCCATGTGAGGATACCAACATAATTTGCGCTGATCAATGACTGCACAGGATTCATTACCATATTGGAAAGAAGTGTTGCGAAAACTTCTCCAAGTCCTGCCGGAGCTGTCTTATCTACTGCTTCTGCAAGCGGAATTGAAACCTTTGTCATATAACTCATGACAACTGCAACAGCCGCAGCAAGGAAGGTGCTGAGCATATAATAGAAGACAACTGTACCAAAGCGCTTTCCAACGCCCTTGCCAGTCTTTGCAAGCGACGAAATGACAAGAACAAAAACAAGAATCGGAGCAAGAGCTTTAAGAGCTCCTACAAAGAGGTTACCGAGAACCGCAACAAAGCTCGCCTGCGGTACCCAAATACCAAGACAGATACCGATAACAAGCCCTATTGCAATTCTTAGAATAAGCGGTGATTTTGTGTAAGCCGACATGAATTTTTTCATAGCTGATTCCCCCATTTTGATACTTTCTAAAAATTTTAGACTATTTCATTATTATACCATAAACTAACTGTATAGACAAGTTTTTATAAAGAAAAGAGCTGTGTTTTTGTAAAACACAGCTCTTTTAACTTTTACTGTAATTTTTCTGCGTATTTTTTCTTGGTTATTACCTGGCATATAAGCGCAACAAGTACGAGCGCTACACCAATAGCATCCGTAACCGCACCCGGGTAAATGAGAAGAAGACCGCCAACAAGGCAGAGAACTCTCTGATACCACGGCATATGGTGGATGAAATAGCCTTCAAGCGATGCTGATACTGCAAAGATTCCAACGAGAGATGTTATGCAGATAAGAACAACTTCCCACGCAGTTGTATCAACAAGGAGCATTTCAGGGCTGAGCGCGAATACATAAGGAACGATGAACGCCGCAACAGCGAGCTTCGTCGCGGTAATCGCCGTCCTCATCGGATTTCCCTGAGCAATCGCAGCTCCCGCATACGCCGCAAGTGCAACAGGTGGCGTAAGGTCAGCAACGATACCGAAGTAGAAAACAAAGAAGTGAGCAGCGATAGGCTCAACACCCATACTTATAAGAATAGGCGCACAAGTTGCCGCCATGATGCAATAGTTTGCAGTAGTCGGAACACCCATACCAAGAACGATACAACAAATCATTGTGAGGAAGAGCGCTACAATAATCTTTCCTCCGGCGAGTGTTACAACAGCGTCAAAAATTATATTCGCAAGACCAGTCATCGTGATAGTACCTGCGATAATACCTGCGATACCGCAAGCTGCCGCAACAGAAATCATACCCTGACCGCCGGCAGCAAGTGCCTGCCAGATGCGCTTCGGAGTAATGCGGTTTTCTTTATCAAAAATGCTTACAACAATCGCAGCTACAATAGCAATCGCAGCAGCATATGCGATTGAGCTCTTGCTTGTACTTACAAGATAAACAAGAAGAATAAGCGGAATCAAAAGATAAGATTTCTTAAGAAGCGGAAGGATTCTTGGAAGCTCTTCCTTTGAGATTCCGCGAAGACCCTCCTTCTTGGCTTCGAGGTGTACTGTGATAAATACACCCGTGAAGTAAAGAACAGCGGGAAGAATAGCACGCAAAACGATATTGCTGTACGGAACACCGAGGATATCAGCCATAAGGAACGCTGCCGCACCCATAATCGGTGGCATTATCTGTCCACCTGTCGATGCTGCGGCTTCCGTCGCTCCTGCAAATTCAGGCTTGTATCCGGTTTTCTTCATAAGCGGAATGGTTACAGAACCCGAACCTACGGTATTCGCAACAGATGAACCTGAAACCATACCAAGAAGTGCACTTGCGATAACCGCAACCTTGGCAGGTCCGCCGGAAAACCTCCCTACAATCGCATTGGAAACGCTGATGAAGAAGTCCGATATTCCCGTACATTCAAGAAATGCACCGAAAATTATAAACACAACGATAAACTTTGAGCAGACATTTATCGGAGTAGAGAGAATTCCTTCCTTTGTATAGAAGAGATTATGAACAATATACTTGAGCCTTCCAAGGAATGTCGGATTTGCGACACCCCAGATAAATGCATAAATAATAAAAGCTGTGGCAACTATTACTATCGGAAGTCCGACGCTTCGGCGGCAGGCCTCAGCAAGCGAAAGAATACCGACAACGCCGATTATAATCTGATAAAGCTCAAAGTTGCTTCCCTGCTGGATAATTGCCTTCGCATTTGCAGCAAAATACAAAAATGCAGCTGTACCGCAAATCATAAGAACTATATCATACCACGGCATAAAATTTGCTTTCTGCTTACCCTTTTTTGCAGGATAAACGATATAAGCAAGAAGAACTATAAATGCGACAAAAGTCGTAAGTCTGAGTTCTTCAAGCCATGTAGCAAAAAGAGTTACATAAAGACAAAACAGAGCAAAGATACCCAAAATGCAACTTACTGCAACCTTGGCCTTGCCCTCCCAGATACGGGTATTTGACTCTCTGTCGAATTTCAGCATTACCTCGTCAAGGTCCATCGGAGCCTGCTCGACGGGAGCTTTCTTCTTAAAAAGCATGGTTCTTTCTTCCTCCTTGGAAAATAGGTAAAGTGGCTGCGACGATAACGCCGCAGCCACAATTCACTAATCGAATTAATCGACTGCTACTTCTACGCCCTTTTCTGCAAAGTACTTTGCAGCACCTGCATGGAACGGAACAGTCATACCGCTTGTTGCGTTCTCAATGCTGAGCTCAGCGCCCTTTGCGTGTGCAGCTGTGATAGTTTCTGCGTTATCAAAGATAGCTGCTGTGAGGTTGTAAACATCTTCCTCAGAAGCGCTTGCGCTTACGATAAGTGTAGCCTTTACTGTAACTGTTGTAACATCAGCTTCCTGACCTGCATATGTGCCAGCCGGGATTGTGTATGTTGTGTAGAACGGGCAAGCTGCCATAAGAGCGTCTGCAACAGCACCGTCGATCGGAACGAGGTATGCAGCATTTGTTGTGCAGAGCTCAGTAATTGCCGGTGTCGGAGCGCCTGCTACGATGAATGCAGCATCAATCTTTCCGTCCTTGAGAGCATCAGCGCTGTCAGCGAATGACTGGTACTGAGCCTTGATGTCAGCCTCTGTGAGACCTGCTGCTGTAAGAACATCCATTGCGTTGAAGTACACGCCTGAACCCGGAGCGCCGATAGAAACGCTCTTGCCCTTGAGGTCAGCAACTGACTTGATTTCCGGATCCATTGTTACGAGCTGAACAGACTCTGCATAGAGACCTGCAACTGTACGGAAAGTATCTACCTTGCCCTCTTCCTCGAAGGAACGAGTGCCGTCCCAAGCGTAGGACATAACATCTGACTGAACAGTACCGAGCTGGTAGTTGCCGGCGTCGATACCCTGGATGTTAGCCTTTGAGCCGTCAGTAGAAACAACTGTTACATTGATGCCTGCGGTGTTCTTGATAGTCTGACCAAGAACGCCACCGAAAGCGTAGTATGTACCTGCTGTACCGCCTGTACCCATTGTCATCTTTGTACCGCCTGCGCAAGCACAAAGTGCAACGACCATTACGAGAGCCATTGCAATAGCAATAATCTTTTTCATTGTTCATTTCTCCTTTTATTTAATTATTGAATATACATTATAGCATACTATTTTTGAAATTTCAATATTTTTTCAAAATTTTGCATAATTATCTAATTTTCGGAAGACTTGCCGCCGCAACAGACTGGCCTACGCGCCTTGCTTTCTCGTCCGGAATGTGAAGTTTTATCTTCTCCGAAAGCTCAGGGAATTCTTCTTTGAGAACTTCATTTGCGCGGTCGAGAAGAATTGTTCCTCCCTTGCCGCTTGTTACGCGCCCCATGATGAGAACATGCTTTATATCATAGAACATTGAATAATACGCGATTGTATATCCAAAATATGTTCCTATCGTCTCGTAGATGTCTGCCGCTCTCGAATCTCCCTCTTCCATAAGCTTCTGGACAACCTTAAGCTTTTCAGCCGGAGAAAGCTTTTCATCGAGCTCTATTCCTGCGCGCGGTGCAAGCTTAATTACAGCATCCTGGGAGAAGTACTTTACTCCGCAGCCGTAGTCTCCGCTCCATTCGTCAACCATTGCGCCTTTATTGAAGTCAACAGGAACAAACGCAAGCTCGTTGAGCCAGCCTGTGATGTTGCCGTCGCGGTCAACATAGCCCGCCGCCTCACTCGTTCCCATGGCAACTCCGAGAACATTGTTATCCTCAAGGCTCATAGCTCCCGCAAGAGCCGTGACATCACCGTCATTTGCAACCTCGACAGGAACATCGCCTATCTCCTTTGCTACATCAAGGTACATCGTCTTTACATGCTTTTCAAAATCCTCATCGGAGACCTTCAAAAACAGCGACGCGACCATTATCTTATTATCAATATAAACACCCGCAGAGGAAACGCCGATTGCATCAACCCTCGGCATATAGGATGCCGCGGTCTTCATTGCGCTGAGAATTCCGTCGTAGTGATACTTCGGGTCACTCTCAAGCTTCGGAAACCATACAACCTCTTCAGAGTAAACGGTTTCGCCGTCAACAACCGCAGAAACCTTTCTGTCGCTTCCGCCTGCATCAAAGCCGATACGGCAACCGTCAAGGTGACGGCCTATCTGAGACGAAACATCGTTCTCCTTCGGAGCGTCAGCTTCGTTTTCTACATATACAACTTCAAAGGCTCTTTCATATACGCGGGACATAAAGCCGACATCAAACTCGCGCGCACCGCCGGTTTTATAATCATCCGCAATTCGACCGTAAAGATTCTTAGCACCAATTATATATACCTTGAAACCGCCCTTTGCCCAAAGAAGAGTCTTTATGATTCTCTCGCACACTGCATAGTTTTCGTCATCGTGACCTGTATTTTCCTTGAATATATCAAGCTTATATACAGCGATAAGACCGCCGTTTCGCTCAACGCAGATTGTGAGCTTCTGCGACTCGGACTTTTTGACCGATGCTTTAAAATCATTGATTACCTTCGCCATAGGCATAAATTCAGGTTCTAACTTTGCTATCACGGGTAGTTCTCCTTTTCTTTAATAAAGTTACTATATAAAAATAATACTACAACCGAAAAAGTTTTGCAACCCGAAGTTTACACTTTCGCAAACTTTTCTTTGCATAAAAATTCATTTTGTATATTTTTATGCGAACACGACCATAATTACATCAATATAGATTTCGGGAGGTTTATTATGCTCGTCTCAAATGTTATGAATTCAAATGTTGTCCACTTATCACCCGATGACACCGTCGCGCGCGCCGCAAGGCTCCTCGCACGCCACAACATCGGCTCACTCCCCATCTGCACAAAGGAAGGAGTTCTTCGTGGAGTTGTCACTGACCGCGATATTGCGGTACGGTGCGTAGCCTATGATAACCCGCCCGAAGATACAAAGCTCCGTGAGATTATGACGCGTGGCGTCATCACGGTCTCTCCCGACGACGATACGACACAAGCCTTAAAAATCATGGCAGACGAGCAGATCCGCAGACTTCCCGTCGTTGACAGAACCCGCCTTGTCGGCATGCTCTCACTCTCCGACATTGCAATAAGACACAGCCGTGACGCTGAAATTTCCTCAGCACTTTCCGAAATCTCAACACCGCGAGGAAAGTACAAAAGAAGATGATCTTACACTCCGATTTACAACCCGTAAATCGGGGATTTTTTTATTCAAAAAAATTTTTATGCTCAGAAGTTTCTTACTTGTAACAAATGTAAAAATATGTTATAATATCATCAGATAGCTATATCTTAAAATAAGATTTTTCTTCGGAGGCTCCAATGGTCGAGTTTGTTACTAAAGAAACACTTAAAGAATATGAAGACTTTCTTACCTCCCACCCGAAGGGTCATTTCCTCCAGTCATATAACTGGGGAAAGCAGAAACCCGAGTGGATATGGGAAGGTATGTTCGTAAGAGACGATGACGGCAAAATCTGCGGCGCGATGTCCGTTCTTATCCGCCGTGTCCCGTCTCTCCCCTATACGATTATGTACGGCGCTCGCGCTCCCGTCTGCGATATCCACGACGAGAAGGTTCTCGGCGAGCTTCTCGAAGGTGCAAAAAGCCTTGCAGTAAAGCATCGCGCATACTGCTTAAAGCTTGACCCGGATGTCCTTATTGACGATACGGAGTTTTTAGAAATAATGAAAAAGCTCGGCTTCCGCCGTCGCGATACAGGAAAGAACTTTTCAGGTATCCAGCCGCGTTTCGTTTTCCGCCTCAACATCGAGGGCAAGAGCGAAGACGAGCTCATGGCATCCTTCCACTCAAAAACTCGCTACAACATCCGCGTTGCAGAGCGCAAGGGCGTTGAAATCCGCCTTTGCGGTAAGGAGGCTGTCAAGGACTTCTCAGATATAATGCTCGAAACAGGCGTCCGTGACGGCTTCGTCGTCAGAAACGCTGATTACTTTGAGAATATGCTCGATAACCTCGGCGACAACTGCCGTCTCTATATGGCATATTCCGAAGAAACACCCATTGCCGGTACTCTTGCTATCCACTACGGCGACAAGGTCTGGTATCTCTACGGCGCGTCATCGAACACATACCGTAACTTCATGCCAAACTACCTTCTCCAGTGGAGTATGATCAAGTGGGCACACGAGCTCGGATGCAAGATTTACGATTTCAGAGGCGTTTCGGGCGATATTTCGGAAGATAACCCCTTATACGGTCTTTATCGCTTCAAAAAAGGCTTCAACGGTGACTTCTGTGAGTTCATCGGCGAGTTTGATTATGTTTTCAACAAACCCCTCAATTTCGCAATTGAAAAGGGTGAATACATTTTCAGAAAGCTCCGCAAAAAGCTCTTTATGCTCAAAAACCGCAAGTAATTACTAAAGAAAGCCCGGTGAAGATATGAATTCGTTTGTAATTGAGCGCGAGAAGATAGAAAAAAACGCGCGTGAGATTTTGACCCGCGCAGGTGACAGCAAGGTTTTCGCTGTCGTCAAGGGCGGTGGCTACGGCTTCGGAATAAGCGAGTATGTCCCGCTTCTCCACTCTTTCGGTATCCGATATTTCGCAGTTACCGATGTTTCGGATGCGCTCGAAATCAAAGCTCTCGGACTTTGTGATACCGAGATTCTTATGCTCCGCTCCACCTCTCTTACCGACGAGATTTCGTCTCTTATCGATAACGACATCATCCTTACCGTAGGCTCTCTTGAGGCTGCGGCGGCGATTAACGGAATTGCGCTTTCAAAGAATAAAACCGTACCCGTGCACATAAAACTTGATACAGGTATGGGAAGGTACGGCTTTAACCCTTCAGACTTTGAAAACATCCTTTCCGCTTTCACAAGTTTCCCCGCACTTTCGCCCTGCGGGCTCTTCACTCACCTGACCTCTGCTTTCAAGAGCCGCAAGGTCACGAAAGCTCAGGTCGATGCAATTCTCTCTGTTGAAAATGAGCTTCTCGCTCACGGAGTTGATTGCGGTATGGTCCACTTTGCAAACTCCGCTTACCTTTTCAAGTTTGCTTCTCCCCTCGGAGATGCTGTTAGAATCGGCTCTGCTTTTACAGGCAGAATCCCCTGTAAGGTCCGCAAAAGCGGACTTTCAAGAGCAGGTCATCTTGAAAGTCACATCTGTGAGCTTCGCTGGCTCTCGCCCGGCTCAAAAATCGGATACGGTGGCGCATACACGACAAAAAAGGCAATCCGCACCGCGATCCTTCCGATTGGCTATTCCGACGGAGTGAATGTCGAAAAAGCGAGAGATACATACCGCTTCCGCGATGTTATTCTTTATATCCTTTCGGACCTAAAGCGCATGCTCTTTAAAAAATCATTCTATGTCCGCATAAACGGTCGTCACGCCCGCATTCTCGGACACATCGGCATGACACATACCGTCTGTGATGTCACAGACATCCCCTGTAATGTAGGCGACATCGCAGAAATCGATGTCAACCCGATCTATGTTTCCCCCACCATTTACCGCGAATTCATTTAGTTATTTGGCGGCGTTTTTAAAAAGTCCGCTTCAAATAAAAAAACAGGAGGTATTTTTACTATGAAAATGATAATGGCTATCATCAATGCAGACGACGCTAACGCTGTCGTTTCGAATCTTTCAAAGGCAGGCTTCTCAAGCACAAAGCTTGCTACAACAGGCGGTTTCCTCAAGACAGGTAACACAACTATCCTTATCGGTATTGAGGACGAAAAGCTCAACGATGTTCTTGCTATAATCAAAGAGCATTCACACAGCAGAAAGCAGCTTGTTCCCGCTACATCCGAGTTCAGCATCGGTATGATTCCTGCTGTTCCGGTTGAAATCACAGTCGGCGGTGCTACCATTTTCGTAATGGATGTTTCACACTTCGAAAAAATCTAACAATGAACTTTGAAGGTTTTTACGGAAACGAGCGCGCAAAGGACTACATAAAAAGCGCCTTTGCGCGCGGCTCCTTTCCCCATTCTCTCCTCATTGCAGGAGATATGGGTATAGGAAAAATGACGCTCGCGAGAATTATTGCAAAGGCTCTCGTCTGCGAAAATGCGGACAAGCCGTGCAACACATGCAATTCCTGCATGAAGGCTGAGCGAAACATACATCCCGATATAACCGTTCTCGGTCGCGAAGGCTCTTCTATTGGAGTCGATCATATTCGCGACCTTAAGAAAGATGCGCTTCTGCGCCCGAATGATGCAGACAGGAAGGTTTACATCATTAACAACGCCGGCGCTATGACACACGATGCACAAGATGCTTTTTTGAAAATTTTGGAGGAGCCTCCTCTATTTACTTTCTTTATTTTATTATGCTATAATTACAGCGATCTGTTACCCACTATCGTCTCAAGAACTGCTAAAATTACTCTCTCGCCTCTTGACGAGCAGGATATGATGAAGGTAATTCGCGAAAAGCTTCCCGAGCTATCGCAAGACGAAGCTTCAGAGCTTATCAGAACAAGTGGCGGAATATGCTCTTTTTTATCGGGCAACGAAAACAGCGAAGCTCGTGACTTTGCAATGCACATTGCAGAGGCTCTCATTCAAAAAAGCGAGCTTTCTATTTTCAAAGCTTTTTCGGCTATCGAAAAATCAGGGCGCGATATGCTTGTTTCTGTTTTAGACGAGCTTACAGTCGTCCTTCGTGACGCTATCGTCATTTCTGTAAATTCGGGCAGTCGTCTTTTATCATCTATGCCCACGCACATTTCACAAAAACTCTCAGTTCTTCTCTCCCCTGCCATTTGCGATTCTCTTATAGACCATATTTCTTCAGCAAAGGCAGAGGCTTTAAGAAATGTCGGCGTTGCCCATATCACAGGCAGCCTGACTTGTAAATTTGCTTATACTGTCGCAAACGCGACTTTGAAAGGATAGATTCATTTGAAAGAAATTATAGGAATCCGTTTCCGCGACGGCGGAAAGATATATTCATTTGACCCCGTGAACTTCTCTGTCGATGTCGATGACCGCGTCGTCGTCGAGACAGCAAGAGGTGCTGAGCTCGGTATCGTCGCTGAGGGCAGACACAGTGTTTCCGAAGAGAGTATTGTTGCCCCCTTGCGCCAGGTTCTCCGAATCGCAACGGACGCTGACATAAAAACAGCTTCTGAGCTTCGCGAAAAGGAAAAGGACGCTGTTGTAACATGTCAGAAGAAGGTCGAAGCTCATAACCTCGAAATGAAGGTTATAAACGCCGAGATTTCTTTTGACGGTTCAAAGATAATTTTCTACTTTACCGCAGACGGAAGAATTGACTTCCGAAATCTCGTAAAAGACCTTGCAGCCGTCTTCCGCACACGCATCGAACTCCGTCAGATAGGTGTTCGCGATGAAGCCAAGATGCTCGGCGGTCTCGGTATCTGCGGTCGCCCGTTCTGCTGTTCAAGCTTCCTTGACGATTTCCAGCCCGTTTCTATAAAAATGGCAAAGGAGCAGAACCTTTCACTTAACCAGGCAAAGATTTCCGGTACTTGTGGAAGGCTTATGTGCTGTCTTAAATACGAACAGGAAGCATACGAAGACCTCATAAAGTCAACCCCGAAGGTCGGAACTGAGGTAAAAACTCCCAATGGCGACGGCGTTGTTTCAGATGTAAGCCTTATAACAGGAAAACTCCGCATCAAGTTTGAAGAGGGCGAAGCTTTCTCTTTCAAGACTTTTGACAAGAGCGAGGTTTCACCGAAGTATTCAAAGCCTGCGGATACCCAGAAAAAGAACTTCAAAAAGCAAGAGAAAACCCCCGCAGATGACTCTGCAGAGGTTTCTGAATAAGTTTATCTATAATATCTTCTACGGCGATTCTTTCTGCGTCGGTTATATCTTATAACATAGATTGTATATGCCGCAATCACTACGATTATAACGCCGAGCGCGATAAGCGCATACGGGCTCTTTACAAACTTCTTTATGACATTAATAACAAACGCTATGATTGATCTCTCGACATCGTCAGCGGCTACAAGGTCAAGCGTTTTGTAGTCCTTACCGTCATACTTTACGGTTACGGTGCCGATTTTGTCGCCCTTGTTGACCGGAGCCTCAAGCTCTGCTATCGTATCAGTCACAAACTCGACCTTTGACTCGTCAAAATCTTTAGGCATCAGAACTTCATAGTCAGCTTCCGTATGGGCGATGACATAGTCGCGATCCTTTGCAGATTCTACATGAACCTCGCAGACCGCTTCGGATGACGAAAGAAGCATGGAGCGTTTGAAATTTTCAAACCCCCAGACAAGAAGTCTCTTTGATTCGACAAAATTCCCCTTCTTGCCCGTTTCTTCATCCTTCTTCGCACCTAAAACTACGGAAATCAGTTCCTCCCCCTTATACTCGGCACTCGCCGCAAGGCAGAGACCCGCAGGAGTTGTGCTTCCGGTTTTCATACCGTTTGCACGGGAGTATATGTATCCGAGCTCTTTGTATCTCGATATGAGTGAGTTTGTGGTGAAGAAGAATCTTTCTTT
>JAZOAS010000035.1:0-17301 GCA_045595605.1 Eubacteriales bacterium
AACCTGACCGACGGTTGCCATGCAGTTGAGGCGGAACTTACGAAGCTCACCTGACGGAAGTCTTACGAGAGCCATGCCGTCTTCCTTAGCCATGAGCTGTGCAGCATTACCTGCGCCGCGGACGAACTGTGCGCCGCGTCCCGGGTTAAGCTCGATGTTGTGGATGATTGTACCAACCGGGATGTTTGTAATCGGGAGTGCGTTACCCGGCTTAATGTCAGCCTCTGCACTCGAGATGATTGTATCGCCGACCTTGAGGTCATGCGGTGCGATGATGTAGCGCTTCTCGCCGTCTTCGTAACGAACGAGGGAGATGAATGCGCCGCGGTTCGGGTCGTACTCGAGAGTAAGAACCTCTGCCGGAATGTTCATCTTGTCACGCTTAAAGTCTATAATTCTGTACTTGCGCTTGTTGCCGCCGCCGCGATGACGAACTGTGATTCTGCCGTAGCTGTTGCGACCGGAGTTCTTGCTGAGGTTTTCAAGCAAGCTCTTTTCCGGCTTAACATTGCTAAGGACCTGATAGTCTGTAACAGTCATATTACGTCTCGACGGAGTGGTCGGTTTAAACGTTTTTACAGCCATTGTTCTTTTCCTCCTTTATGGTGTTGGGTGTTAGTCTGCGTTCAAGCAGCTTTTACACCATGCCCTCGAAGAACTCAATCGTCTTGCTGTCTGCAGCGAGTGTAACGATTGCTTTCTTGAAATCGGGGCGGAAGCCGACATGTGCTCCCATTCTCTTCTGCTTACCGAGAACATTGATTGTGTTTACCTTTGCAACCTTGACTCCGAAGATTTCTTCGATTGCCTGGCGGATTTCAATCTTGTTCGCAGTCTTCTCTACTTCGAAGACATAAACCTTCTCAGCGACGCGCTCCATTGACTGCTCAGTGATTATCGGGCGCTTTATGATATCATAAGGTGATTTCATTATGCGAACACCTCCTGAATCTTTTCTACTGCTGACTTGTCAACGATGAACTTGTCATGGTTGAGGATGTCATATACATTGATGATAGTAGCTGTTGTTGTCATAGCTCCCGGGATGTTACGAGCGCTCTTTACGACGTTCTCGCAAACTTCCGGAGTAACAATGAGAGCCTTCTTAGCCTCGAGAGCATTGAGGAATGCTGCCATTGTCTTTGTCTTAACCTCTGCGAGGTTGAGATTCTCAACTACCATAACTTCGCCTGCTGCTGCTTTCGCAGAAAGCGCGCTCTTAAGAGCAAGACGGCGATACTTCTTATTAAGACGGTAGGAATAATCACGCGGCTTCGGGCCGAGTGCGATTCCGCCGTGTGTCCACTGCGGAGAACGGATTGAACCCTGACGAGCACGACCTGTTCCCTTCTGGCGCCACGGCTTCTTGCCGCCACCGCGAACCTCAGCACGAGTAAGAGTACTCTGCGTGCCCTGTCTGCAGTTGGCGAGGTGGTTCTTAACCGCTTCGAACATAGCAACCTTATCAGGCTCTATACCGAACACTGCATCAGAAAGTTCGAACTCTCCTACAGCTTTACCGGTCATATCATAAACTGTTGCCTTAGGCATAGCTTTCTAACTCCTTTCGCTTAGACGTTCTTGACAGCGTCGCGAATGAACACAACTCCACCACGGGGGCCCGGAATTGCGCCGCGGACTGCAATCATATTTGTTTCGGCATCAACCTTGACAATGTCGAGGTTCTGAACCGTTACCTGCTCAGCACCCATGCGGCCCGGGAGCTTTGTGCCCGGCATAACTCTTGACGGGTCAGTGTTAGCACCCATAGAACCTGCACTGCGGTGAACAGGACCGACACCGTGTGTATGGTTCTGCATGTGCTGGCCAAAACGCTTGACCGTACCTGCAGTACCCTTACCCTTGCTTACGCCTGTAACATCAACGATGTCACCCTCAGCGAAAACATCTGCACGGATAATGTCGCCTACATTGAGTTCTGTGCCTTCAAGCTTGAACTCTTTAAGAATGCGCTTTGCGGAAACGCCAGACTTTGCAAAGTGGCCTGCTTCCGGCTTTGTGAGTTTCTTCTCAGCAATGTCCTCAAAGCCGAGCTGAACAGATTCATAACCGTCTTTTTCAACAGTCTTCTTCTGAACAACGGCACACGGACCTGCTTCGATGACTGTGACAGGAACAACCCTGCCTGCATCGTCGAAAATCTGAGTCATACCGACTTTTCTTCCGATGATTGCCTTTTGCATATATTTTCCTCCTTTAAGGTTATTGGTTGGCTCTTCGCCAACATGACCCGCTCTTTACTCTGCCTGCGCCCCTTCCGCCGCACTTTCAAGAGCTATGGTACCTTTCGTTTTTAAAGCTTGATTTCGATTTCAACGCCGGCCGGAAGGTCGAGAGACATAAGAGCCTTTACAGCCTCGTTAGACGGCTTGAGAATGTCAATCAAACGCTTGTGTGTGCGGCGCTCGAACTGCTCACGGCTGTCCTTGTACTTGTGCACCGCGCGAAGAATAGTGATGACTTCCTTTGAAGTCGGGAGCGGAATCGGACCTGAAACCTTTGCGCCGTTGCGCTTTGCAGTTTCAACGATACGCTCTGCCGCCTGGTCGATGAGCTGATGGTCATAAGCCTTGAGGCGGACACGAATCATTTCCTTACTAATTGTTGCCATTGTTTTTTCCTCCTTAAACGCACGTAGTTTTCTGCGTGCGGCGGAATTCCTGCACAACTCATCCGCGTGTTTCATCCGCAGACATTATAAAAACCGGATTGGTAGCAGGGGATTTCACCAATTCCGGCAGTCGCTTTTGCACATGGCTCAAGCCTTTGCACAGTACTTCCTGCCGCCCGATTGTCGGACATACTCCACAGAAGTTACCTGCCGTAAAGCAGCAATCTCCTGTTTCATCGCATAGTGCGCCCATACAGACGCTCTTATATTTTACATTATGAAACCGTCAATGTCAAGCATTTTTTTGCATTTTTTTCAAAAAATTTCAACCGCTGAAAATAGAGTTTCTCAGCGGTTGAATCAGCTATTTTATATATTCAAATTCCATCGTATAAATGATTATGGTATCGCCTTCTTGTGCGCCCCTCTGCTCAAGAGCATCATACACACCGTACTTACGGAGAAGGCGCTCGAAATAAATGCGCGATTCGTAGTCATCAAAGTTGACTGAACCCATAGCGCGCTTTATCCAGTTTCCTTCTACCATATATACATCACCGTCGAGACGGCTTATCGTAAAGTCGTGACTTGAGAAGTCTTCCTCTTCACGAACAAAGGTCGGGGTGTATGTTTCTATTGGCGGAAGCTTTGAGAGAATCTCGGAAGTCTTCTTCATAAGCTCCGCGACACCGACATTCGTAGCAGCTGAAATCTCAAAATACTCAAGGCCGAGGTTTCTTATATAAGCTTTGAACTTATCTGCCGCTTCCCTGTCGTATATAAGGTCACTCTTATTCGCCGCTACTATCTGCGGACGGGATGCAAGCTCAGGGTTGTATCTCTTAAGCTCTTCGTTAATCGCTTCAAAGTCCGCTATCGGGTCTCTTCCCTCGCTACCTGAGACATCCACCATATGAACTATAAGACGACATCTGTCGATATGGCGAAGAAAACGGTGACCAAGACCAGCACCCTCACTCGCGCCCTCGATGATACCCGGGATATCTGCCATTACATAAGAGAAATTTTCATCAACTCTGACCACGCCGAGATTCGGGACGATTGTAGTGAAGTGATAGTTTGCGATTTTGGGTCTTGCCGCACTTACGACAGAAAGAAGAGTCGATTTACCTACATTCGGGAAACCTGCAAGCCCGACATCCGCAAGAAGCTTAAGCTCAAGGCGCACCTCAAGCTCTTCTCCGTCAAGACCGGGTCTTGCAAAACGGGGAGCCTGGCGGGTAGGCGTTGCAAAATGCTGATTCCCCCAACCGCCGCGACCGCCCTTGCAAATTACAAAAGGCTCGTCGTCTGACATATCCTTTACAAGAGCACCGCTTGCAACATCGTAAACAAGCGTTCCCCTCGGAACTCTTACGATTATATCTTTTCCGCGCTTACCCGAGCAACGCTTTCCGCTGCCGTTAGCGCCGTTTTCAGCTTTGTATTTTTTCTTATACTGGAACTCAACAAGTGTTGACATATTATCATCAACTTTGAGAACAACATTTCCGCCGTCCCCACCGTCGCCACCGTCAGGACCGCCTGCTGCGATATACTTTTCCCTATGGAACGCAACAGCACCGTCGCCACCGCGACCTGCTATGAATTTTGCACTTGCGACATCAACAAACATTTACCTCACCTCGGAACATACATATATATTATATAATGTGTAGATTAAACAATACGGGCAGGTCGCAAAACAACCTGCCCGCACAACTTTGTTTTTTACTGAGCAACCGGATAAATAGAAACCTGCTTACGGTCCTTACCGAGGCGCTCGAAACGAACTACGCCGTTTGCAGTAGCAAACAATGTATCATCAGAGCCACGCTTTACGTTTGTGCCCGGGTGAATCTTTGTTCCGCGCTGACGAACGAGGATGTTACCTGCGAGAACGAACTGACCGTCTGCACGCTTAACACCAAGTCTCTTGGACTCAGAATCACGACCGTTCTTTGTTGAGCCTACGCCCTTTTTATGTGCAAAAAACTGAATACTGATTTTAAGCATTTACCTGCACCTCCAAAACTTTAATATACATCGGATACTCCCCGGCAAGATTCTTCATATGAAGCTCGAAGCCAAAAAGCACCGCACGGCATTCGTTGCACTCAGCCGAAACCGAAAGCGCAACCCTTGCCTCTTCAGGTTCAATTTCTACATCCGCCGAACATTTCATCGAATCGTTAATCACCATTTCGACAAGCCCGACAGCACTCGAGACCGCAGCACAGATTATGTCGCTACCCGATTCACTGTAACCGGAATGCCCCGAAACATCAAACCCTGTGATAATTTCGCCTTTTTTTAAAAGCTTAACCGTAATCATAAATTAGACGCTGATCTTTTCGATAGAAAGCTTTGTGTACGGCTGACGATGGCCCTGGCGACGACGGTAGTTCTTCTTCGCCTTGAACTTGAAGACCATGATCTTCTTGGACTTGCCGTTCTTGATAAGCTTTGCAGTAACCTTTGCGCCTTCAACGCTCGGTGTACCGACTGTGACATTCTCACCGTCGATTGTCATAAGGACATTGTCAAACTCAACTGTGTCGCCCTCAAAATCGAGCTTCTCAACGAAGATGACATCACCCTCAGAAACCTTGTACTGCTTTCCGCCTGTAACGAAAATTGCCTGCATGTTGTTGCACCTCTCTCTCATATTTTAGAGTCTCGCTCTTGTAGGTATTGCTAACGCAAATTTATAAACCCACTCAATGCGGCTTTGCTATTATATCATTTATAATATGCTTTGTCAAGTTTTTCTTTTATCTAAATTCTTCGAGATTTTCCGTGAGGACATTCTTTCTCGTAAACTCTGCAAAGTCGGGTTTTCTTTCGGGAATATACTTCTCTATCGCTTTTACGATGTATTCGGGGTTTAATGAAGTATTGCCTGCCGCGAGGATGCACTTGATAACAACCTTATCAAGGTATGGCATTACCTCTGCCTTTTTAATCATCGGAACGATATTTGTCTCAACCTCGCCACGCTTACTCTTCTTTACTACGATAATCTCGTCTTTTGTAAAGAGCTCTTTCAGCGCGCTCTTCAGACTTTCGGAAACGCCGTTGTCATACTCAAGTGCTATTTCATATTCGGAATATGCAATCTCGCGCACCGGGCGACCGCCCTCATAAGCCTCCACAGCTTCTATCCCCTCAGGAAGCGCCTTGTTGAGGCGTGACACAATTTCCTCGCACGGCATACCGTCAAGTACTACCATATCAAGAAATTCGCACTCACCATTGTAACCGAGAGAAAGCGGAAGCGCAATGGAAATATATGGATGCGGGTTAAAACCCTCAGTATGCTTGACATCTACTCCTGCGCGCTTTAATGAGCGCTGAAATGTTCGCATAATATCAAGGTGGGAAATATATACGCTCCTTCCGAGCTTTTTATAAAACAGTCTTATCTTACGCATCGCACTTACCTCCGCAAAGAAGCTTTGATGCTCCGCAACCGAGACACTTCTCACGGCAGTTGGGTGAAGCCTCGGAACGGTACGCCTTTTCCCTCTCACATGCGAGGAAGTTTTTTGTAACACCTGTGGAGATATGATCCCACGGGAGGATTTCGTCCTTACCGCGCGCACGCGTTGCATAGAAGGCGGGGTCAATTCCGCATTCGCGGAAAGCATCAAGCCAGAGATCAAGCGAGAAATGCTCTGCCCAACCGTCAAGACGCGCGCCCTTCTTCCAAGCGGTTTCGATTACCTTTCCGAGTTTTCGGTCGCCTCTTGCAAACGCCGCTTCGAGGAAGCTTACATCAGGCTCGTGCCAGTTATAGGTAATTGCCTTTGCGGTAATAGCCTCGCGAAGGAGCGCCGCTTTGCGGGCAAACTCCTCTCTTGTGTTCTGAGCTTCCCACTGGAACGGGGTATGAGGCTTCGGAACGAAGCACGCTGCACTCACGGTTATCTTGACACCGCGTTTTTTATTCGTCGCGTGGGTTTTCCATAGCCAGAGAATCTTCTGAGAAAGCTCTGCGATTCCCTTTATATCTTCATCCGTCTCGGTCGGGAGACCTATCATAAAGTAAAGCTTTACCGTACTTCTTCCGTTCTCGAATGCAATACGGCAGGCATTCATAATCTCTTCTTCCGTGAGGTTTTTGTTTATCGCGTCACGAAGCCTTGCGCTTCCCGCTTCAGGTGCAAATGTAAGACCGCCTGAACGTACTTTCTGAATTCTCTGCATAAGCTCAACAGAAAAATTATCAGCGCGAAGCGACGGAAGCTGAAGGCTTATATTCCTCGGCTCGCACCAATCAAGAAGACCGTCGGCAAGCTCGGGAAGCTCTTTATAGTCGCTCGTTGAAAGCGATGCAAGAGAAATCTCCTCATAGCCTGACTCCTCACACATCTCTTTTCCGTGTTCGATGAGAGTCTTCGCGTGTTTTGCTCGGACAGGACGGTAAGCGTAGCCAGCCTGACAGAACCGGCAACCGCGGATACAGCCACGGAAAACCTCAAGAGAGATTCTGTCGTGGACAATCTCGGTTGACGGTACTATAACCTTTTTCGGAACATAGACGGAATCGAAGTCTTCTATAATTTGCTTTACGACGACCTCGGGTGCACCGTCGGTCGCGGTTATCGAAGAAATTGTTCCGTCATCGTTATATGTTATATCGTACAGCGACGGAATATAAAGACCTTTTATATTTACCGCTTCTTTTAGAAATTCGCGTTTACTTTTCCCTTCAGCCTTGCACTTCTTATAAAGGTCGCAAAGCTCTAAAATCTGCTCTTCACCTTCACCGATATTGAAGATATCAACAAAGTCCGCAAGCGGTTCGGGGTTATAGGTACACGGACCGCCCGCAACAACAAGGGGTTCATCCTCGCCTCTCTCCTCGCGGCGGACTGTTATGCCGCCAAGGTCAAGCATATTAAGCACAGCGGAGTAAGACATCTCATACTGAAGGGTAAAGCCGACTATATCAAAGTCGCAAAGGGGATCTCCACTCTCAAGAGCAAATAGCTTTGCATTATTCTTACGGAGAGCGTCTTCCATATCCGTCCACGGCGCAAAAACACGCTCACACCAGATATCGTCACGCTCATTCATTACACCGTAAAGAATACGGAGACCCATATGAGACATACCTATCTCATAGATATCGGGAAAGCAAAAAGCAAAGCGAAGATTTATATCTTCTTTATTCTTGATAACAGCGTTATATTCTCCGCCCGTATAACGCGCAGGCTTCTGAACAGACGCGAGTATTCTCTTATTTATATTATTCATAAATACTTCCTCTCAAGCGACTCATATTATCATTATTGTAACATGAAACGACACAAAAAGGCAATAAAAAAAGACCTTCCGGTGAAGGTCTTTTTTTACATTATTACTGATTGTCTTCCTGGCGCATTTTTGCAAAGCAATCGCTGCAGTAAACAGGACGGTCAGTCTTCGGCTCGAACGGAACCTTTGCCTCTCCGCCGCAAGCTGCGCATGTAGCGGTGAAGTACTCTCTCGGACCGCGGCTAGCAGCCTTGCGGGCGTCACGGCAAGCCTTGCAACGCTGCGGCTCATTCATAAAGCCACGCTCTGCGTAGAATTCCTGCTCGCCTGCTGTGAATACGAATTCTGCTCCGCATTCTTTGCACTTTAATGTCTTGTCTTCGTACATTTTGTTACCCTCTCTTTGACTTAAGACTTGCCCCAGGACGGACTTTCACCGACACCTCATATTTGCGCTCTGATTGATTTAAGCTACTTGGGCATAAATAATATATTGCTACACAAGGGTTTAACCCTTGATGTCGCCTCAGTTTATACCGGACAACGCAGAAAGCTTTTTGCGGATTCGCTGAACTGCATTGTCTATCGACTTTTCCGGCTTTGAAAGCCTCTCCGAAATTTCGGAGTACGAAAGGCCTTCGAGATACAGGTCAAAAACCTTTTTCTCAAGATTTGAGAGAAGCTTTGAGCCCTCTCTTTTAAGCTCGGCATAAGTCTCTTCGTTTATAAGCCCTTCTGCAGGGTCGGGCACTGTCGCAACGATTTGCGAGTCTGCAGAAAAAGCATTTTCAAACGAGATATAGTTATTGAGGGGAAGGTTCTTCGACCTTTGGGAATTTCGTATTGCAGAGTATATTCTGTTTCTTATGCACGATGCCGCAAATGTGCGAAAAGAGGAATGACGGGAGGCATCAAACTGCGAAATCGCATTTACAACGCCTATCATCCCTTCCTGGATGATATCCTCAGAATCGCCGCCCACGAGAAAATATGACCTCGAAAAGCTTTTTACATACGACATATATCGAAGAATAAGCGCGTCAATCGCGCCGTCCTCTCCACTCTTTACACGGGAGAGCAATTCCTCGTCGCTCAGGCAATCGAAATTACTCAAAACGCGAACCACCTTGATTCAGTATCTCTTTGTATTATAACCAAGTTCTTTTTAAATGTCAAGCAATAATTACATTCTTTAAATATTTTTCGATTTTTTCCTCATATCTTCGCGATTTTTTCAACTTTTTCGCCACAATTCTTTTTTCGTCTTAAAGCTCGAGCTGACCCTCAAAAGGTATGCCTAAATGGTCGTATGCCTTCTTTGTTGCGCACCTTCCGCGAGGAGTACGGCTCAAGAAACCGAACTGCATAAGATACGGCTCAACGACATCTTCGATAGTGATTGCCTCTTCGCCGATTGTTGCCGCGAGCGTATCGAGACCGACAGGGCCGCCACCGAAGTTATAGATGATACTTTCAAGAACCCGTCTGTCTGTCATATCAAGACCTATTTCGTCAATTTCAAGCGCGTCAAGCGCCATATCTGCGACATCCCGGGTAATCTTTCCGTCAGCACGGACCTCGGCAAAATCACGGACTCTTTTTAAGATTCTGTTTGCGATACGCGGAGTTCCACGGCTCCTCTTTGCGATTTCCGCAGCACCCGAATCGTCAGTTCTTATTCCGAGGATGTCTGCGCTTCTTCTTACGATATCCTTGAGCTCTTCCGGCGTATAAAGCTCAAGTCGCATAATAACACCAAAACGGTCGCGAAGCGGTGAGGTAAGCTGGCCTGCGCGAGTTGTTGCGCCAATGAGCGTAAACTTATGGAGACCGAGCCTTACACTTCTCGCCGACGGCCCTTTTCCGATTATGATATCAAGAGCGTAGTCCTCCATAGCCGGATAAAGGACCTCTTCTATGCTTCGATTAAGTCTGTGAATTTCGTCGATAAACAGAATATCGTTTTCATTAAGGCTTGTGAGGAGCGCCGCAAGGTCACCCGTTTTTTCAATGGCAGGGCCTGAGGTGGTTCTGATATTTACACCCATTTCGTTTGCGATAATTGTCGCAAGCGTCGTCTTACCAAGACCCGGAGGGCCGTAAAGAAGGACATGGTCAAGCGCTTCTCCACGAGTTCTTGCAGCTTCGATATATACAGAAAGCATATCTTTTACCTTATCCTGTCCTGCATACTCCGCAAGCGTTTTTGGACGGAGAGTATTTTCGTTTTCGTCGCGGTTTGTAAGCATACTTGAAACCATGCGCTCTTCTTCGGCATATTCCGAAGGTGTCGGGTTATTGAATTCTATGCTCATTTACGCTCTCCCTCCTTATCTCATAAGCCTTGCAAGCGCAAGCTTTATAATATCCTCCGTGCTCATTCCTGCAGTATCAACACCGCGGAGAGCAAGAGAAACTTCGTCTCTTCCATATCCGAGAGCCATAAGCGCCTCCACCGCCTCGCTCTCTACCGATGAAGCTTGCGGAGATACAGGAGAAACGCCGATATCTTTTACATCAATTGAGGCTTTTGCAACCTTGTCGCGAAGCTCAAGGATAATTCTTCCCGCAAGCTTCTTTCCTACGCCGTTTGCCGCCAGAATCGGTTTATCGTCACCTGTTGTGAGCGCAAGCACAAGCTGTGACGGAGTTACCGCAGAAAGTATGGAAAGAGCAACACGCGGCCCAACGCCGGATATCGAAATAAGAAGGCGGAACATCTCAAGCTCGTCACGGTCATAGAAACCGAAAAGCTCAAGCGCGTCCTCACGGACATTGAGGTAAGTATAAAGCTTTGCAATACTTCCGACATCAACTGCAGAAAGCGTCTGCAAGGATGCGTTGCACGAAAAACCTACCCCGCCGACATCTATAACAACCGTGCCGTTTCCGACCTCGGCAACCTTTCCGTTTAAGTAGCCAAACATTTCTCTTTCCTCCGAAATTACAAATTCATAAGAAGGCTTCCCGTCGTGTTTGCATGACAAAGCGCAATCGCAAGCGCATCAGCCGCATCGTCGGGCTTCGGGATTTTAGCAAGCCCGAGAAGCCTTTTTGTCATATCCTGAACCTGAAGCTTTTCTGCCCTGCCGTATCCGACAACGGACATTTTGACCTGGAGCGGTGTATATTCAAACAGCTTTACACCGCACTTGACACACGCAAGAATTATAACCCCTCGCGCCTGGCTTACATTTATCGCCGTTTTCTCATTTGTATTGAAATAAAGCTTTTCTATCGCGACATGGTCAGGCTTGAACATTCTGAGAAGCTCACACATATTGTCATATATCTCAGAAAGGCGGTCCTCAATCGCATTTCCCGCTTCTGTTCTTATAACGCCGTATGCGTTTGTCTTCATACCGTTTGTATCAATAAGGCCGTAGCCTACTATCGCATATCCGGGGTCTATTCCAAGAATCAGCATCAGCCTCTCCCCTTTTTCTTCGGTTTTCTTCCTTCATACGGTCTCGCGGCTGAAGGCGCTTTCTTTCTCACAACCTGCCCCTTATCCGGTCTTATGAGACAGCGCTTTGCATTTCCTATAAGGTCCTCACGCCCCGTTTTTTTGAGCGCCTCTTTTACAAGCGCGCGACACTCAGGACGGCGCCACTGCAAAAGAGCTCTCTGCATCGCCTTTTCAGACGGGTCACGCGGGACATACACGCTCTCCCCCGTCATCGGGTCGATTCCCGTATAGTACATACAGGTCGCAACCGTTCCAGGTGTCGGGTAAAAGTCCTGAACCTGCTCCGGCATATGACCTATGCTGTTTAAATACTCCGCGAGCTTTACCGCGTCAGCGAGCCTGCAGCCCGGATGCGAAGATATAAAATACGGAACAAGAAACTGGTTTTTCTTGTACTTCTCATCAAGCTCAAAGAACTTTTTATAAAAGCGACGGTAAACATCAAAATGGGGTTTTCCCATAAACTTTAGAACATTGTCGCACGAGTGCTCAGGCGCAACCTTTAGCTGACCGCTTACATGATACTTTACAAGCTCTCTGAAAAACTCGTCCGACTTATCCGCCATTACATAGTCAAACCTGACACCCGAGCGTATAAAGACGCGCTTAACTTTTGGAAGTTCGCGAAGCTTACGGAGAAGCTCTATATAGTCATCGTGCGATACATTTAAATTTTCACACGGGGTCGGTGCAAGACAGTTTCTCTTGCACATACCCCTCTTTTTCTGCTCCTCACACGAGGTATGGCGGAAGTTTGCCGTAGGTCCTCCTACATCGTGGATATACCCTTTGAAATCAGGCATTGAGGTGAGCTTTTTTGCTTCCTCAACGACTGAATCGTGGCTTCTTGTACTTATCATTCGCCCCTGGTGGAAAGCAAGAGAGCAGAAGTTACAGCCTCCGAAGCAACCGCGATTGTGTATAATCGAAAACTTTACTTCTTCAATCGCCTTTACTCCTCCCATTTTTTCATAAGACGGGTGGTAATCTCTCATATACGGAAGAGAATAAACATGGTCAAAACGCTCAGTTGTAATCGGGTACTGTGGTGGCGTCTGAACGACATACAAATCGCCGTGCTTCTGAACGACGGCTCGACCTCGGACAGCATCCTGCTCCTCCTGCTCGATTTTAGAAGCAAGAGCGTATTTTTTCTTATCCTTTGAAACCTCGTCATAAGACGGCACGGTTACAAACGGATATATGCAATCATCAAGAGTTTTTGATTTATATACGGTTCCACGGATATTTTTAATCTCTGAAACGGGTACGCCTGCAGCCAAGTTCTCTGCAAGCTGGACTATCGTATCCTCGCCCATACCGAACATAAGAATATCCGCGCCCGATTCGATAAGCTCAGAGCGGCGCACCGCATCCGCCCAGTAGTCATAATGGGCAAATCGGCGAAGCGACGCCTCAAGCCCTCCTGCGGCAATCGGGATATCGGGGTAAATTTTCCGCACCGCGCGACAGTATGCCGAGAGGGCGCGGTCAGGGCGCTTTCCCGCAACTCCGCCGGGGGTATAGTCGTCACGGCGGCGACGGTTCTTGGCGACCGTATAGTTTGCTACCATAGAGTCTATATTTCCCGCAGTTACCAAAACTCCGAGACGAGGTCTTCCGAACTCTTTTATACATTGTGGGTTATTAAGGTCAGGCTGAGAGAGAATCGCAACCCTGTATCCCTCATCCTCAAGCACGCGCGATATTACGGCGACACCAAAGCTCGGGTGGTCAACATACGCATCCCCCGTGATATAGAGGAAGTCATACCATTCCCATCCGCGCATTTCCATATCGCTTTTACTTACAGGAAGAAAACCGTTCTGCATAAAATCCCTTACATATCCTCTCTGCGCATTTTCATTTCTTTCCATTCATCGCGCGTTATAAGAATCTTTCTCGGCTTTGAGCCTTCAAACTCACCGACGATTCCGCGCTCTTCCATCTGGTCGATTATTCGTGCCGCGCGCGAATAGCCGAGCTTAAGCCTTCTCTGAAGCATTGATGTGGAAGCCTGACCCGACTCAACGACAACATCAATAGCCGCCGAGAGCATTTCGTCTGCATCCTCATCATCAGCAAAAGCATCGCCACTGCCACCCTCGTTTTTCTCGACCTGCTTTTCGATCTGGTCGATAACATCCTGAGAGTATTCGGCCGTGCTTCCCTGCTTTACATAATCAACAACCTCTTCAACTTCGTCAGACGAAATGAAGCAACCCTGAACTCGTGTCGGCTTCGAAGCTCCCATCGGCTCGTAGAGCATATCGCCTCGGCCTATGAGCTTCTCAGCACCCATACTGCCAAGGATGATGTTTGACTCAATCTTTGACGCTACCGCAAAAGCGATACGCGACGGAATGTTTGACTTGATAACACCTGTGATAACATCAACAGACGGACGCTGTGTCGCGATTATGAGGTGCATTCCCGCCGCACGCGCCATCTGGCTGAGGCGCATAATCGAGTCTTCAACATCTTTTCTTGCAACTACCATAAGGTCAGCAAGCTCGTCTATAACGATTACGATGCTCGGCATCGGCTCGGCATCGCCCGTTTTTGCAACTGCCTTGTTGTACGACTTCATATCACGGACACCGCGCTCAGAGAAGAGCTTATATCTCTTCATCATTTCAAAAACTGCCCACTGAAGCGCACCGGCAGCCTTTTTCGGGTCTGTGACAACCGGAATGAGAAGGTGCGGTATGCCGTTATATACACCAAGCTCAACCATTTTCGGGTCAATCATGATAAGTCTTACCTGCTCAGGTGTCGAGCGGTAAAGGATACTGATTATAATCGAGTTTATACATACAGACTTACCGGAGCCTGTAGTACCTGCAATGAGCATATGCGGAAGCTTTGAGATGTCGCAGACCATACATTTGCCCGAAATATCCTTACCGAGTGCAAACGAGACATCGCTTTCGCTCTTTGTAAACTCTTCAGACGCGATAACCTCGGAAATGTTTACAACCTGAACGCTCTTGTTCGGAATCTCGATACCGATGAGAGACTTATTCGGAACAGGAGCGATAAATACGCCCGATGCTCCGAGAGCAAGCGCAATATCGTCTGCAAGCGATGTAATCTTCGCAAGCTTTACACCTGCATCCGGCTGAACTTCAAAACGGGTTACAGACGGACCTCTTACAATATTTACAACCTTGATATCAACGCCAAAGCTTCTTACAGTTTCGCGAAGCTTTATACCGATACTCTGAAGCTCTGCAGAGGCAGAGGTTATATTCGAGGTCTCAGGAGATTTGAGAAGCGAAATCGGCGGATATGCGTAAATCGCCTTATTCTCACCTTCAGAAAGCGCGGAATCGTCATAATTCTCCGCTGCTTCCATAATCTCGCTGTTCTTCCGAGCTTCTTCCTTTTCACTTTTTTCGATAGCGCTTATTATGTCTTTTGTGAAATTTTCTTCATTGATTCTGACTTCTTCGTCATCAGAAGTCTCCACCGGCTCGTCTTCAAGAACAACCTCTGCCGGAGTCTTTACATTGCTCGGCGGGAAGCTCGGCTCAACCGGAATCTCAGGCTCGGGTTCGGGCTCAGGCTCAGGCTCGCCGTCAAGCGGGATATCGATAATCGGTCGCTTTCTGCGGACGGGTTTAGACGGAATTTCCTTTTCTTCAGGTTTTTCCTCCTCAGCCTCATCCTCTTCTTCATACTCAACCTCGTAATGAAGCCCTGAGAAGAAGCTCTTTACGGAATCATAAACCGCCATAATTGTAAGATTAAACGCCGTAAGTATAACAAAGAGAGTTGCCACGACAAAAAGAATTACAGTCGCAATTCTGCTTATTGAAGAGACGAGAAGCGCAACAGGGTAACCCGCAAGTATTCCACCGCCGCAAAGATTGCGACCTGACTCTACCATAGCGCCAAACGAAAGGTCAGCTGTACCAACAAAAGCATGCGCCGTTGCACCAACAAAATACGGAATGAGGAGAGTAGTTATAACTCTTCCCTTTATCGGCTTACCTCTGCAGATTATGAGAAGCACCCCGACCATTATAAGCGCAAACGGAAGCACAAGGAAACCTACGCCGAGTGACGAGCTCATAACCAGACCTATAAAATCGACAAAGCCCGCCTCAACCTTGAACAGAGCAAGGAAAGTAAGAAGCGAGAAGAAGAACGCGACAAACGCCCACCTCTGATTGAGCTGAGCACGCCTTTTCTGAGTTATTCTTGCAGTGGTCTTAGCTCTTCTCTTTGAGCTTGTCCTCTTTCTCGGCGCCGCCGACACCGTAGATTTTCTTTTCTTTTTAGAAGCCATATATGTAACACCTCAAAAGCTTAATAAACGCCAGTATATATTTTTACTCATATATTATATCACAAACAAAACAAAAATGCCAGTATTATAAACACAAAAATACCGCGGAGTTTCCGCGGTATTTTCTGCAACTATTTACTTTCTTACAACTATCATACGCTCAAGGTAAAGCGCGTTTTCGTCGGAGACGTTTCCGCCGAAAATCTCGCCCGTTACCTTCATCGAAACATAGACATCACACTTGTCCATCGGGAAGGTTACCGCAAGACCTGTAAAGTTTATCGCGCCACCTGCACCGGGCAGAGAAATTCTTACATCGTAAGAGGATGCGATATTCTCAAAGCTTCCGAGCTTGTAGAGGTGATATCCACCCTGAAGGAGATCCTCACGGTAGAGCTCGCATCTTCCGATGACCTCACCGTTCTGATTCATTCTGAAGTAAATGGGATTCTTCTTCTCGGCATCTTTTGAAGTCGGAACTCTCATATAGGTTATGTGAAGTCCCTTTGCCTCGTCGTTTGAAAGCTTCAAAACCTTATTTGCCTTACTTTCAGCGTCCTTAACCTCAGACTGACCGTTTGTTTCAACCTCGTAGCGATGCATATACTTCGGCAGGTTTGTGAGAGAGAATTGATAGATATTCTCGGGCTTTTCGTTTCGGAGGAGCTCCGGAATATCAAATACCTCTTCCTCTTCGGGAATATTGGCGAAGAATCTGCTCTCCTGCTCTATGTTGAGCTTTACCTGGAAAGGCTCTGCGCGGTCAAAATTCTTACATTCCGCAATACCCTTAGGAGTTTTTGCATAATCAGAAAGCGAGGAAAGAACGCGCGCTTTAAGCTCTTTGATATCAAAATCAAAGCTCTCACCACGGTCTTTCGCCTGACGGCGAAGCTCAAAGAAGTTATAAATCATAGTGCCGTAAAGAGCCTTTGCAAGCCAGTTTACGCGTCTCTCAAAGGTCACTTCTCCCCGAACGGCAGCTCTTGCCTTTTCAAAAACCTTTTCAGCCGCAATCGCAAGAGTTGAATCGACAAAGTTAAAGCGGCTGTCCTCACCTACGCAGTAAGCGCCCATACAATTCCTCTCGGTTGCCTCACGGAGAAGACCGAAATACTCACGCACAAACTCACCCGCCTTGCCGTAGTAGCGGTTTGTGAAGTCACAAATAAGCCAGTCAACATCCGCATTCGGGTCTTCGAGAAGGTGAAGAAGAACATACTTATTGAGCTCTATACAGTCAGCAAACGAGTTCTGGGTTTCGACAAACATTCCCTTTACGCCGTTTTTGTAATAGGTCTGTACCATATCCTTGAGACGGAAGAAAACCGGGAACGGATAGCTGTAACGGATTGTGTAGATATAATCGTAAATGTAAAAATCCGAGCCTGCTCTTTTGCAAATGTCTCCCCATCTTTCAATAAGCTCGAGCGCGTATTTATTCGTATGCGAATGAGGTCCTCGGAGCATATCGCTGAAGAGGTTTGCAAGACGGCAGATTACATTGCTTTCGGGAAGAGTTCCGTCCTTCGGCGGGTTTACGAAGTTTGAGTAGATGAGAATTTCAAGCTTTACAAAAGGATAAACCTTTTTAACCTCACGGGCTATGCGGTTTACAAACTTCATAGCGTATCCCGTATCCCC
>JAZOAS010000036.1:0-2748 GCA_045595605.1 Eubacteriales bacterium
GAGAGAACAACTGATGCGCCAACGATAAGGACATAGAGCATAAGCGGGCTTTCACCTGCGATAGATTTGAACACATCCGCAATAGCGTCGATAACGCCTGCGCTCTTGATTCCTCCGATAACGATGAAGAGACCGAAGAGAAGAAGAATTGTATCGCGGTCAAAGTCTTCAGCTACTTTGCGCGCAAGAGCGCCTGACTTTGTCTTTATGTAGCTTCTGATAATACCGATAAGGCAGAGAGCTACGCATATGATACCGTTTCTGAGCGCATAAACCTGAGCGAGGAATCCGCCCTGCGGTTCAGGAAGGAAGGATGCGATTATGAGAAGGACAACAGTTCCTATCATAAGCCATGACGGGAAATAGTCTTCAACCTCAGTTTCGACTTCAGCTTCAACCTTCTGAGTCTCTTTTCTGAAGATAAAGAGAAGGACGAAGATCGAAACAATCGCGCCAAGCTCTACTCCCCAGAAAATTCCGGGACGACCGTTCATCCAGAAGAACTCAAGGAAGTTCATATCTGCCGCACCGCCGAGAAGGATGCTTGTAGTATCGCCGACGAGCGTTGCCGCACCCTGAAGGTTTGATGAGACGGCAATTGAAATAAGCATAAGAACCGGCGAGAACTTAAGCTTTTTTGCAATCGCAAGGCCAACAGGCGCAACCATAAGAACTGTTGCAACATTATCAACAAACGCGCTGATAATACCCGCAAAGAGCGAAAGAATCGCAACCGTCCACTTGACATTCGGCACTTTCTTTATAAGCACCTCTGCAAGACGGGCAGGCATCTTACTCTCTATAAAGAGCGTTACCGTACCCATTGTTCCGGCAATCATGAGGAGGACATTATAGTCAACCTCAGAAAGCGCATTAAGGAATGAATACTCATACACGCCAACACTTCCGAGTACAATGAATACGCAAGCGCCCGTAAGAGCTATCCACGGTCTGTACTTCTGGAGCGAAAGCATAAGCACATACATAACAATAAAAATAATAAGTGCTGTAAGCATATTTTACCCCCATACTTTTTTATTTTTCGCACAAAGCAGATTATACCACATTATCCCTTAATATTCAAGAATAAAACCGCCGATTACGCTACGCAATCGGCGGGTTTTTTACATTTCAAGCTCTATTGAAGCTTTAAGCTTTACCATTTCCTTTTCAAGGACATAGTGAACCTGGCGAATTTTCCACTCAATGTGTTCTCTGTCGCCGAGGTATTCCATTGTCGGCTCCCAGCCAAGGCGCGAGTCTGCATCCACAAGCGGAAGTGCCGACTTTGCATTTTCAACCTCGCTGAGTAGAAGCATCTCCATATCAGAAACAATCTTAAGGAGAGCCTCACGCTTATCCTCTGCAAAAAGCTTGCATTTTAATACATACCACCTCTTCGCATTGAGGACTGTTTTTACATAGCAACCAAGGAACTTTCCGAGATTTAAAATATTAAGGAGCTTTTCATTCTTGTTTTCAATCGATTCGAAAACCTCAATTCCCTTTTCCATGAGGTCTGACATCTTTTCAAGAGACCTGATTTCAGGGCCCATTCGCATACTTACAAAGTTTTCGCGCGGCGGTGACATTATGGCATTCGGCGCGTTTCTTCCGATTGCATAGTCAAGACCGACTACGGCACTTCCGAAGAAAGCACCTTCCTTACTTTGCGGTCTTGTCTTTGTAAAGAGGCAGAACGGGTATGCCGGGCCGATTCTGGATGCTGCCTCAAAGTCTCCCTTTGTAGCCGGATAGTGCGTCATCGCATCGCTCCAGAGTTTAAAGCCCTCTCGTACCTTTTCGAGATTTTCCTCACCGTATTCACCCGCAAAAATCCTATCGAGAATATCCTCCATTGGTTCTGCCGGCTCTAAGAAAGCATGGTTTGCAAATTTTGAAATAATAGACGGATAGAAGCCGTGGTGGTGGTTTTCCATACCGCCGAGGAGGTTCCACTCACGCTTTGCCTCAAGCATTTTTTCATAGCGACGCATCCACTGATACGGCATCGGAAGATACGGCACTACACCGAAGTCCCATGTAAGACCTGCTGCCTGAGACATTGCATAAAACTTAATTCCGCGCTTCTTTGCAGCTTTCGCCTCACTTGAAAAATACGGACTTGGGCCTGTATATGAAAGCGAGTAGTCTGCAATTGCAGTGACGACATCCTCAATCTTTCTGCTGTCGAACTGCTCAAAGGTCGCCTGCAATGTCATTTTTTCGGGCATATTCTCAATGAGGCGAACTCGTGCCTCTTCAGGCTGGTATCCCCAGTTATAGCTCCACATGACAACATCCGCATCGGGCTTTTCCTTGCGGATTACCTTATCTACAAGTGATAACCACTTTGGAAGATCCTCACACGGATACCAACCCGGATGCGGTTTACCCTCAGGCAGGTCATCCGTCATTTTATCTCGGCAACGGAACTTTGAAACATGTGGGTCACGGCTCTTGAATTCCATAACCTCACCGACGAATGAAACGCCCTTGAAGCCGGGACATTCCCTGAAAAGGCGACCGTAGGTATTGTCGTAATACTCCTCTGCCCCCTCTTCATCGGGATGAGGCCCGCCGATAAAGAAGCTGTAGGAATAAACATCAATACCGAACTTCGCCGCGCGGTTTATGATATCGTTAAAGTCAACATATCCGAGATGACGCTTATTGACATCCCAGGTGAAGATAGCAATAGCAACCATTCGCGCGGGAGCAATACTTGCAAGGTACTCGTCAGGGTAC
>JAZOAS010000037.1:0-2020 GCA_045595605.1 Eubacteriales bacterium
GTTTCTTTTGCACAATCTTCATCCATCGGTGAAAGCGGATAGAGACCGTCTCTGTACTTGGTTATTCCGACAGGAACGATTGCAATACTGTCTATTTCCTCGCCGAGCGAAAGAAGGTCTGATATCGAGTTTTTAAGAACCTCACCGTCGTTAAGCCCCGGACAAACAACTATCTGACAGTTGACTTTTATCCCTGCCTCCGTAAGCTTTCTGAGAATATTCATACACTCGCCCGCCCTCGGGTTTCTGACCATTTCACGGCGAAGCTCGGGGTCTGTGACATGAACGGAAACATTTACAGGGCTTATGTGCATACGAATCATTCTATCGATATCTTCCTCAGAGAGGTTCGTAAGCGAGATATAGTTTCCGAGAAGAAACGACATTCTCGCATCATCATCTTTAAAATACAGGGTTTCGCGCATACCCTTTGGCATCTGGTCAACAAAGCAGAACACGCAGTTGTTTGCGCAACGCTTTGCCTTGTCCATAAGGTACGACTCAAAGACGAGTCCCAAGTCCTCGCCTTCGTCTTTCTTTATTCTGACCGTTCTTGTCGAAAGCTCGACCTTCAAGCGCTTGTCATAAGAGTAAAACTTATAATCAAGAACATCGCGGATAGGTTTGCCGTTTATCGAGACAAGCTCCTCTCCTGCTTTGATTCCCGCGCGTGCAGCTACGCTTCCTGCATCAACCTCGGTAATGTATGCGCTCATAACATCCCCGCCTTTTTACAATAAAAATAGAGGAGGATTAATCCATCCACCTCTACCCTTTTACCGAATTGAGTTTCGCGAATTATTCAGCATCCTTTGATACAGAAATAACCTCACGACCGTTGTATGTTCCGCACTTCTTGCAAGCTCTGTGAGAAAGCTTGATTGCTCCGCAGTTCGGGCAAGTTCCGATTCCCGGGAGTGAAAGCTTCCAATGCGCATTGCGGTTCATGTCTCTCCTCGATTTTGAATGTTTTCTCTTTGGTACCGCCATGGTGACACCTCCTTCGATATATCAACCGTTATAATTTATTCAGTCATCAAGCAACTGCGAAAGGATTTCGAGTCTTGGGTCAATCGACTCGTCCTTACAGTTACATGCTTGCTCATTTAAGTTTGCCCCGCAGATCTGGCACAGGCCTTTACAATCAGGGGAACAAAGATTTTTGCTGTCGAAGCCGAGAATAAATATCGAAACAGCAAGCTCGGAAAGGTCAAGCTCATCTCCCTCACAGACGATAAAATCGTCCTCATCGGTATCGTTGTCGAGATGATCAACAATGCACGACTCAAAGGGAACGCTCGTAACTTTTGAAAACTCTTTTGCGCATCTGTCGCAGACGAGATTTCTCTCCCCTTCTGCCTTCATTGAAAGAAGAAGAACGCCCGCAAGCACAGAGACCTTTCCCGAGACCGTAAGCTCAGACGCCATCGTCGGCTCAATGTCGGAAATGTCGGTCTTGAATTCAAAAGGCAAAGAAGAAACTTCCCCGCTTCGAAGCTGTTTAATATTAATTCGCATAATCGACTCCATAACTGTAACACAAAATGTCACGATATATATTATACTTTGAAGAATTCAATTTGTCAACCAAAAAAAGCGAAATTTTCTTAGATATTCACACAATTCTGAATGCACGCAGCCTTGAGAGTATTCTTCATAAGCATAGTTATCGTCATCGGTCCGACGCCACCGGGAACAGGAGTTATGAACGAAGCTTTTTCGGTAACGGATGCAAAGTCAACATCTCCGCAAAGCTTTCCTTCTGCATTTCGGTTGATTCCGACATCCATTACAACAGCGCCTTCTGCCACCATATCTCCCGTGACAAAGCCCGCTCTGCCTACTGCCGCAACGATTATATCTGCACTCTTTACGATTTCGGGAAGGTTCTTCGTCTTGGAATGGCAGATTGTAACTGTCGCGTTTTTATGAAGAAGGAGCATTGACATCGGCTTTCCCACGATATTTGAACGGCCGATAACAACCGCATTCTTCCCCGCAACATCGATTCCATACTCCT
>JAZOAS010000038.1:0-5802 GCA_045595605.1 Eubacteriales bacterium
AGAGAAAGGAACAGGAGCGAAAAGAGAGACTTTCCAAAATCGGGATAAGCGCTGTCGGACAAGCAGGGGCAATTCAGAGCACATTTGCCAAGGCAACCGACCCCTTCCTCGAGGGCTTTAACGACCCAAATGGGGAGACAAAAAGCTCGGGAGAGGTTGCAAAGGAGATTGCCAAATTTGCTCTACAAGCAGGAGAGTGGGTAACAGATCCGTTTGAAGAGACAGTTTATGTATACCGCGACAGAAATAAAATACAAAAAGAAACAAACTTACCTGTGCGAGCTTACCAAAGACAAGGCGCAAGGACAGCAGAACCTCTCGGAAGTCTCGGTATAGCGGCGAAAAACACTCCTGAATTGGCTAAAACCAACGGTAAGGACACTGTAAATTACATTTTCGGTCTTGATACAAAGTACATAGATGAGAACGGAAAATTACAGAATTTATCGGTTCCTCAATGGAATTTCAACCGCGACCTTATAAAGGAAAATAACCGACTGGTTATTGATGATATCGCAGAAAAGCTTACCTCAAAACTGCCTGAAAAACAAGGTGCGGCAGTACTTGAAGCGGCTGAGAAAATGAAGGTTCGAAATGCTGCTTTGGCTGATAAGGCGGTTGTAAAAGTCGAAACTTGGCTCAATGGGGTTGATGAAGCAAGCGAACAAGCGAAAGTCAACAGGCAAATAGCGAAGGTTGCAGATAAAATCCCCCGTTGGGTTGACAGTGGAGCTTTAAAAAAGACAGGTAAAGCTTTTTCTGCCGCGGGTGATATAATGAATGTTATTGACCTTGGTTATACACTTGTTCAAGATCACAACGATGACGGAGTAATCGGATATGAAACCGTAAAGAAAGCTGTTGGTATTGCCGGTGACGCGGCAGGCTCGGCTGTTGGTGCAAAGGTTGGAGTGTGGGTCGGAGCGGCGCTCGGCGGAGCAATAAGCGGCGGCGCGCTTTCTGCACCTCTTGCGGCACTCGGTGGTTTTGTAGGTGGAGTAATCGGTGGAATGATAGGTCAGAAGATAGGCGAAAAGATAGTAGAAGACAACAAGCAATATGTGCATGAATAAACGAAACAAAGGAGAGATTCATGATGAGAGGGAGTTTGTTAAAATCTTTAAACGGATGGATAGTATTTGCAATACCTTATACAATTATTATAGGTGCGATACTTTTTGGGGTTTATTTGAACATACTCGAAATGATAGGACACTGGAAAAAATCGAAAGGTATATACACAGGTACCACATACGAAAAAGAACTTCCCATAAAAGAAATAGAAATCTCCTTTCAAAGCGAAAATACTCTCACTCTTATATGCAAGACAAAGACCGCAAGAACGCCATCCGCCGAAGAATATGAAAACTCGCTCAAGGCCAATAAGCAGATAAAGCTTGATTTATTCAAAACCGTAATATCGCTCATACCGAAAGAAGAAGTCTGCCTTGTAAAAAAGAACGGAGACTTCAGACTTGATACTGATAATTCCTGGGAGAAGAAGGTGACTAACGAATGGCTTTCGGGGTATGAAACTATCACAAACAACGAAGGCTATACGGTAGCTATCATCGGAGCAGATGAAAAGCTCGCAGAGTACGGATATGATATATTCGTACCAAAGGCATCTGCAGACGAGCTTTCGGAAATGACACTTGAGGAGCTTTCAAAGTTCTATGATGAAGAAAACTGCAAGCTTCAGATAAAGGAAAACGGAAGCAAAATTGTGTTTTCAGATGTTGAAGGATACACGGCGACGGATATCATCAGAGCGATAAGCGAAGCGGCAGAGAAAAAAGGAATAAAAGTAATTTAAATAGGAGGATAAAATGAACTATTTACCGATAGGAACAGTGGTAACACTTGTAAACGGTACTAAACCGATAATGATATACGGAAGAAAACAGATGCAGGAGGGGAATGAGAGGATATGGGACTATGTAGCATGCCTTTATCCCGAAGGAAACCTCGGAGACCAGTATAATGTTTTCTTCCAGCATGAAGAGATAGGTGAAGTTTATCATTACGGACTTGAAAGTGCCGAGGACGAAAAAGTTCAGGAAATACTGAACAGAGTATAACCAAAAGAATACCCGAGGGAAACCTCGGGTATTTGATTTGTATTTGAGTGTGTGGTAGAATATGAGCAGAGGTGAAGAATGTGAAAATTCCTGCAAAGTTAAAGGTGATTTTAGCAATTTTTTTATTTTTCGTTTGGTTTGGCTTTTTTAACATATGGTTTGACGATGCGACAATATGGTTTCTTATGAAACTTGCTTTGTACATTTTCATAGGCGCGCTTTCATTATGGGTATTGTCTGTCATTGCAAGAGAAATATTTATAAAAGTAGTTAAAATTGAAGACAAAGAAGAATAAGCGTAGGCTTGACCGGGGCATCGTTTATCCCGGGGCTTGATACTTTTACAAATATCGCTCGAATACCTGTTGACCTTCTCCGAGGCGACTTCGCAGGAGCAGGGCTTGACCTTGTGGGAGCGATACCGTTTGTCGGCGAGCTTGCAGATTTAGGAAAAAGTGGCGGACGGAATCAGCGACACGGTAAAAACCGTAGAAACTACAACAGACGCGGCGAAATCAACAGATACACTCAAAACTGTTCTTGACGCGTCGGACGACCCGATGACGGAAATGACAAAGTTATCAGATGGTATCGCGCTTAAATCTCCGGTAAAGATTCCGGAAGGTGCAACGAAGAAGATAGAAGTAAAGAAGAACGGATATTATCAGATAAAATACGAATGGCCGGGTGATGATGGGTTTAATTACACGAGCAGATGGCATACCCGTCCGCCGAATTCACCAGCAGAACAAATGGATACATTTGTGGTTGAGAGAACTGCGCCAGGTATAGGTTATGGCAAAAATCCACGCAAACGGGTAGAACAAGTTCTTGTCGGTGAAAACAAGTGGGTTTTGAAAGATGATTGGAAAGCTGCTCGTAGGGCAAATGGAAGAAAAACAATAACAAGAGAACAGGAGGAGATGTTATACAATGGACATTGGAAAGCTTAAGAATAATGAGGTGTATTGTGAACCTGATTTTTGCGATGATGAAATTATACTTTCATTAAAAGAACAACCAGAATTCAATATCCATATATGGGATGGATATATTCGTGACTTGTTTGGAAATCCCCCAATGAACGCCGAAAGATGGTATGGTTTTACTCGCGATTTCAATGAATTTGTTGGAGCATTTTCAGAAAAGGAAGGAAATAGAATAGAGATTTCTAAAGTAGAAGAATATTTCGTCGATTTAATTCAGTATGCTGAAAAACGGTTCAGAATTGAGGAAACGCGAGAAGTGTTTAATCTGCTCTCTGATTTCCTGCGATATGCACTCGCGACAAATCAAACGGTCATTATGGAAGTAGTATAATAACAAAGAACACCCGATGCAATATGCATCGGGTGTTTACTTTGTGGTTGAGTGTGTGGTAGAATAAGCGTGGGCTCGGCTGTTGGAGCGAAAATCGGAGTATGGGTCGGCGCGGCGCTCGGCGGCGCGATAAGCGGCGGCGCGCTTTCTGCACCACTTGCGTCACTCTTTGGCTTTATAGGAGGATATGTAGGCGGAAAAGTAGGCGAAAACCTCGGTCAAAGACTTGTGGAGAAAAACTCAGAACGCTTCGCTTGATAAAATCGCTTTGAAAGGAAGAGTTTAGTGAATAAGTTATGGAATGTTGTGAATAAGTTTATGGAATCAGATTTTATGGAGGCTTTTGGTCGATACAGCGAATACAGAGGTAGCACAGAAAGCGTATATGATGCCATAAAGCATTGTCTAATACTGCTTGGTTCGATAGTATTGTTTTTTGTGTATTGCGGACTTAAGGACAAGTATAGAATGTGGAAGAAAGCAAAAGGAGCTTATCTCAAAGAACTTCCCATAAAAGAAATAGAAATCTCCTTTCAAAGCGAAAATACTCTCACTCTTATATGCAAGACAAAGACTGTCAGAACACCATCTGCCCAAGAGTATGAAAATTCGCTCAAAGCCAATAAGCAGATAAAGCTTGATTTATTTAAGACATTGATATCGCTTATACCGAAAGAAGAAGCCTGCCTTGCAAAGAAATACGGAGACTTCAGACTTGATACGGAAGAAGAATGGCTCTCGGGGTATGGGACTATCACCAATGTCGAAGGCTATACGGTAGCTATCATCGGAGCAGATGAAAAGCTCGCAGAGTACGGATATGATATATTCGTACCAAAGGCATCTGCAGACGAGCTTTCGGAAATGACACTTACAGAGCTTTCAAAGTTCTATGATGAAGAAAACTGCAAGCTTCAGATAAAGGAAAACGGAAGCCAAATAGTATTTTCGGATATTGAAGGATATACGGCGAAGGATATCATCAGAGCGATAAGCGAAGCGGCAGAGAAAAAAGGAATAACAGTAATTTAAACAGGAGGGAAAAATGAACTATTTACCGATAGGAACAGTGGTAACACTCGTAAACGGAACTAAACAGAGTATAACAAAAGAACGCCTGAGGGAAACCTCGGGCGTTTGCTTTGTATAACGGCATGTGGTAAAATATGAGCAGAGGTGAAGATAAGGTGAAATATCTATTCAAAAGAATGTTGATAGCGATTATGGGCGCTGCGTTGTTAGTAGGAATATATACGGTAGCAGATAGGATATACAGTTCTCGCGATATTGAAGTGCCGAATACAGAATATGAAATGTCTTATGGTGAAGATTCATTAGCTACGGACAAGACGGAGTCGAAAAAACAAAAATTCAGTGATGACCTTGCGTCGGAGTTAGTGATAAGGATAATTGTGACAGTAATGTATGTATCTGCCGCAATGTTTTTGGGGGAATTGTTCTTATGATACTCTCATTTTTTGTCCCTACTGGAGAAAAACTCGAAAACGCGTCTTGGTTTGTGAAGTTTTTAGCGCGGATAGTGCAAAGACATTTCAGATGGAAGGAATAGTTAAGGCAGGAGAGGCTAAGGAAAGAACAGGAGGAGATGTTATACAATGGACATTGGAAAGCTTAAGAATAATGAGGTGTATTGTGAACCTGATTTTTGCGATGATGAAATTATACTCTCATTAAAAGAACAACCCGAATTCAATATCCATATATGGGATGGATATATTCGTGACTTGTTTGGAGACCCACCAATGCACGGTATGGGCTGGAAGGGCTTTACTAGAGATTATCAAGAAATAATGGGCGCTTTTTCAGGAAAAAACAACAACTGCATAGAGTTGCCCGATTTGGAAGAATATCTTGTCGATATACTTCAGTATGCAAAAAAACAGTTTCGGTTTAAAGAAACGCGTGAAGTGTTTAATCTCATCTATGATTTTCTTAGATATGCAATGGCGACAAATCAAACAGTCATTATGAAAGTAGAATAATCTACCAAACACCCGATGCGGTTTGCATCGGGTGTTTACTTTATGACTTCGCGTGTGGTAAAATAGGCGTGGGCTTGACCTTGTTGGAGCGGTACCGTTAAGTCGGATCGTAGCCATGTCGTTCTGTGGGCCAAGGAGTTGTAAAAGTTTATTGTCTTCCTAAGACCGCTTGGCCTCCGACTTACCAACGGACACCCGATGCAATGTGCATCGGGTGTTTACTTTATGACTTCGCGTGTGGTAAAATAGGCGTGGGCTTGACCTTGTTGGAGCGATACCGTTTGTCGGAGAACTTGCAAAACGATTAAATACCACTTGAAAAATAGGCTCACATAATTGTATAATAATAAGATAGAAAGAAAACGGCGGTGGAATATGAAATATTTTTGCAAAAGCGA
>JAZOAS010000039.1:0-2261 GCA_045595605.1 Eubacteriales bacterium
GCAGGGACGCCGTCCGAGACTTTCTGACCTTCGTGAATCAGGCTCAATCGAGCAGGATGCCGATGTCGTTATGATTCTTTTCAGAGAGGATAAGGAGTCTCCTGAACAGGTAAAGCTTTTGATTGAGAAAAACCGTCACGGAAGCACGGGCGATATCGACCTGCATTGGGACGGTAAATATACTAAATTTACATCTGTGGACAGTTCACATGATTACTAAAGTTTTAAATACACTAAAACAGAATAACATACAGGACATGCGCGTGCTTGTGGCGCTATCGGGCGGGGCAGATTCGTCAGTTCTTCTCGATGTTCTGATGCGCGTAAGCTCCGCGCTTTCGCTTGACATCTGTGCCGCGCACTTAAACCATATGCTACGCGGCAAAGATGCGGATAAAGACGAGGCGTTTGCAAGAGATAAATGTCTTTCTTACGGAATAGACTTTATATCGGAAAGATGCGATGTCGCAAAGGCGGCGAAGGAGAGCGGAGAGTCCACGGAGCTCTGTGCAAGAAATATCAGATACGATTTTCTTGAGAGAGCGAGACGGGAGTTGCAGGCTGATGTTATCGCCACGGCGCATAATGCAAACGACAACCTCGAAACGATGCTCTTTAATCTCTCCCGCGGAAGCGGTATAGACGGCCTATGCGGTATTCCACCCGTGAGAGGGAATATAGTCCGCCCGCTTATAGAGTGTACGCGTGAGGAAATTGAAAAGTATGCGGAAGAGTCTGGTGTGCCGTTTTGTGTTGATAAGACAAACGAAGAGCTTGTTTATACAAGAAACAAGATACGCCATACGGTTATTCCGTCGCTTAAAGATATTCACGAAAACGCGGTCTTAAACGCATCGCGTACAGCTCGGATACTGAAGGCTGAGGCTGAGTTTTTAAATAGAGCAGCGTCTCTTCGGTATGAAGAGATTTCGTGCTCACAAAACTCATGCCTTGCAGATGAGCTTATTGCAGAGCCGGCGCTTACTGCGAGAATCTGTGAAATGCTTGCCGGAAAAACACTTGAATTTCGCCACATCGAGCAGATTGTCGCGCTTGCGAAATCAGACTCACCGTCAGACAGGATAAACCTTCCGGGAGGTCTTCTAGTCCGGCGCGAATACGAAAAAATAGTATTCGAAAAGGCTGCGGAGACAGAGCTTTTGCCTGCCGTTTTGGTGGAAGAAGGAAGTTTTTTCTGGGGCGATTATGTAATAAGCGCAAAAAAAACGGAAAATAACGGAAAAATTCATAATTTATTAAATACTTTTTTTGTTCCATGTGGTAAAATACATGGAGATTTGGTAATTCGCGGAAGAAAAACAGGGGATGAAATAAAGCTTCCGAAAAGAAAAACAAAGACGCTCAAGCACTTGTTTATAGATGAAAAGATACCTCGCGACGAGAGAGACAGGATTCCGGTACTCGCAGACGACGAAAAGGTTTTCGGCGTTTTCGGTATTGGCGCGGTAAGTTTCTTTTCAGATGATGAAGGAAGCGGATATTTTATAAAAATTGATAAAAAATAGGGTGTGGAGATTTTGAAAAAAGATGTAGAAAGAGTTCTTATTACCGAAGAAGAAATTGCCGGTGCGGTAAAAAAACTGGCAAATCAGATAAAGGACGAATACAGCGAGAAAAACCCGCTTATATTATGTATATTGAAGGGCTCGCTCGTTTTTACGGCGGATATCATCCGCGAGATGGACTTTCCGTGTGAGATTGACTTTATGCAGGTTTCAAGCTACGGAAGCGGAGCTGAAACAACCGGCAAGCTCGTCATTAAGAAGGACATCAGCACGGATATCCGCGGTCGCGATGTAATCGTTGTTGAGGACATTCTCGACACCGGTGTTACGCTCTCAAACCTTCTTCCGGAGCTTAAAGCTCGCGGTGCGTCTTCGGTCAGACTCTGCGTCCTTCTCAATAAGCCCGAGAGAAGAACAGTTGAAGTAAAGGCAGATTATATCGGATTTGAAATCGAAAACGAATTTGTAATCGGTTACGGTCTTGATTACAATGAAAAATATAGGAATCTTCCGTATATAGGAGTACTTAAACGAGAAGTTTACGAAAAATAATTATTTAAGGATGTGACATCAATTGAAAAAGAGCAACGCGCGAGATATATTGCTTTTTCTTCTCATAATTGCAATACTCGTATCTGTCGCAAGCTTTCTTTTTGAAGGCAACGGGGAGGAAAAGATAACATACGCGGAGGTTGTCCGTCAGTTTGAAGCCGAGAATGTTGAAAAATACATTAT
>JAZOAS010000040.1:0-24203 GCA_045595605.1 Eubacteriales bacterium
GTAATTACATTTTCAATTGGTTCGATATCCAAAAATTCGATATTCAGTCGTCTTAGCATATCTTCCTTCAAAAGAAGATTTAACAACATATGCATTTTCTGTAACAATATATCCTGAGGGGTTTGAAAATATATTGCCAAAATATGCGATTATAAACCGAAATCGTTGGATGATTGAGCAGGCTGATATAATTGTGACATATATACGGCATCCGTTTGGCGGTGCTATTAAATCAAAAGAGTATGCCGAAAGGAAAGGGAAAAGGATTATCAATATTGCCGAATAAAACCCCACCACCCTTATGGGTGGTGGGGTTTTTTATTATCTGTACCAGAGTTCGAGGTATGTCCGGACAATCTTCTTCATTTCGTTGAAGACGATTTCCTGACGGGCGGTTGTTGTGAAGTGAGAAAGTGATGCCCTGTCCCCTGTTTTTGAGGATTCTGTAAGGTACCCTTCATCAATTAACTTCTGCTCTGTCTTTTCGCCGCCGCACTTTGCCGCGTTCTTTACTGTCCACTCCGTCAATGCGGGGGATGCGTCACGCTCGAGCGCTGTCCAAATATTGACCTTGCATATGCCGTCATCAAATAACTTTTTAACCTGGTCGTTTGATACTGAAGATGTTCCATGCAGGCAGATACGCGGGCCGATTTTTGCCTTTATTGCCTTAGCCGCATCGGAGTAATAGTGTAAATCCTGTCCGGATGCGCGATGCTCGGTGCCCAAGTTTGCGACAACCATATCAACGCCGGTTTCCTTCATGTAGCGCTCGCACTTATCCGCATCTGTAATCTCACAGCGCGCCTCACCTGTTGCATCGACTATCTCGTCACAAGCGCCTTCAATCACAAGCTCATTTCCCTTTCGCTCAACATATGCGCGGGTTTTCCTGATATTTTCCTCCATGGGCAACGAGGATGCATCGTACATAACGGATGAGTACATGCTGAGATCGCTTTCGAGAAGCTCTGCATCCGTATCGTGCTGAGCGTGGTCCAAGTGAATAAGTACATCAACCTCAGGAAATACCTCGGATACGATTTCAAGGTCGCTACGGAACAGCTTGAGCCCAATATCCCAACGGCGAGTGTTTGTATAAAAAACAGACTGACTGCGGTGGTCATACTGATTTGTAATCGCCAATGTGACCGGGATACGGTCGTACCCTTTTTCCTTTGCAAATTCTGATGCTGCGGTCAGAATCGCCTCAGTTGTTGTAAGGTTTTCACTGCAAAGACACGGAATTACCCAACCGCGTTTTGCTGCTTCTTCATAAACAGCGAGAACATTCTCGCGACCTGTAATGATAGGCATTTTTATCGCTCCTTTATGATTTCATTTTTTCTTTGTTCCATATAAATACCGCGCAAAACTTTATACATCCTATACTTCTTCTCGTAGATTTTTTGGCATTCGGGATTCGGAGCAATCGGCTCTCCGTAGCTCAAAAAGCGGTCTGCTACATCAAACGGGCTTTTCCCCGTAACTGCTGAAAGACCGAGAATTGCACTACCCATAGCGCCTGTCTCCTCAGCCTTCACAGGCACAATATTGCAACCAAGGACATCTGCTTTAATCTGCAGCCAGATTGGTGAGCGGGCACCGCCACCGCACGCGAACAGGCGGTCGATATGAACTCCGTTCTCCTCAAGCTTTTCCTGGTTATATCGCATTTCAAATGTAATACCTTCAAGCACTGCACGGTAGATATCACAAAGACGGGTTTTCGTGGAAAGGCCCGCTATAATACCGGTTGCGCCGGCATCTACATCAGGTGTTCCGCCCATTCCCTGAAGAAAGGGCAGCATCATCAAATCGCCCGGCTCCTCCGGACACAGCTCGTCAAGAAGGGCATATACGCTTTTGTTTTTCCGCTTCGCCTCTTCTCCTAAATGCTCTGCCAACGCATCTCTGTACCAACGTATTACAGACCCTGCAGATATGTTGTAAGCATAGGTGACATATCCTCTTTCCTCAGGATACGGGACGCAGGCAAAGTTGTTTCTTTGGAAATCAAGACTCTCTGGAATTGACTCAAAGAGCGGTGTGATACATTCACAAGTGCCTGAAGTATCTACCGCCTCGCCGATATTCCTTACTCCCGCTCCAAGCGCGTTGACAATCTGGTCATGAGCCCCCATTACAATCTGAACACTTCTGGGAATTCCCAACTTGTCGGCAACGGAAGGGAGTATCTCCCCTACTCTCTCGCCCGTTGCGAGCACCTCAGGCAGGGTGTCTTTATCAATACCGCAAGCATCAATAAGCTCTTCCGACCAGGCGCGCTTTTCTACATCGTAAAGAAGACTTCTGCACGCAAGCGAAATGTCGGTACAGGCTTTTCCCGAAAGCTTATATGTAATGAATCCTGCAATAAACAAATACTTCCGGACAGGTCTGTCTGCCATCCTTTTGGTGTATAGCATTTTTGAAAGCGAATAGGATGCATCAGGCAGAATACGCGCAATTTCCATGAATTTTTCTTCGCCGATGCTCTTGACGAGCGCATCAAATTCAGCACTTTCGGTATTTCCGAAATACAGGAGAATATCTGTCAGAGGCTCTCCGTCCTTATCGACCGCAACAAACGACTCTCCAAACGAAGAAACCGTAATTGCCGCAATATCCTGCTTATTCGGCAATTCTGCTACACACTCTTCTATGACTTCAAACACAGACGAGGACAGAATATCCGGTGGCAGGTTAACCTGCCCTGCTGCGAGAGGATACTCTTTATAAGCTGTGGCAAGGGACTTTCCGTCATCCTGAAAGGCAACACATTTACAGCCTGTGCCGCCGATATCGATACCAAGGCTTATCATTCCCTTTCCTCCTTAGTCGATATCTACCCACTCGTAACCCAAATAGGTAGTAAATGCTTCTTTCAAAATCTCTTTGTAGTGGCCTTCACAAATTGCGGTGTGATGCTTAAATCCGCCTTTTGCCAATGTGATAAGCTTATTCTGCAAGTCAGGAATCTCCGCAACACCGCCGCATCCAAAGAATTCAGCCTCAATTACATCATCTGTAAACTTTGCTTCAGATGCGTAAATGATAATCTTGCCGTCCTTCGTCTGGCAGTTTGAAATTGTTATCGGCATCGGCTTTATTCGACCTTCGTTGCAGCCCCAGCCACTACCCGGGTCATTTTTTGCAAACATCTTATGCTCGGTTACAGTTCCCTTTGCTGTCATAAGGCTCTGCGCAACAGGTCCGCAGTGGAACAGGATTACCTTATTTTCGTCATCGCCATAGTTGTTGTTCCAGTCAAGCACCGCTGTTGCACCCTCTGAAGCAAGGCTCATTGCGCGCATGGTGATTGCTGAGCACATATCAATTTCGCAGGAAGCCGCGATTCCGCGGTCATTAAGCTCAGAAAGGAGCACGCACGGACAAACGCGGAGATATGTCTCCATCTCGTTCCAGCAACGAAGCGCAAGCGCATCGAGGTGATATTCCTCAATATATTCATCTATAACAACGGAAACCTTCGCCAAGGTGAACATATTTTCCTCGGGAACTCGTGTGAAGTCCGAATAATTTTTCAGCCGTTCAATCTTTGCCAATACAGCAGGGTCGTTGTTCTCCTTTTCTTTTACCTTCGCGAAAAGCTCGCTGAGGTCAAAGGACTCAACATTGATGCCGTGCTTCTGCATAGCGATTTCATCAAAACGGACAGTTTTGAACGCAGTGGTTCTCGCACCGATACAACCGAGGTTAAAACGCTTCATACCGTTTACAACACGGCAGATTGCCGCAAAGTCGCGAAGGTTTTCGCTGAATTTATCGGAAAGCGGGTGTACAACATGAGGCTTCATAACCGTGAACGGTACATTATACTGGCAGAACACATCGGTAACCGAAAACTTTCCGCAGTAAGCATCGCGGCGATGCTTGAAGTCCATCTTACCAATCTCATCAGGATACGCCTGCATAAGAATCGGAACGCCTGCATCCTGTAAAGCGGTTATAGCGCCGTTTTCATCTGCAAAAATAGGCATTGAGAAAATAACGCCGTCATACTCGCCCTCGTGCTCTTTAAGCCACTTTGCATACAAACGGCCTTCGTCGCGGGTCTCAACTCCGCCGTAACGGGTGAGCTCTGCGTCCATCATTATGTAGTCATATCCGGCGTCAGTAACAGCCTTTGCCATATCCTCGCGGGCCCCGTAAATAAGCTCGCCCGGCATAAAACCACGGTTGCAAAAACAAAGTGCAAATGTCATTTTTTTCATTGTTACATTCTCCTTCTCATCTTATATTTCGCTGATTTTAGCATACAAAATATGCCTCTCTCAAAATAGTTTGATTTGTTCGTTATGTTGTACATTTGTTCGTCCGACAGATTTTTGATAAAATAACAAAAGCCTCCCGCACATATTGTGCAGGAGGCTTATACATTACATTTATCCGTATTCGTATAAATATTATGTGTATTGATTTTTTATATTGCATATTCATCCGCGAACATACAAATATTGTATGTAAATACCCTTTATGTTATGATACAAACAAGGAAGGTGGAATGGGTATGTTGCAGCTTAACACAGTTGGTCTTCGCAGAGTCATGCAGGACTTCTATACCCTGACAAAAATCCGCATCGTAATTTTCGACGCGGATTTCAACGAGCTTTTGTCCTATCCCGAAAACCGCGAAAGCTTCTGTCATCTTCTGCGTCAGACTCCCAAGGGCGAGGAAGGCTGTTTTTCAAGCGACAAGGAAGGCTGTCTTAAATGTGCAAAAAGCAAAGGCCTTGTTATCTATAAGTGCCACGCGGGGCTTACAGAAGCCGTTGTCCCCATCATGGACAAATGTGGCGTTCTTGCTTATGTTATGTTCGGTCAGGTCATTCCCAAGGAGACTTGTGACAAAACGAGAAACAACATCAAAAAGCTCAATCCGGAGCTTGCTCACGAGGTTGACGGTATCCCCGTAAAATCCGAGCGCGAGCTCAACGCCGCCGCAACTGTTTTGCAGGCGCTCACCGCATATATGATGACTAACCGCTGGGTAGTTCCGAATAAGTCAGATTTTATTCGGGAAATCGACCGCTATATCGAAGAGCACCTGTCCGAGAACATCACGGTAAAAGATGTCTGTGAATCTCTGCGAATCGGCCGCACAAAGCTCTACGAGCTGTCTATGGACTACTTGAACTGCGGTCTTGCCGAGTACATCAGGAACCAGCGAATCGTACATGCAAAAAAGATGCTTACTGAGACTGATATGCCTATTACAGACATCGCTTTTGCCACCGGCTTTGCAGATTATAACCATTTTTCAAGAATATTCAAACAAACAACAGGAGTATCCGCAAGAGAATACCGTAAATCGTAACTACCGGTCACGACCGGTAGTTTTTTATTAATAAAAACCGCTGAGACAAATATGTCTCAGCGGTTTTTTCTGTATCATTTTCAAATTCAAGAATGACTCCGGTTAATTAAATCCATAATTTCATTCCCGGACGGCATCGCTTTAAGTGCGCCTTTACGGGTTGTGACGATTGACGCTGCCGCATTCGCAACTTCCAGCATTTCATCAAACTTATCAAAACCGTTTTCAAGAATATGGCTTATGCAGCAACCCATAAAGGTATCCCCTGCTCCTGTAGTGTCGATAGTGTTCTCCTGAATAAACCCTTTCACCTCAACTCGTTCATCGCCGTAATAAGCACGGCTTCCGTCGCGTCCCATTGAGAGAAGGATGAGCGGAATGTTATATTTTTCCCGCAATACCGCAACACCTTCGTCATAATCTTCCTTGCCCGTGAACCACACAAGCTCATTATCGGATATTTTGAGAATGTCGCAGTATCTCATACAGTAGTCAAACGCAACTTTAGCATCCTCTTCATTCTCCCAAAGCATCTCACGAAGATTCGGGTCAAGAGAAATTATACAACCGTTATCCTTTGCAACCTCAAGTGCCTTTTTAGTGGCAGACTTTATCGGCTCGTGGGTCATCGACACTGTACCGAGATGGAAAACTTTTGATGCTTTTATCGCATCCACATCGACTTCATCCGCAGTAAGCATAATATCCGCACCCGGATTACGATAAAACGAAAAGCTTCTGTCGCCCGTCTCGTCATTCTCGACAAATGCAAGCGTTGTTCTGACATCCTTGTCCATCTTGAGCGCATCTGTATTTATCGAGAGCGCCTCTATCTCAGATTTAAGTTTTCTTCCGAAGATATCGTCGCCCACCTTGCCGATGAACGCAGTCTTTTTGCCGAGCTTTGCAAGCATCGCAAGTACATTACACGGTGCGCCTCCCGGACTTGCTTCAAACATATTATTACCCTGCTCGCTTTTTCCGTTGCCTATAAAGTCGATAAGAAGCTCACCGAGCGCAATTACATCAAACTTTTTCATAACTCTTACTCCTTTGCTTTCGGATATTCGGTACAGAGAAGTCTGTACGGAGCTTCGTCCTCTTCTATTTCAGGGAAGCGACCGACAGGCGGATTGAAGCGGTTATCGTTGCTGTCGTCATTACACTGACTTACCTCACCGAGAAGAACAGCTCCGCTTCCCTCCTCAACAGAAAAGTCGTGATACAGATACTGCTGAATCATAATACTTTCGCCCGGAGTGAGCTTTATCTGTGTTCCTGCCGGAACGGTATATGTACGACCGTCAACATATACGGTAACATCAGACTCGTAGTCAATCTCCTCATCCGGAAGGCTGTTATAAACTCTGATAAGCACATTTCCGCCACCGCGGTTGATTATATCCTCGGTTTTGTACCAATGAAAATGATTCGGAGCATACTGTCCCTCTTTCAGATATAGAAGTTTTTCCGCATACGCCTTCGGGTACTTATCCTCCATCAAGCGGTTACCGTTGCGTATGGTGATAAGTGAGAATCCGAACTTATCAAAATCGCCCTTGCCATAGTCAGTTATGTCCCAGCCGAGCATACAGTCGCGGACCTCATCGTAATCGTGTCCCTTTTCCTGCCATTCTTCAGGTGTAAAATGGCAAAATGGGGGAAGATAGCAGCAATGCTTTTCACACATCGCTTCAAGCTCTCTCAGCGCCTTATTTATTTCTGATCTTTTCATATTAAACTTCTCCTTTATTCTCAATCTCCGTCCATACCGTTGATAGCCTCAAGTCCGAAGGAAGAAAGGATCTCAACAGCACGCTTAACATCATCTCTTGTAGCATCGGTTTCAGGAAGAGTGTCCTCTTTTCCGAGTGCCATATACTTTGATTTTGCAAAGCTATGATACCCTAAAACCTTTATTCTTCTTACATTCTTAAGTCCTGACAGAAACTTGCCTATTGCACTGCATTCTCCATCGTTATGGCCCGGAACATAAGGATAGCGGATTTCAACTTTACATCCTCTTTCATCAAGCTTTCTGAGGTTTTCAAGAATAATTTTATTATCTTTTCCTGTGCAACGCTTATGAACATCACTGTCAATTGCCTTGATATCATACAAAAACTCATCCGTATAAGGAATTATTCTCTCAAACACATCAAAGCTCGCATAACCGCAAGTATCAATATCCACACTTATTCCCTTGCCGTGAAGTATTCGTGCAAGCTCAATCGCAAATGCAGGTTGCGCAAGACACTCGCCACCCGAAAGAGTAACCCCTCCGCCGCTGCTTATGAAAAAGTCACGGTCTTCGAGCAGTTTTTCCGCGAGAGCTTCCGCCTCCCACTCTTCGCCGTAGAGAACTCTCGCCTCGTTAGGGCAAGTTTCAATACATTTATAACAGGCGATGCATCTGTCAAGATCACGTACGCCACCCTCACCGAGCGCACGAGACTCACAAGCCTCAATACAGCTTCTGCAATTTATGCACTTGTGAGGAAACAACGCAACTTCTTTTTCAAATGATAACGTATCCGGGTTGTGGCACCATATACATCTGAGAGGACATCCCTTGAAAAAGACCGTGGAACGGATACCTTTTCCGTCGTGAACCGCCATTCTCTTGATGTTGGTTATAAGTCCCTTCAAGTTCATCACTCCCTTTCAGAGCGTGCAATATATTCATCCTGCTGCTCTTTCGGCAAATTTGCAAAAAGTTCATTCCATCCACAAAGTCTTACCTGAAGATTCGGGTAATTCTCCGGGTTCTTCTGTGCATCCTTCAGAACAGCAGTGTCAAGAACATTGTAATGCACCGAGAAACCACCGCGGTCAAGGTAAGTCTTCAATGTTGAATACAAGGCATGAAGCCCGTTATCACCCTTTACTGCCGATGAATGCAGATCAAGGTCAAGCGTTACGGAATTCGGCGCATTCGTCGCATCAATTTCCGTTACCGACAAGATATGCCCCGTCGCACCCTCACGGTCTGCACCAAAGGATGCGCTTGTGTTGAGCGATGTACTCTCTCCCGCAAGTCTTCCGTCAGGAGTTGCTGCAAGGCATGCACCCATCTGCCAGCGCACAGTTATAGAATGGAGACCAAGGCGATATACTCCACCTCTTGCGTTCGGAACGGCATTTATAATTTTGGCAAACTTTTCCGCAAGGTCAGCTGCGTATTTATCTACAGTTTTATCTCCCATTCCATACTTCGGGAACTTCTTTTTTACCGTAATACGAAGTTTCTCGTGACCTTCCCAATTATTCCTCATAAGCTCAGAAAGCTCGGAAAGCGTCATAGACTTATCGTCATACACAAGCTTCTTTACCGCCATAAGCGAGTCAACCACAGTGGCAAGACCTATACAGCAGATGGAAGTGTTGTTGTATTTCGCACCAAATGAAGCAAATACATCCTTACCCGCTTTCACATAGTCACCGAAGGTAGATGTGAAGAACGGAGCCGTGTGAAGACGCGGATATTTTTCTTCCATCGCGGCAATATATTTTTTCGTACTTTCCAAAATATACTCGACCTGACGCAGATACTCCGCATAAAACTCATCAAAAGTTTCAGACTTCTTCAAAACGGGCAGGCCAAGCTGACAACCATCGAGCACATCCTTGCCATCATTGAGAGCAAGCTCTATCGCCTTTGCGACGTTTACCCTTCCCGCACCCGGGCAGGTAATTTCTCCTCGACCACCGCACTCATAGCAACCGTCAATATGGTAATCAAAAGTGTCTTCAGGTGCAATACCGAGGCGAATTAACGATTTTTTAAGCACCTCATCACTAAAGAAGCATATGCTGTTAGCCCCTTCCCTTACGCCGTCAAGCGCAAATTTGAGAAATTCCTCATGAGGCTCTTTTGCACAAATAATATGTATTTTAACACACGGAAACTTCTTCTTTCTGTATTCATCAATAAACACAAACGAAAGCTCGTTTGTAAGGTCGTTTCCGTTCTCATCAGTTCCGCCAAGGGCAAGCGGCTGATTTTCAACAACACCATGGTCGTTGATTTCTGCAAGAAATGCAGAAACAAGCTTTTTTGCCTCCTCGCTATCCGTATTCTCATAGAACGGATAGAGAAGACTGTCGAGACGACCGAAGGTTCTTATCCATGTCTGCTCGGTAAAATCCTGCAGGAAGTAATGAAGAAGAATCATCTGAAATGCTTCAAACAGATTTGAAGGTGGCGCAACAAGGAGGTTTGATAGTCCGCGTGCGATACGCCATTTTTCCGCTTTTTCCGCCTCTGATATAGCGCGTTTAATAAATCTTTCCGCCGCATTGTATTGGCGGAGAGCCGCTTTGAAAAAGCGTTTCTTTTGCTCGTCGTCTCCCGCTTTCTCCGCAGCTTCCTCAACACGTTTTTTAAGCCCGACAAAACCAAGAGAAATTACATCTTCCCAATTCGGGCAGGTGTGACCAAAGTCAACAACCATTTGCAAAGTATTTGTCCTTGCAAGGTCGTTATAATGTTCCTCATCAATATACGGAAACTCTTTTTTGAATCTGCTCGTTATAACCTTGAAAGGCTCAAAAAACTGATTTCTCACAAGCTCTGTGTGACAGAAGAATGTATTTGAATCAGCAAACGATATTTCACAGTTATCAAGGAGAAACTCCGTCTTTTCAGCATCTGTCAGAAGCGCATCATGCCCCTCAACAGGAATGTATCTAAGGATATTTTCTTTGAGAAATTCAAAATTTTCACTACTCATAATAATTCTCCTTTCGACTTTATGATGCGTCGTGTTTCCCCTGCAAGCATCGCAAAACAGTTATCTTCCAAGAGATACGGAACATCCAGAAGCACGCATGGTATGAACTCATCCGCCTTTACGGTTATGCTGTCCTCATCTTCAGAGACGATTTCCGCATCCTTATATGCGATACCAAGATCTGCAAGTTTTCCCTTTATGTAAAATGTTCTGTCTGCACCAAGGTTACTTTCTGCATCGCATATGATGAGAGCATCCCCTGACATAAGCTTTTCGTATTCACTGTTATCACATTCAAATACAACCTCGGATAAGTTTACATCCACATCAAAGTTAAAGCTTCTTTCAAGCCCCTTTTCATTCTTTTTGCAATCGTATAAATAAAGTGATGCACGTCCGTTGCATCTTTCAAGGCCATCGTTGCATACATACACGGAAAGCTTTCCGTTCTTGTTCTCAATCGACGTAATCATCGGCTTTGCCGCGCGCTTGAACGAATAGTATGCAGGCTTCGGCATTGCATAGTAATCAATTATCGACCAGCCATTGGAAGCAGGCCAACAATCGTTCAGCATCCAGTAAATAAGACCTGATGCGAACCATTTATTCCTTCGGTGTGCCTCAAAGGTTATTCTTATCCATTCACACTGAAGCATCTGCTGTTTTTTCAATCGATCGCGTCCGTCGATATAGTTTCCGAACATCTTTTCTGCCATGACCTGAATCGAACCGAACAAGGTTCTCACCTGATCCTCACCATTTTTGGTATGGAACTCAAGCATTTCGAGGTCATTGTAAATATCATCCTCAGACAAAAACTTCTCAAGGCTTGATATGAACGCAAGCCCGAGGCAACACTGCTCAACACTAAAGCGAGCAATCATTTTCGAGAGTGTTTCGGTGTAGTTATTGAAATCAGTTTCATAAGCCTCCTTGAATACAAGGCCCTGGTAATTTGTATTATGCGTTGTTCCGCGCGTTACCGAACAGTAGAGATCCCCACCCCACGGAGATGAGGGGAAGAAGTACCGTTCTCTGTCGTACTTTTTAAGTATCGGCTCAAGTCCGTATGTTGCAGAAAGATATCCTTCAAAATCTGTTCTGTTTTCGTTTCCGAGCGCCGCGTTTTCATTATCACCCGTCCACCATGCAAGGCAGGCATGATTACGGAGACGAAGCGCCGCTGCACGAGCTTCAGCATTTAGTGCCTTTATGAACCACTCTTCTTTTTCAGGGTACGTTCCGCACGCCATAAGAAAGTCCTGCGTAACGAGGATTCCGAGTCGGTCACATTCATCATAGAAGCAGTCCTGCTCAAAAATTCCTCCACCCCATACGCGAATCATATTCATTCCCGCATCTTTTGAAAGCTTGAGAAGCCTTTTGATTTTTTCAGGAGTTTCAGCAGACGGAAACGGCTCGCACGGCACCCAGTTTCCGCCCTTGCACATGATTTTTATATCGTTTACGACAACGGTGAAGCAGGCAGTCTTTTCGTTTCTGTCTCGCTCGGCAAAGAATTCATCACTCTTCATTTCTTTGCATTTCTGTGCTGCATCGCTTCCCGGTTCATCTTCAAGCTGAATAACGGTTATCTCTCTTATTCCAAAAACCGTTTCCTTTACGGAAGACGGCGTTGATATAACAAGCTTATAAAGAGGCTGCTCACCATATCCGTTTGGATACCAAAGCTCAGGTGACGGTATGTCGAAGCTTTCGTCCATAGTCTCTTTAAGAATTTTACGAACCTTTGAAAAAATAAGTTTTCCGTCAGGCGCATATATCTTCATTTCAGCAGAAGCTTCTTCTGGAATTACATCACGAAACTCTATCTCGGCCTTTATCTGAGCTGAAAATGGCGTAATGCGCTTTGTGAAAACATATACATTCGCAATTTCATTTGGCTTTCTGAACACAAGACGAACATCACGGTAAATTCCCATTGTCACAAAGCGGTCAACCCAGTCCCAGCCGTATGTGCACTGCATACGGCGCGTGTTCATTCTCTCTCGCGAGAAAACGCCCTCACATTCCGGCATATCTTTTACTTCTTCAATCGGTGACCGAAAAACTACTTTGAGAGTATTTTCACCTTTTTTCAAAACTCCGTCAACACAAAATTCGTACGGAATGAACATATTATCCGCTTTACCTATTTTTATTCCGTTGAGGAACACATCGCAGTATGTATCAAGTCCGTCAAATTCTATGTATGCATTTTCCTGAATTTCATCTGCTACGAATTTTCTTTCGTATGTGAAATCCTTATGCTCAATCCACCTATATAGCTCAACATTATCGCGGTAATATAAATCTTTCATTATTCCGTTTTTTATAAAATCAGTATGAACACAACCCGGAACGGATGCCTCCATCGCGATTTCGTTATTATTTTTATCAAAGCCTTTTAAGAGCCATTTTCCGTTCAGATCCATATCCAATATCCTTTCGGCACTATTTTCACCATTATTTTAACACGAGCACATTGTACCGATAAATACATAAAAGAGTTTTTTATAATTTTCAACTCTTAAATTTGCCATTTGTTATATTTTAACTATTTTCTTTTACAAATTTCATTTCATATTTTGCTTGTGAAAATATCCGTTTTGTGATATTCTGTAATCAAAGGATGTGATGTAAATGCTTTTCGATCAGGAACAACTGAACATCTCACAGCTATATGCCGTTATGTATTATAAGCCCGTCAAACTTTCTCACAAATATCTGCGAAAGCCCCCGTTCTACGAGTTAACCTATTACAACAAAGGCGACAGCACAATAAATTTCAACGGAAAAACTTTGCATGTAAGCACCGGCGATATATTATTCATTCCAAAGTATATCGGTGACGAGAATTACACAGTTGAAGCAAAAAGCAGGTTTTCTCTGTACAACATCTATTTTGACACCGATGTCGAGCTTCCGAATGAAGCAATTGTCATTTCCGCGAAAAACGAAAACATAAAGCACCTCTTCGACAAAATTCACAACATCTGGGTCGGTCACCAACCCGGCTATTACCTGAAGTGTATGCAACTTGCCTACGAAATTTTTAGCGCTGTCCGGAATATGCAGACGAATTATGAACCAAAAGAAAAACTTCTCCAGCTTTCAGCCTCCGAAGACTATATTGCAAACCACTATTGCGATACTGATTTCGACTACGAAACCCTCATCAGCCTTTCAGGCCTTTCTTACTCGTATTTCAAAAAGCTTTTCATATCAAAATACGGTGTACCACCCGTAAAGCACATCACCAGACTCCGGATAAACCGCGCCTGCGAGCTTTTACAGTCTGATAAGTTCACGATTTCTGAAATCGCACGCGCCTGCGGTTTTGAAAATATCTACTATTTCTCAAATGTATTCAAAAAGCATATGGGTGTTTCCCCGAAGAAATACGGTTCTTTCATTGACAGTGATTAGACCTGAATACGGATTTGAAGCTCTTGTAAAATCTGCTCAATTTTTTTCATTTTTTTACCTCAAAATGTATTGACAAACAATACCTGCTTTAGTATAATTCCTTCGAAAACTGAATTAAATGAAAGAGGGAGAAAAAATGGAGAATAAAATTCTTAAGTTTGCCGTTATCGGTACAAGCGACATGGCTAACTACCACATGAATTCAGTAGTATCACACAAGAACACAGAGCTTGTCGCAATCTGCGACATCCACCCCGAAAGAATCACTCCGCGCGCTATTGAGCACAATGTAAAAAAGACTTTTACAGATTACAAGGAAATGCTCAAAGACCCCGAGATTGATGCAGTTATCGTCTGCACACCCGACTTCGTTCACGAGGAGATGACCGTTGAGGCACTCAAAGCAGGAAAGCACGTTCTCTGCGAGAAGCCGATGGCTCTTACTATGGAAGAGTGCGAGCGTATGGTCGAAGCTGCAAAGAAGTATTCACCGAAGATGATGGTCGGTCAGATTTGCCGCTATACACCTGCTTTCAAGCTTGCAAAGCAGCTTATCGAGCAGGGCGAGATTGGCGAGCTTTACGCTGTTGAGAGCGAATATGCTCATGACTACAAGTATGCAAACCCCGGTGTTGATAACTGGCGCCGTGACCCGAAGCATCCGCGCGAAGGCTTTATCGGCGGTGGTTGCCACGCGGTTGACCTTCTCCGTTGGATTGCAGGTAACCCGACAGAGGTCGTTGCATACGCTAACCGCAAAAACCTCACAGATTGGCCGGTTGACGACTCAACCTTCTCTATCATGAAGTTCCCGAACGATGTTATCGGTAAGGTTTATGTTTCTATCGGATGCAAGCGCGAATACACAATGCGCTCTGTCTTCTCCGGAACAAAGGGCACTATCATCTGCAACAATACAGACATCTCTCTTACTCTCTACAAAGAAGATGTTCCGTCTGCTGCAAGCCTCTTCCCGAATCAGCCCGAAGGCCAGCCGAACATGGTCAGATATGAGCTTCCTGTTCCGGTTAACAACCACAACACCTCAGGCGAGCTTGATGAGCTTGTTGACTGCATCCTCAACGACAAGCCCGTTAAGACAACCGCAGAGGAAGGCGCAGCTACTGTTGCTGTCTGCCGTGCTGCTGTTGAGTCTTCAAAGACAGGCAAGATTATTCAGGTCAAGTACCCCAAATAATTGAACAGATATACACAGCTCCGCCGTACGGCGCATCTGTTTATATCTCATATATTCGGTTTTGTTTCATATATTCCGTCGGGGTAAGCCCTGTTTTCTGACGAAAAATACGGCTGAAATGATACTGATTCGTAAACCCGCACTTTTCCGAAATCGCGCCTACCTTCAGCACACCGTCGGAGAGAAGCTGTTTTGCCTTTTCAATGCGGACATCGAGAATATACTGCTTCGGAGATGTTCCAATCTGCTTTAAGAAAAGCTTCCTGAAATATACTTCGCTCATATTGCATCTGTTTGCAAGCTCTGTTATAGATAAATCTGCGCGAAAGCAGTTTTCTTCAAGAAACCTGAGCGCAGGAAGCAAAACTCCGTATGAATTAGCCGTTTCCGAAGATATCCCCTGAATCATGTTATAAAAAATGCTCATTATTTTAAGGCGCTTTTTTTCGAACAGAAATAGCGTTTTAATTTTTTTAAAATCTGCGAGATACGGTTCTACGCTCTTAATTGGTATTGATACGACCGTATCACAAAAATCTTCATCGCAGAGGAAATTTATTACCGGAAAAACCCCCGTTTTGTCGCCTCTTATCGTATAACTCTCACCTTTTGGCAGAAAAACTATATGATTCGGGTCAGAAACATAGGTCTTTCCCTTATGGGAATATGTGAGCTGGCCTTCTATGCAGAGTGATAATCCGAAGCTGTCGCGCGAGAATATGTTTACACTCTTCCCTCTCGGAAAAGTTATCGTCATAACTTCAGGAATGTCAGTTATCGTAAGTTTCTCAAGACTCTTCAAGAAAATCACCCCTTTTTTGTTAATTATATCCGAATAGTCAAATAAGTCAAGATATATTTTGCCTTTTTGTTTCGAAAATATCAAAGCATTTTTTCTTTTTACATTGAAACCCATCTTTTACTAAAATATAATAAGGTAAAGAGGAGTGATTGTATGAAGCTTGAATTTGATTTTACTGGAAAAGTTGCCATTTCCACAGGCGCAGCATCCGGCATGGGTCTCTTGTTTGCCGAGAACATCGCAGACCGCGGGGGTGATGTCGTTCTGTGCGATATAAACCAAGAAGTCATCGAAGAGAAAGCGCGCGAAATAAATGAGCGTGGCAAAGGTCGCGCCGTCGCTGTTTCCGGCGATCTTACAGATTATGCCGGTGTTTGCAAAGTTAGAGATGCGGCACTTGAAGCTTTCGGAAGAATTGACATTGTTGCAAACTTTGCAGGTGGTTACGGCAGGCGTATGCACAAAATTGACGGTGAGCTTGATTTCACTGAAGTTCCTATTGAGGTTTATGACAAAAGCCTTGATCTGAATCTCAAAGCCCCGTTTTATTTTGCCCACGCCGTTCTCGGACAAATGAAAAAACAGAAGTCCGGTCTTATCATAAATGTCGGCTCAATTACAGGTATGGAAGGCTCCCCCCACGGTATGGACTACCCTGTCGCAAAAACCGGGGTTATGTTCGGTCTTACCAAGTCAATCGCTCAGTACGGTGAGGGGTGTGGCATAAGATGCGTATGTATTTCGCCCGGACCGGTTCTCACCCGCGCCGATATGGCGGCGATGAGAACGCTTGAAGGCAGAGCGGCAGACCCTCAGGAAATTATTGATTTGGCTCTCTTTGTCGCATCTGAAAACGGGCAGTTCATAAACGGTGAAAACATAATGATTGACGGCGGAAGAAACGCCATGGGAAGGTGGAACTGATATGAAACCCTCTTTCTTGAATCGTGAAAGGGCTATCCTCACCTCAATGGTTCAGGCTGAAACCCCTTCACGCATACGCGAGCTTATGAACAACTCCCTCCTCGACGGCGCAGAAGCTTTTGGCATGCAGCTTTGCAGACTTCTTCCCGAATACAGAAATACAGAGGTTTACAAAGAACTGTTTAATTATGCAAACGGTAAGCCCGTTTATGTCACAAATTACAGACTTGCCAACAACGAAGGAAAATCCGACGAGACGCTCGCGGAAGAGATGCTTGAAATCGCCGATTGCGCTCCGACTCTCTGCGATGTTATGGGGGATATATTCGACAAGCAACCCGACGAGCTCGCAGTCGACCCGGAAGCTATCGAAAAACAGAAGAAATATATCGATGCGCTTCACAAAAAAGGCGTTGAGGTTCTTATGTCCTCACACATCCACAAGTTCACCCCCGCAGAGCGTGTACTCGAGGTTGCGCTTGCCCACAAGGAGCGCGGTGCAGATATATCAAAAATCGTCACCTTTGCCGAGGATATGGAACAGCAGATTGAAAATCTCAGGATAATCAATTTGCTCAAAAAAGAGCTTGGAATTCCCTTCCTCTTCCTTTGCGGCGGAGAATGTAACATTCTCAGGCGAATCGGCGGCGAGGTAGGTTCGTGTATGTATCTCGGTGTTTACGAACACGATGAGTTTGCAACACCCGTCCAGCCTCTGCTCAAAAACATAATGGCGGTACGCCAGAATATACGAGGTGAAAAATGAAAATAGTACCCGTAAAATATGGCGAGTCAACTCTTCCCGAGAGTATGATTTTCATAAACGGAAGCGAGAAAAAAGTTCGCGACATTGTTTTCAAGGTCTATCTCATAAAGACTGAGGATAAGCTCATTCTTGTCGATGCAGGTTGTGAAACAATGCCCGGCTTCGATATGAAAAACTTTATCGGACCGATAAAGGCTCTTGAAAACATTGGCATCGCGGCAGATGATATTACCGATGTCGTTATAACCCACTCGCACCACGACCACATTGAATGTGTGAAATACTTTAAAAACGCGGTCATACATATTGAAGATGGCGAATACGAGCCTTCAAAAGGCTTCATCCCCGCGGATTTTCGCGTAAATGTTTTCTCTGATGTATTCAATGTATGCGATGGTGTAAAAATCATAAAAATCGGCGGTCATTCAGAAGGTTCCTGCATAGTCGAGATAGAAAATGGCACGGACACATTCATCATTACAGGTGATGAATGTTATCTCAGAGAATGTCTTACCGAAAAAATTCCGACAGGAAGCTTCGTAAACAAAAAAGCAAGTTCCGATTTTATTGAAAAATACAGCGACAGCAAATACAAAATTTTGCTCTGCCATGACGAATGAGAGGTAACAGTATGTACTTTAAAAATAAAACCGCACTTATCACAGGCGCGGCAGTCGGTATCGGTCGCGCGGCGGCTATAAAATTTGCAGAAAACGGTGCAGGACTTGTACTCCTTGACCTTGACTATGAAAAGCTCGAAGCTGTAAAGAAAGAGCTTTCAAAATACACCGATAATGTAAGAATCTTCAAATGCGATGTAAGTGACGAGGCCCGCGTCAATGAAATCGCAAAGGAAGTCGGCAAAGTCGATATCCTCGTAAACAACGCGGCCCTCTGGAGATGCTGGAGCGAATTTACCGAAACTCCGACGGATGAGTGGAAAAAATTTCTTGATATAAACATCATGGGCGTTGTATATGTAACGCGCGCTTTTCTCCCCGGAATGATTGAGAGAAAATGGGGCAGAATCATCAACATCGCATCAGTTGCGGGCGTTTACGGCAACGCTAATATGGTTCACTATTCCGCAACAAAGGGCGCTCTTATCTCAATGACAAAGGCTCTTGCAAAAGAGGTTTCGGATAAGGGAGTTACAGTTAACTCCGTATCCCCCGGAAGCGTGAGCCCCGCTACAAATCCGGATGTAAATTATACCGAGGAAAGCACACTCTCATTTATGGGCAGAACCGGCTCAGGTATGGAAAACGCAAACCTCATCTGCTTCCTTGCAAGCGATGAAGCGAGCTACATATCAGGTCAGAATATTCAGATAGACGGATGCAGAAAGAAACAGTAAAGGAGAAATAAAAATGAAAGCAGTACTTGTAAACGACGACAGAAGCCTCAGATGGGACGATGTCCCGAATCCCGTAATCAAATCCGACGAGGTTTTAGTCGAGATTCACGCGGCGGCGCTCAACCGCGCAGACCTCATGCAGAGAGAGGGCGACTATCCCCCACCTCCCGGATGCCCCGATTGGATGGGACTTGAAATTGCAGGTGTTATTACCGAAATGGGCGATGAAGCAAAGGCAAAATCAAACTATAAAATCGGCGACAAAGTATGCGCGCTCCTCGGTGGTGGCGGATATGCAGAGTATGTCTCAGTTAAGTACGACATGCTTATGCCGATTCCGAAAAACTGCTCAATGGTTGAAGCGGCTGCTATTCCCGAAGCTTTTGCAACAGCTTACCTTAACCTCTTTATTGAGGGCAAGATTCAGCCGGGTAATACTCTTCTTATGAATGCCGGCGCATCCGGCCTTGCAAGCGTTATAATTCCTATGGCGAAGGCTTTCGGTGTTCGCGTTATCACAACAGTTCTCACAGACGAAATTGCCGCATCAATCAAGCACCTCAACGCTGACCGCGTAGTTGTTACAGGCAGAGAAGATATTTCCGAGGTCTTAAAGGAAGAGCTTGCAAACGGAACGAGCGTCGATGTTGCAATTGACTGCCTCGGCGGCGAGATAATGGGCAAGTGCATCCACTACCTCACCCACGGCGCGAGATGGATTGTCATCGCAGCTCTTGCAGGTCAGAAGACGGAAATCGACCTCAAGAATATATATGTAAGAAATGTCAGAATCGTCGGAAGCACGCTCCGTTCAAAGAGCCCCGCAGTCAAGGCTCAGATTCTTGCAGAGCTTGTTGAGAAAGTTTTCCCGAAGATTGAGGCAGGCGAGGTCAAGCCGACAATCCACGCAACTCTCCCGATTACAGAGGCAGAAGCTGCTCACGATATTCTCTACAAAGGTCAGAATGTCGGAAAGGTTGTTCTCACAGTAAAATAAATAAACAAATAAAAAAATCACCGCTTCGATTGAAGCGGTGATTTTATTTTACAAGTTAAATCTTACTTGTGGTCAACAGAGTACATGTGCTTAATGAGCTCAAGAACCTTGTTGGAGTAACCGATTTCGTTATCGTACCAGGAAACAACCTTTACGAATGTATCGGTGAGAGCAATACCTGCACCCTTATCGAAGATAGATGTGCGTGTATCGCCGAGGAAGTCAGAAGAAACAACTGCTTCTTCTGTGTATCCGAGGATACCCTTAAGCTCGCCCTCTGAAGCAGCCTTCATAGCAGCGCAGATTTCGTCGTACTTAGCCGGCTTTGCAAGGTTAACTGTGAGGTCAACAACAGAAACGTCAAGAGTCGGAACACGCATTGACATACCTGTGAGCTTGCCGTTAAGAGACGGGATAACCTTACCAACAGCCTTAGCTGCACCTGTTGAAGACGGGATGATGTTGCCGCTAGCAGCACGGCCACCGCGCCAGTCCTTAAGAGACGGACCGTCAACAGTCTTCTGTGTAGCAGTAGCAGAGTGAACAGTAGTCATAAGACCGTCTGTGATGCCCCAGTTGTCGTTAAGAACCTTAGCGATCGGAGCAAGGCAGTTTGTTGTGCAAGATGCGTTAGAAACGAAGTTCATGTCAGTTGTGTATGTGTCATGGTTTACGCCCATAACAAACATCGGAGTGTCGTCCTTAGACGGAGCAGACATAACAACCTTCTTAGCACCAGCCTTAAGGTGGCCCTCAGCCTTATCCTTCGAAAGGAAGAGACCTGTTGACTCTACAACATACTCAGCACCGAGCTTGCCCCACGGAAGAGCAGCCGGATCACGCTCAGCAGAGATCGGAATCTCCTTGCCGTTAACGATGATTGAGTTCTCTGTAGAATCGATTGTGCCCTCAAAATGACCGTGCATTGTGTCGTACTTGAGCATGTATGCCAAGTAGTCTGCCGGGCAAAGGTCGTTGATGCCGACAATTTCGATTTCAGGATGGTTTACGCTTGCGCGGAAAACCATACGGCCGATACGGCCAAATCCGTTAATACCAACTTTGATACTCATTTGATTTTCCTCCTAAATTTTTTCATTTGATATATATTATAAACCATTTCTTTCCGTTTTACAACTACCTTTTTTGAAAAATTTAGTAAAAATATGCGAATTTTTTTGTGAAAAAAGTAGAAAACGGAATTTCCTATTATTTTCCGCCTTTCGGAAGAGCGAATTTACGCTCGTGTCTTGCATTTATCCTGATTTCCTTTCCTGTTACGGGGTGGATGAATGCAAGTGCCGACGCGTGAAGCCCGAGGCGACCTATGGGGTTTGTTTCGCTTCCGTATTTCTTGTCGCCGACAACAGGGTTGCCGAGCTCCTTCATGTGAACTCTTATCTGATTTTTGCGCCCGGTAAGGAGCTTTAAGCGGACGAGAGAATACTCTCCCGCTTCCCTTATAACCTCGTAATCCGTAATTGCGCGTTTCCCCTCACGCCCCGAGTACATACGGTGAACGGAATTCTCACTTATCAGCGAGTCGCACCTTCCCTTTTTCTTTTCAAAATGCCCCTCGCATATCGCCATATACTCGCGAAGCGTTACAGCCTCGTTCCAGTTCTCCTGCAAATTTGTGCAGATTTCCCTCTTTTTCGCGAAGAGCAGAACTCCCGAGGTGTCGCGGTCAAGGCGGTGAATAACATAAAGCTCGCCACGGCGGTTTTCAAGAAGCCTTGTGTAAACCGTTTTTTCGCTCTCCTTTTCCGTCGGAACAGAAAGAAGCTTCGCCGGCTTATTTACCGCAAGAAGGTAATCATCCTCATATATAACTTCAATGCCGCGAGTCTTTACACTTCCCTCCGACATCGAAATTTTCACCGCGTCGCCGACTCTTACCGGACAGTCATATTTCGTCGTGACAATTCCGTTTACGGAAATCTGCCTGTGCTCAAGGTATGACTTCACCTTCCCGCGCGGGGTCGTTTTAAGCTCACCGTAGAGAAACTCAAGGAGCTTTGCGTCACGGTTTACGCTTATCTCAATATCTCTTTTCATATTACACTATTTCCGTATAGCTTCCGAAGTATTTGAAGCCGTCAATATCGTTGTCAAGGTCGCAAATAAGCTCAAAAAGCTCAGGCGAATAAACAGATGCGCCAAGGTCGAAATAGAACATGAATTCAAAATCGCTTCCGGGCTTCGGACGGCTTTCGAGCTTCTCAAGGTTAATTCCGAGAGAGTTGATACGCGCAAGGATTCGGTAAAGTGAACCCGGTTTGTGGGGAATCTTGAACATAAGGCTTGTCTTATCAGCGCCGGGGTAAATTTCAAGATTTTTCGAGATGCAGATAAATCTCGTATAGTTCCCGATATGGTCGCAGACATTGTCGCAAAGAGCCGAAAGCTCATAGAGCTCAGCGCAGGCGGGAGATGAAATCGCCGCGATGTCGCGTCTGTCACTCTCCGCTACCATTCGTGCCGCAACAGCCGTATTCTCGCAGACGGTTACCTTTATGTCCTTGTGCTCGGAGAGGAACTGTGAGCACTGGTTTATCGCCTGCTCGTGTGAAAAGATTTCACGGATGTCGGAAAGCTCAACTCCGCGCTTTGCGAGAAGAGTATGGCCTACCTGAATTCTCGCACCGCGCACGATGTGGAACTTATACTTTGCCATAAGGTCATAAATCTTATTGACCGAGCCCGCCGTACTGTTCTCAACGGGGAGGATTCCGTATCGGCAAAGCTTCTTGTCAACTGCGCGGAATACATCCTCAAAGCTTGCGAAATACATGATGCTCGGGTTCTTAAAAATCTTTTCGCAGGCAATTTGAGAATATGCACCCGCAACACCCTGGCAAGCAACAACCGCGCTCTCAGGGAAAAGCCTTTCGGTATTCTCAATTGCATTCGCCATAGACTTTCTGATTTCACTGTCTCCTGCAAGAAGCTTTCTCTGGTATGAACGCGAGGTGTCCATTATCGTCTGATAAATAACCTTCATATACGGCGAAAGCTCTTTTTCAGAATATCCCGCAACCTTCTCAATAAGCTGGCTTTCGCGTGAAGCATCATAAACAGGAAGCTTATTTTCGCGCTTGTATTCACCGATTTTCGCCGCGGTTTCCATACGCTTATTGAGAAGCTCCGCAATCTCACGGTCATATTTGTCTATATCTTTTCTGAGTTCGTTTATATCCATTTTAGTCCTCTCCTTTATAACATCATATCACAAATCGCAATTGCAAGCGCCGCTTCCATAACAGGAACAGCTCTCGGAACAATACACGGGTCATGTCTTCCCTCTATTCTAAGCTCGCACTCACGCATTTCCGAAAGGGACACGCTCTTCTGAACTTTTGCAATCGACGGTGTTGGCTTTATGCAAGCGCGGAATACTATCGGCATACCCGAGGTTATTCCGCCAAGCGCACCGCCGTGGTTATTGGTCGCAGTTTTAATTTTTCCTTTTTCAATAATGAAATCGTCGTTATTCTCGCTACCGAGCATATCCGCAACATCAAAGCCTGCGCCAAACTCAATTCCCTTTACCGCAGGGATACCGAAAACGATGGAAGCGATTCGGTTTTCAACTCCGCCGAACATCGGCTCGCCAAGAGAGGCAGGGACACCCGTCGCCGCACATTCGATAACACCGCCGACAGAGTCAAGGTCACGCTTTGCAGAGAGAATTTCCTGCATCATCTTCTCCTCGACAGAGGGCTCAAGAACGGGTATTGCCCCTCCCCCTACTTCAGAAAGCTCAGGAGCTACGGGGTTAAATCTCCTATCTGAAGCTTTGCCTATCTTCTCGGCATGAGCCGCGATTTTCACTCCGCGACTTTCAAGAAGCTGAATACAGAGCGCGCCTGCAACACAGAGCGGAGCCGTGAGGCGACCTGAAAACTGCCCGCCGCCGCGGATGTCGTGCGCTGTTCCGTATTTCATATACGCTGTAAAATCTGAATGACCCGGCCGCGGAACATCGCGAAGGGCGTCATAGTCCTTTGAGCGCGTATTCGTGTTGTAAATTACCGCGCAGATCGGAGCGCCAGTCGTCACACCGTCAACAACGCCCGAGAGAAACTTCGGCGCATCGGCTTCTTTTCTAGAAGTCGTATGAGCACCGCTTCCCGGCGCACGGCGCGCCATGAAGTCGAGAAGCTTCTCCTCCGAAATTTTAAAGTCTGCGGGGAAGCCGTCAATCACCACGCCGATTGCTTCGGAATGAGACTGGCCGAAAATCGATATCTTTAATTTTTCGCCGTATAAAGAACTCATTTTCTATTCCTCCGATACCTCTGCACCTAATTTTTTGTATTCATCAAAAAAGTTTCCGTAAGATTTTTCCACAGCCTCAGCACCGACAATCTCAACCTCACCGTTGCACACCGCCGCGGCAACAGCTGCGCTCATCGCTATTCTGTGGTCGTTTTCTGAATTTACGAGACCTCCTGAAAGGCTCTTTTCACCGGTTATATAAATGCAGTCGTCTTTTGCTTCAATCTCTCCGCCAAGGCTCTTTATCATCGCGACGGTTGTTTCGATTCTGTCGCTTTCCTTTATGCGAAGACGCCCTGCGTTATAAATCTTCGTTTTTCCGTCTGAAACGGAGGCTATAACCGAAAGAACGGGAACAAGGTCGGGAATTTCTGA
>JAZOAS010000041.1:0-4510 GCA_045595605.1 Eubacteriales bacterium
GATGATGGGCATGGTGGGAGCAAAATGCTTGATCGCCAATTCAAAGCGCACCTGGTCGTTGCCCTTACCGGTGCAGCCGTGGCAGATGGCGTCCGCGCCCTCCTTCAGGGCGATCTCCACCAATCCCTTGGCAATGCAGGGACGGGCATGGCTGGTGCCGAGCAGATATTCCTCGTAAAGCGCGCCCGCCTTCATGGTGGGGATGATGTATTCGTTCACGTATTCCTCGGTGAGGTCAAGAACATAGAGCTTTGAAGCGCCTGTCTTGAGAGCCTTCTCTTCGAGACCGTCAAGCTCGTCAGCCTGTCCAACATTACCCGCAACAGCAATAACCTCGCAGTTGTTGTAGTTTTCCTTGAGCCACGGAATGATGATTGAAGTATCAAGACCACCCGAATATGCGAGAACTACTTTTTTGATGTCTTTCTTATCCATTTTTATTTCCTCCATAAATATTTATTCAATATAATGTGAATATTATACAGTGTTAATGTGTGAAAGTCAAGAGATAAATTAATATTTATTCAAAAACTTTTGTATAATATAAATTTAAATAACTACCGAAGAGCGTTTTGCCCTCCGGTAGTCGTATGTAAGGTAATTACTTCGCCTGGAGAAGGTGAACAGCAAAGCCGCCAAAGTCAGCCTTGAGGTATGCTGCAACGCCGGGTTTTACGGAATCTGCGTCAATCTCAAAACCAATTCTTTCAAGGTATGCCATTGCGCGCTCAAGAGAGAATGTCTTTATAGCGATATGGCCGAGCTTACCGCGACCGATTGATTTGTTGACCTCAACGCCCTCACCTGCAAATACAGAGCTGTTGCCGTTCTTTATTGTGAAGCCGAAAGCCTTTGAGAAGAGCTCAGCGATTGCAAGAGCAGAAGCTTCGCTTTCGGAGTTGATACCAATGTGAGCGAGTGAGAAACCGAGAACCTTCTGAACGGCCTCGCGGGTAAGGCGCGTGATTTCGTCGAACTTGCCTTCCTTGATGAGGGAGTCCTTAACCATCCAGCTTCCGCCGCAGGCGTGAATCTTCGGGAAAGCGAGGTAGTCGTTGATGTTCTTTTCGCTGATGCCGCCTGTCGGCATGAACTTGACACCGCCGTAAGGAGCACTCATAGCCTTGATAGCCGGGAGACCGCCGCAAGCTTCAGCCGGGAAGAACTTGACAACTTCAAGACCGAGCTCGATAGCCGCTTCGATATCAGACGGGTTGCTGCAGCCCGGAGTAATCGGAATATTCTTTGAAACGCAGTAGCTTACAACCTTCGGGTTGAGACCCGGAGAAACTATGAACTTAGCGCCAGCGTTAACAGCTTTGTCAACCTGTTCGGTTGTGAGAACAGTACCTGCGCCGATGAGCATATTCGGGTAAGCTTTTGCCATGGTGCGGATAGCTTCTTCAGCAGCTGCTGTACGGAAGGTGATTTCAGCGAGCGGGAGACCGCCGTCGATAAGAGCCTTGCCGAGGGGAAGCGCATCTTCGACATTGTCAATCTTAACGACAGGGACAACACCGTAAGCACCAATTTCTTTTAAAATTTCGTTCATTTTAAATGACCTCCTGAAATTCCGTGACAAAAAATGTCCGGACAAATTTTCCTATTATAAAGAATACCACTTTTGGAAGAAGTTTTCAAGAGTGTATAAAATATATTGTCATAAAAAGTTGAATATTTTGAATTTGTATGGTAGTATATATTTTAATCGAAAAAGCAAAGGATAGTGAATTTCAATGAAGAATAAAAGAAAGAGCAAACGCATACTTTTCTGGATAGCTGTTTTTCTTCTCTTTGTTATAGGTATAGGTTGCCTTTTTGCATCATTTATGCTTTCGGGCATAAACCGAGGAGACGAAGAGCTTAACGAGGAAAACTTAAGCATAAATGAAGAACTTACGGGTAATGTCATAAACATAGCAGTTTTCGGTGTGGATAGCCGAAATGATGATGTAGCGGGTCGGTCAGATGCGATGATGATTGTCTCGGTTGATGCAAAGCATGATAAAATCAAAGCGGTTTCTCTTATGCGTGACAGCCTTGTGACGATTCCGGGCTATGGAAAGAAAAAGCTCAATTCCGCCTATGCGCTTGGCGGTGAGGAGCTTGCGATAAAGACTATAAATCATAACTTTAATATGAATATAGAAGACTATGTTGCCCTCAACTTCAACCAGCTTGCAGGCATTGTCGATGCTCTTGGGGGTGTCGAGGTTGAAATAACCGAGGCCGAGAGAAGAAATGCCAACAAATACATCAAGGAAATGGCAGACGAGGTCGGAGAAGAGGCAGACCTCATAAAAGAATCGGGAAATGTAACTCTTTACGGTTATCAGGCGGTTGCGTATTCTCGAATAAGATATGTCGGAAATTCGGATTTTGAGCGCACAGAGCGTCAGCGCGAGGTTATGAGAAAACTTATGGATAAGGCACTTGATGCCGGATTTATGAGATATCCGTCACTTATCCGTGCGCTTTTGCCCATGGTAGAGACCTCTCTTTCAAATGAAGAAATTATAAAAATTGCAGGAACCGTTCTCGTGTCGGGAAGACCTGAGTTTGAAGAGGGAAGATTCCCGATTGACGGAAGCTACAAAACGAATGAATTTTACGCTATGGTGTATGACCTTGAGGAAGCGTCCGAGAAGCTTCATAGCTTTATTTATGACGATGAGCCGTTTTATGAGACAGAAGAAGTAAAGGAAGAGTAAAAGCAAACCCTCACAAATCGATTGTGAGGGTTTATTTTTTAGAAAAATGACTCGCCCTTTTTTCGCTCTGAATACGGGGGAGAATAGCACCAGGAGGAGATGTGTCCCGAGGTCAGAAAATAATCTGAAGCCGTTATTTGTTGTTTGGATAAATCCGGTAGTTTGTCGATTATAACGAGCTTTATTTTCATTTTTTCCGGGATAATGTTCTTAATAAAAACAGAAATAGAATCTCCCAAGGCTATGTCCTCCCGAAACTCGGCAAGTCCGGATAAGTTCGGAGCAAGCTCAACGAAGATACCGTATTCCTCAACTCCGCGAACAATACCTCTGACGGTTTCGCCCGTTGAGAATTTTTTGATATTTTCGTCCCATGTGCCGAGAAGCTCACGGTGAGAAAGGAAGATTCTCTTGTTTTCAAAGTCAAGAGATGAGATTACGGCGAAAATATTGTCACCTTCTGAAAAACGATCGGAAGGATGAGATATTCTCGAAATCGAGAGCGTCTCGATGCCGAGGAGAGAGATGTTTCCGCAGCCGATGTCGCAGAAAGCACCGAACGGCTCAAGGTGGGTTACCGTTGCGGGAATAATGTCGCCGGCTCGCTTTGTATCGAAAAAGCGGGAGAGAGCTTTTTCCTGAGCTCTTTTTCTTGAGAGAATAGGTGTTCCGTCGGCGGTGATTTCGGTGACTGTGCATGAAACGGGTCTTCCGACCCTTGAGATTATCGCAATTTCGCGCGTTTTTCCGTTGTCAATCCCGAGCGCCGCTTCGCTGTGCGGAATGATACCGGTAAAGCTTCCGAAGCTTACGGTGAGGTTGTGCTCGGCATCACATAAAACAGCCGTTCCTTCAACGACTGTTTCTTTGTTCAAAGCATCACGAAGCGTATCTTTTGAGGCGGTAAGAAGTTTGTTTTTTTCGGTGTTTATAAGCCTGCCTTCAGGCAAGAAATCTTCAATATACATAGGTGTTCCTCCTCATATGGGCTTTCTTAAAATATATATGCAGGAGGAAGTAAAGTTATTTGAAAGATGGGTAAAATAATTCCAAAGAGTGGTTGATACTTTTTCTGATTTATGCTATAATAACGCTCGATAGGCAAAATATGCGGGTATGGCGGAATAGGCAGACGCGTTAGATTCAGGTTCTAATGGGGGAAACTCTGTGCAGGTTCAAGTCCTGTTACCCGCACCAGAACCATCCTGAACCATTTGGGTTCAGGATGGTTGTTACTATAAATAAAAATGAGGTATATTTATGGCACAGGTAACGCTTCCGAAGCTTTCGGAGAAAAGGGCAGAATTTAATCATTTTCCGACTCTTTTTCAGAATTTCATATTCCGTAACTGGGAGTCTGTCCCGACTGAAAAGCTCGCCGACTTGCTCGGTACGGATGTAGCTACGGTTGAAGGTCTTGCGTCCGATATGGGGCTTCGTGTCCCTGCAAAGGTAAATGAGGGGTATAAAGACAGAGGTTTTCTTACTGTTATAAGAAACAACTGGCATCTGCTTCCGTATGAGCAGCTTCTTCGCCTTGCGGAAATGAATGAAGACGAGCTTGCATTCACTCTTCGTGAGGATGATTTTTTTGATGTAAAGCTCGGCCTTATAAAGCCTGATGTTCCGCCTCTTTCTTACCGCCCGTTGACGGATGAAGAGAAGGAGAAAACTGCGCTTCTCAGAAACAAGCTTCTTAAAAAGCTTCCGACATTCGGAAAGGAAACTGAAGCCGAAGATTTCGACTTTATCGAAAAATTCGGAAGTCGGAGGCCAAGCGGTCTTAGGAAGACAATAAA
>JAZOAS010000042.1:0-8065 GCA_045595605.1 Eubacteriales bacterium
AAAGTACGGCTTTGCGGTTGTAGGCGCAGGAGAGGGAATCTTAAGCGTTTTCCGTGACCTTGGTGCGAACACTCTTGTTGAGGGCGGTCAGACGATGAACCCATCAACGGATGATATACTTGCGGCTGTCAATGCAACACCGTCGGAGATTGTTTTCGTTCTTCCGAATAACAAGAACATCATTATGGCGGCACAGCAGACGATTGAGCTTTGCGAGAAGCAGGTTGTTGTTCTTGAAACAAAGACCATGCCGCAGGGTATCTCTGCGATGCTTGCGTTCTCTCCCGATGCTTCTCTCGAAGAGAATGTTGACGCTATGATGGAAGCAGCAAAGAATGTATCGACAGGCTCGATTACTTACGCTGCACGCGACAGCGAGTTTGACGGTTATTCCATAAAAGAGGGCGAATACCTTGCTCTCAACGAAGGAAAGCTCGCGGCGTCAGGCAAGGATCTTTCTGAGGTTTGCGAGAAGCTCGTTTCGGATATGGGAATTGCCGATAAGAGCTTTATTACGGTTTTCCACGGTGAAGGTGTTACGGCGGACGCTGCGGCAGAGGTTGAAAACATCTGCAAGGCGAAGGCTTCTGATGCCGAGGTTATGCTTCTTGACGGTGGACAGCCTGTTTACTACTATTTGATTTCAGCGGAGTAGGTTTTTATGACAAAGTCCGATTTGAATACCGGAATACGCTATCTCAAAGGCGTTGGCGAAAAACGCGCCGAAGCCTTTGCAAAGCTTGGTATCTACACGATAGGAGACCTTCTTAACTTTTTCCCCCGCGACTATGAAGACAGACGGAAAACTCTCAGAATTTCCGAGCTTTCCGTTGGGGATAAGGCGTGCATATCGGCGTATGTCTCTTCGGGCATAAGAACGAGAAAGGTGCGCCGTGGGGTTACGGTCTCTGAGTTTCGTGCGGTTGACCAGTCGGGCGGCATAAATATAGTTTTCTTTAATCAGAAATACAGCGTGGATAAGTTGGTTGCAGGGGAGCGCTATGTCTTCTTCGGAAAGGTCGAAGAACGTGGCGGAAGACTGTGTATAACCAACCCTACATTTGAAAGAGAGGATAGCTCGGGTATAAAAACCGGGGCTATCCTTCCGGTTTATTCTCTCACAGCGGGAATAAGTGCGGATATTTTACGCGGTGCAATTAGAAACGCGCTTGCGGAGTTTTCTGACGGTATAACTGATGCGCTTCCTGATGAGTTGCGCAAAAAATATAAGCTCGCTCATGCAAGCTGGGCATATCGCGAAATTCATTTTCCTACAAGTGAGGAGGAACTTGATATCGCAAAGCGCCGGCTTGTGTTTGAGGAGCTTTTTGTACTTTCTCTGGGACTTATGCACCTTCGTGACAGGCGCGAAACGCAGAAGGGTATTGCTGTTAAGGAAGATAACCTTACACCGTTTTTTGCTTCACTTCCGTTTAAAATGACTGGAGCTCAGCTTCGTGTTGTCTCTGAGATTGTCGGTGATATGAAAAAAGAAAAGCCCATGAACAGAATTGTCCAGGGCGATGTCGGCTCAGGTAAAACTGCGGTTGCTGCGGCGGGGGCGTATGTCGCGCATATTAACGGCCTTCAGAGCGTTCTTATGGTGCCGACGGAAATTCTCGCAGAGCAACACTTTTTGTCTCTCAACGAACAGCTCTCGTCTCTCGGAATGACCTGCGAGCTTCTTACAGGAAGCTCAAGAGCGGCGGAGAAAAGACGGGTAAAAGAGATGTGTGCAAACGGTGAAGTTTCGCTTCTTATCGGAACTCACGCCGTTATAAGCGAGGATGTAGAGTTTGAAAATTTAGGACTTATGATTGTTGACGAACAGCATCGCTTTGGCGTCCGTCAGCGAGCCCTTCTTGCGGCGAAGGGAGAAAATCCGCATCAGCTTGTTATGTCGGCAACGCCTATTCCGCGCTCGCTTGCGCTCATTATGTATGGAGACCTTGACATTTCGATTATAGACGAGCTTCCGCCGGGAAGACTTCCTGTTGATACTCTTATAGTAAACGACGGCAAGCGCGCGGATGCTTATAACTTTATAAACAAACAGCTTGAAGCGGGACACCAGGCGTATATAGTCTGTCCGATGATAGATGAGGACGAAGAAGGGGAGCTCCGTTCAGTAGAAAAGTTTGCAAAAGAGCTTTCTGAAAATGTTTTTGCAGGGAAGAATATAGAAATTCTCCACGGAAAAATGAAGCAGAAGGAAAAGGACGCCGTTATGCGGAGATTCGTTTCGGGCGAGACCTTGGCAATCGTTTCGACAACGGTTATTGAGGTCGGTGTGAATGTCCCGAATGCGACTGTCATGGCGATTGAAAATTCCGAGCGTTTCGGTCTTTCACAGCTTCATCAGCTGCGTGGGCGCGTCGGCAGAGGTCGGGATAAGTCATACTGTATCCTGTTCTCGAATGCAGGAAAATGGAGTCCTGCAGGGGAGAGACTTTCGGCTCTTCGCGCAACAAACGACGGTTTTAAGATTTCAGAAGAGGACCTCCGCCTTCGCGGCCCGGGTGATTTCTTCGGAACCCGTCAGCACGGTCTTCCAACGCTTAAAATAGCAAGCTTTATGTCAGATATGAAGGTGCTTGAGGCGGCAAAGCGGGAGGCCGAGCAGATTGCAGAGGTTGACCGCGAGCTGAAGAGACCTGAACACAAGCTCCTTGCTCTTCGCATACGGGAAATGTTCGATGTGGGAGAGAATAAAAATTCGTTTAACTGAGGTGGCAGATATGTATAAAAAACTTCAAAAGGCGCTCAAGTTTATAAGAAAAAAGACTGATTTTGTTCCGCGCGTTGCGCTCGTTCTCGGCTCGGGCCTTGGCGATTTTGCCGAGGGTGACGATATTATAGCCGAAATTCCTTACGGTGATATACCCGGTTTTCCGACATCGTCCGTAGTAGGGCATAAGGGGAGATTTGTTTTCAAGTATGTAAACGGAGTTCCGACGGTTATAATGCAGGGAAGAGTTCATTATTACGAGGGGTATGACATAACTCAGGTTGTTATGCCGATTCGTCTTATGAAGATGATGGGTGCAGAAACGCTCTTCCTTACAAATGCTGCAGGAGGAATCAATAAGGCTTTTTCAGAGGGCGCACTCATGATGATAACCGACCACATATCGAGCCTTGTTCCGTCACCGCTTATCGGTAAGAATATTGAAGAACTCGGAACTCGCTTTCCCGATATGAGCTGTGTTTATGATAAAGAGCTCTGCGATATAGTCAGAGCATCTGCCGAGCGACTTTCGATAAAGCTTTTTGAAGGTGTCTATATCCAGACAACGGGACCAAACTACGAAACACCTGCGGAGATTAGAGCTTACGAAAGCTGGGGTGCGGATGCTGTCGGGATGAGTACAGCATGTGAAGCTATGGCGGCGAGACACGCGGGAATGCGCGTCTGCGGAATCAGTTGTATTTCGAATATGGCGGCGGGGCTCTCTCCCGCACCGCTTTCGCACGAGGATATAAAGCGAATGGCGGAAAAAATCGGCGGAGATTTTAAAAAGATTGTCGCTGAGGCAATTTCAAAAATGTAAAAAACTCCTACCCACCCGGGTAGGAGTTTTGGAGGAACTAAATGAAATTATTGGACAAGATAAAAGAATTGCCCACATTGAATGAATTAAAGGGTGGATTCGGGGAGTATCTGACCAAATATATGGCGCGATTAGATATACCGGAAATGCTCGTTTTGTATGATGTTTTGATTGATGCTGATAACGAGCATACTTCACAAATAGATTTGTTGCTGATTGGGGAGAAAGGTATATATGTGTTGGAAGTAAAGATGTACCCGAATGCCCGAATATATGGTGATGGAAAGAAAAAACGGTGGTACTATTACAATGGCGGTCAAAAATACGATATTTACAGTCCAATGAAGCAGAATTACAATCATATAAAGTATTTAAAAAACTTCTTGAAAGAATTTGGAGATATACCTTGTTTTTCTGTTATAGTGCTGTTGTGTGAAGATTTTAAAATAAGTAATGTCAATGACAATCCTGATAATCCGAACACAATTATATTGAACGGACTGCTACTGCTTCGCAAAGGATTGGAAATGTTATCGAAGGGAAAACCAACGGCACTTTCTAAGGAACAACAGCAGGCGGTGTTTGAATATATAAAAGAGCATCAACATAAAGGAAAAGAAAAGCGTCTTGAACACAAAGAACGAGTAAAGACTGTAAAAGATAAGAAATTGACAGATGTTGAGAATGACCAATGCCCGTATTGTAAAACACAGCTTGTTTTGCGTAAGGGTAAATATGGCGAATTTTATGGATGCCCTAATTTTCCATCCTGCAAATATACGAAAAAGCATTGAGTTGTGGTGTTACAATGCAGCTATCGTGAAAAATCCGACCTGTGGTTATAACCATAGGTCGGATTTAACTGTTTTTATGTTAATTAAACATTTCAATCGGGAAAAGAATCTTTAACTGATTGAGCTTTGAGGAGTATGCAGCCTGCTGCTTGTCCATAAGAACTTTCTGAACTATGTTTTCGCGAACCTGCTCGAAGGGAACAGTGCCTGCTTCGTTCTTTGCTGTGAGGTGGATGAGGTGATATCCGAACTGTGTTTTTACAGGCTCGGAAATATCGCCGACATTCATCGCAAATGCCACATTTTCAAATTCAGGAACCATCTGACCGCGTGTAAATGTACCGAGAGAGCCGCCCTGCTCTGAAGACGGGCAGGAGCTGTTTGCTTTTGCAGCCTCGGCAAAGCTGATTGCGCCTGACCTGATATCGGTAAGAAGGTCTTTTGCCTTTTTTTCGCTGTCAACGAGGATGTGGCTCGCCGAAACGCTCTCACCTGAAACAAACTCGCTCTTGTGCTCGTCGTAGAACTTTTTGACCTCATCGTCACTTACTTCGATAGAAGAAAGCTCTTTTTCGATAGCGAAGTTTGCAAGCATTTCGTCGCGAACCTTTGCAAGGTCAGCTATGAACTTCGGGTCATTCTCATAAGAGTTTTTCTTAGCTTCAGCGAGGAAAAGCTCTTTTGCAATGCTCTGCTCGAGAACCGCCTTTCTGCCTTCGGGGTTGTTGTAGGCCTGACCGCGCGGGCCGAGTGCTTCAATAGTTGCGTCGATATCTGCCTCGGTAATGATAGTGTTACCGACTTTGGCAAGCTTTTTTGATGTAGAATCCATAATTTAAATCTCCATTTTCTTTGAAAGTCTAAAATATTGTACCACAAAGTATATTACTTTGCAAGAAAAACCGCACGCCGTATCGCGTGCGGTTTTGTATGTATTTTACGGATTGACCGAATAGTTCGGAGCTTCTTTTGTGATGTAGATATCGTGCGGATGGCTTTCCTTGAGACCTGCGCCTGTAATCTTTATGAAACGACCGTTCTCGCGGAGCGCTTCGATGTTAGCTGCACCGCAGTAACCCATACCTGCGCGGAGACCGCCGATGAGCTGGTAGATTGTGTCGCCTGCTGCGCCCTTGTAAGGAACACGGCCTTCAACACCCTCGGGGACGAGCTTGCGGTTGTTCTGCTGGAAGTAACGGTCGCGGCCACCCTTAGCCATAGCGCCGAGAGAGCCCATACCGCGGTAAACCTTAAAGCGTCTGCCCTGGAACATTTCAAAATCACCCGGAGCTTCGTCACATCCTGCAAGGAGAGAACCGAGCATGATGACGGAAGCACCTGCGCAGATAGCCTTCGGGATATCGCCTGAGTATTTGATACCGCCGTCTGCGATAACCGGAACGCCGTACTTGTCAGCGACTTCAGCAACTGTCATAACAGCAGTAATCTGCGGGACACCGATACCTGCAACGATTCGCGTAGTACAGATAGCACCCGGGCCCATACCGACCTTTACAGCGTCTGCACCTGCCTCAATGAGGTCGCGGGCAGCTTCGGGAGTAGCGATGTTACCTGCGATAAGCTCAACATTCGGGAAAGCGTTTTTGATTTTAGAAACAGTGTTGATAATGCCGATGTGGTGACCGTGGGCGCTGTCGAGTGTGAAGACATCAACGCCTGCCTCAGCAAGAGCCTTTGCGCGGTCGAGAACATCGGGAGTGTTACCGATAGCAGCAGCAACGAGAAGGCGACCCTTTTCGTCACGCGCAGAGTTCGGATAACGCTGAGCCTTTTCGATATCCTTGATTGTGATGAGACCGCGAAGAGCCATATTCTCATCAACAATCGGGAGCTTTTCGATTTTGTTTTTTCTGAGAATTTCGGTAGCATCCTCAAGAGTCGTGCCGACCGGAGCCGTAATAAGGTTTTCCTTTGTCATAACCTCGCAAATCGGGCGGTTATAATCGGTTTCAAACTTCATATCGCGGTTTGTGATGATACCGACAAGTCGGTTGTTATCGCAAATCGGAACACCTGAGATGCGGTATTTTGCCATGAGGTCATCAGCGTCTCCGAGAGTATGTGTCGGGCTCAAGAAGAAAGGGTTTGTGATAACGCCGTTTTCGGAGCGCTTAACCATATCGACTTCGTTTGCCTGTTCTTCAATTGTCATGTTTTTGTGGATAACACCGATTCCACCCTCACGAGCCACGGCGATAGCCATACGGGATTCAGTAACTGTATCCATAGCTGCGCTCATAACCGGAATGTTAAGAGAAATCTTTTTTGTGAGGCGGGTGGTGACATCAATATCTGCAGGGAGAATTTCGCTTCTTGCGGGAACGAGAAGCACATCGTCAAAGGTGAGGCCTTCTCCGCAAACTTTATTGTTTATATCCATAATCTGCAACGCTCCTTTTTATCATTTTATTTAAAGAATATTGTACACTAAAAAGGTAGCTGTTGTCAAGATTTTCTCTTCTATTTTTCGGTCTTTTTCGCAATCGAAAAGTCGCTGTTGAGAAGGGAAGCGGGTGTTGTTGCGCTCTTGCCGAATTTGCTTCTCAGCTTGTCAAGTGTGAGCTCGACCTTTTCTCTCTTATCCCGCGCAGAATCCTCTCCGAAGAGCGAAATCTGCGAAGCTGAGGAAAGCTCTTCATCGACGAGCGAGAGCGCTGTAACCGTGAGCATTCTGACAGGGGCGTGATTCTTGAGATAGTATTTGTCATATATCTCAAGAGCCGTTTTGAAAATCTCGCTTGAAAGGTGCGAGGGGCAGTCGAGCGCTTTCTGGTGTGAGCTTGTTCTGAAGGCGGGGTCACGAACGGTAAGAGAGACGGCAAGTGCGCGTTTTCCGTGCTTCCGAAGCCTTCTTGCGACATCGTCTGAAAGCGCGGTGAGCGCAGTTTTAATTTCGGATATATCCGTAAGGTCGTGCGAGAAGGTAAGCCCGCGACCTATCGACTTCGGGTCGGTTTCTTCAAAAGCCGAGTGAACGGGGGATGGGTCGATGCCGTTTGCATAGTCGTGGACAAGCTCACCTGTTTTGCCAAGGTGTGCCGAAATCATCTCCCGCGAGCTTTTTGCAAGCTCTCCGATAGTCCCGATACCGAGACGGTTAAAGGTTTCCCTTGCGCTTTTTCCGACGAAAAGCAGGTCGGAAACCGGAAGCGGCCAGACGATATCGCGAAAATTTTCGCGCGTTATTTCTGTTGTGGCATTTGGCTTTTTGTAGTCGCTGCCAAGCTTTGCAAAAGACTTCGTAAAAGAAACGCCGACGGAAACGGTAAGCCCCGTTTCTTCAAACACGGTCTTGCGTATATCGTCCGCAATTTCCCGAGGGGTACCGAAAAGGTGAAGTGAGCCTGTGATATCGAGCCACGATTCGTCGATGCCGAAAGGCTCGACAAGGTCTGTATAACGAAGGTAAATATCGTTGACTATTTCGGAGCATTTCGCGTATTCCTCATAATGCGGCGGAACGAGAACAAGCTCCGGGCATTTCCGTCTTGCCTGCCAGAGAGTTTCGGCGGTTTTGACGCCGAAGGCTTTTGCCTTTTCATTTTTTGCAAGGATAATACCGTGGCGCATTTTCGGGTTTCCGCAAACTGCGACGGGGTATGCCCGAAGCTCGGGGTTTCGGACCTCTTCAACAGATGCAAAAAAAGAGTTCAGGTCGCAATGAAGTATAGCGCGTTCCACAGTATCACCTCCAAAAAC